>NZ_LT629770.1:3229284-3552213 GCF_900105335.1 Microbacterium paraoxydans | reverse complement strand
CCGCGTCGACGGTGTTCCCGATGGGTGGCACCGGTCGGATCGGGCGGGAGACGACCTGCGCCGCGGCCCCGAGGTAGGTGATGAGTTCGTACCAGAGTTCGCGGGCGTCGGCTGCTGCGCCCTGTCCGATGATGCGGCCTCCGGAGCTGACCGTGTAGGCGTCGAGTGCGCGCATGTTGTCGAGGTAGCCGCCTCCGGTGATCTGGTCCTTGTCGAAGCGGGAGCCGCCGCCGACGGGATGTCGGGAAGGGTGGCGTCGACGATCGCGTCGATCAGGTCGGGGAGGATCGCGAGGTGCCACTCATGCTCGCGCACCCACTGGTCATGTGCGGCGTTGGGGTCGATGATCGTGAGCGGGTCCATCACTCGCCTCCTGCCTGTCGGCGTGCGGCCCTGTGAGCGTTCAGCATCGCTTCGGTGCATGTCGGGGTGCTCGGGCATCCGCGACCGCGGCATCCGGCCGTGTAGCCGTCAGGGGTGCCATGTGTGATGTCCGCGTCGGGGGCGAGTTCCACCCGCTCCGGCCTTGTGGTCGTGCGGGCTTGTACGGTCCGCGGGTGCGTGCCCGGTTCAGGGGAAGGTTGAGCCGGACCCGGGCCTGGTAGACCGCGGACCGGGTGGTGCCGAGCTCGTCGGCGATCTGCTGGTCCGTCATGCCCTGCCCGTGCAGCTCGACGATGCGACGCTGCCGGGCGGCACGCGGCGACTCCTCGTGTGCCCGGGCGACCTTCGGCGACAGGCGCGGGAGCTTCAGCTTCTCCCGACGGATCGTGCTGATCGTGCTGTTCGCGACACCCATGCGTTGGGCGATCACCGTGTCCGAGTAGCCCTCGGCGTGGAGGCGGGCGACCTCGGCGACGTCGACGATGATCCGGGCGGCGGGCCCTTGATGCCGAGCGCTTCCCGGGTGCGGGTGACCGACGCGATCGCGACCTTCAGCTCGGCCGCGATCTCCCGGACCGTCTTCCCCTCGCTGATGAGCCGGCGGACGTCGTCGCCGATCCGCTCCGTGAGGTTCGGCTCCGCAGCGCGCGCCTTCCTCTCGTCGCGTTCCTTCTCGGCGCGGGCGGCGGCGGCCTTCGCTTTCCGGTTCGCGGCCTTGTCGCGCTCCCGGATCGCCTCAAGCTCGGCGGTCTCCTCGGCGACGATGTCGGCGGGGTTCTCGCCGGCGTCGACGCGCTTCCGGAATCCCAGTCGCCCTGATACCGGATGTAGACGTCGGTGCAGGACACGGCCGCGCCGCAGGACACCGTGGAGCCGTGGCATCCGGCACGGTACCCGTCGACGGTGCCGTGCTCCACGGTCGCGAGGACCTCCATCGTGCGGCTCATGCCACACCCCCTTCCCAGTCGCCGAATAGCGACGTCTGCAGCGGCTTCCGCACCCTCGCGAGGATCAGCGGAAGGTGATCGGCTTCGAGCTCGATCAGCGTGCATTCCATGCCTTCGAGCAGGGCTGCCTCTCCGGTGGTGCCGGAGCCGGCGAACAGGTCGAGGACGTGGCCGCCGCGGCGTGTGACGAGGCGGACGAGCCAGCGCATCAGGTCGAGGGGCTTCACAGTCGCATGCGCGACGCCGTCGACCTCGGGCCGCTCGGTGCCCGGGGCCTTCGCGGCGTAGCGGAACGTCGGGAAGTAGCGCGACGCTCCCCCGCTGTCGCCGTACGAAACCATCTCAGTTCCCTCGGCGCGCGATTCCTTGCCTAGCGCTGCGCCGCGGTTGCCGTCGCGCGCTGCGCTCGAGGCGCGCTTCACCGCTCCGGTGCCACTGGTCAACGTGCCGGTCTGCGCGTCGAGCGCAGCGGCCTGCGACTCGTCGAGCAGCACGTTCGACGGGAACCGACCCGCTTTAGTTTCCCCCTCGTACGTCTCGGCGTCGGGATCGTCCGGGCGCCAGTTGCCGCCTTCCCTGTTGAGGGTCGCGCCCGGCTTCAGCTGCTTCACCTTGTACGCCTTTGCCTCGCTGCCAGCGGTGTGCACACGGTTTGCGTCGATGTTGATCGCTCCGGTGCCGTACGCAAGCACGTTCGCCGCGACCGTCCCGACCAGCGGCTTCCGCGCGACGATGATCGGCTCGAACGCCGGCTTGAGCGCAGTACCCCAGCCCTCCCACTGGCGCGCCACATCTGAGGTCGCGCGGGCGATTTCGCCTGAGTGGCCGAGACCGATTACTGTGCCGTCGCCGCGACGGTCCTGTGCCTGCCCGATGATCTCGCGCGCGGCCCACGCCTCCCCGGGTGCGCCCTTCCGTCCGTTCAGCCGCCATACCTCGTCGTCGAGCTCTGAGGCGCCGGGGATAAGATCCCGCAGGCGCCCCCAGTTCTCGACGGACGCGATGGCTGCTCGACCTCGAATGCGGGAAAGCCACCACCCGCCCATGTCGCTGGTGCCCATCGCTTCGTCGATCTGGCGACGGGTGACGCCCGCGGCTGCCGCGAGGTCAGCGAGCCGGGTAGTAACTGCGAGCACTTCGTCTTGGTCATTCCGCGACTTGTCGATCGCGTTTGCCACGTTCAGGGACTTGGGAAATCCGCTGCCGTACATCCAGGCGATCGAGTCGCGGATCTCGAACCCGGCATCCTCGATCGCGACGGCGATGCGGTGCCAGGTGCGGGTGCCGCCGAACGCGAGAAGATGCCCGCCGGGCTTGAGCACGCGGAAGCACTCACGCCACACGTCGACGTCGTACGCGATGCCGGACGAGTCCCACCCCTTGCCCATGAAGCCGAGCTCGTAGGGCGGGTCGGTGACGATCGAATCGAACGACGCATCCGCGAACGTCGGGAGGATGTCCTTGTTCGACCCGTGGAACAGGCGGAGGCCGGCGTCGTCGTAGTGGAGGGTCATGGTGTGGTCTCCTTGTCTGCTCGGATCGCGGCTGCGCAGTTCGGGCAGGTCACGGTGCGGAGGTCGTGGGCGAACTTGGGGGCGTCGGTGGTGCCGCAGTACGCGCGGCGGGGGTTGTCGGTGCGGGCGTGGAGGCGGTCGGCGACGGGGGTCGGGGCGCTCATGACGTCGCCGCCAGTCGCGCGACCGGCTCGAGGCCGCATCCGGGCTCGTGGCCGTAGAGTGCGCCGATCGTGCCGCCCGCGCCGCAGGTGCACCGATCGGTCTCCTCGTACAGCCAGTCCCCCGCGATGCCGAACGCGGTCCGGCGGAGGCCGAGCGCCCCGCGGTACGGGATCGGCTCGTCGAGCGCCCGCGGGTTCGCGAGCACGAGGTGATGCCCCGCGCGCTCCGCCCACTCGGAGCAGACGAACCAGTCGCCGTCGTGCTGCTGCTCGATGCATGACTCGACGGGGTGCGAGTCGACGAGGTCGACGACGCCGATGATCGCACCGGCGGGGTCGCGCCACGGCTGCGGCTCGTCGTAGACGCCGTCGTGTCGGTTCATGATGCCGGCGAGTACGTTCGACTGCCAGTCGTCGGCGTATGCCTTCGCGACGTGGATGAGGACGGGTCCGCGGTAGTCGCCCGCGATGTTCCGCGTCCGGTTCTCGACGGTCTTCCCGCCGTGGATAATCGCCCACGCCCACGGCTGACGAACCGTGAGGATCCGCGCGGCGCTCATGCTGCGCTCTCCTCGGTGGTGTCGTGGCATGAGCAGGTGCAGGGAACCTCGACGTCGGCGTCGTCGTCCCACGCCGTGTCCTGCCACCCGTGCGGGTGCTTCCCGGCGGCGCAGTCCGGCGACACCGGCGCCGAGTGGGACACGGTCGCGCCGAGCTCGACGGCGATCGTCTCGACCTGGACGTGTGCACGGTCCTTCTCCCGCTGGATCGCGACGTCGAGCGCCCCGAGCAGATCGAACGCAGGTGCCACCACTGGTCGCACAGCCTCGTTTGCGGCGCTCTCAGCGTTCCCGGCGGCCTCCACCAGCTCGGCGGCGAATGCGCGCGCCTGAGCGGGCGTGAGCCGCATTTTCCGCTTCCGCATCCGGGCGAGCACCTCGCACTCGTCGGTCCAGTCGGCGTCCGCGACGAACCGGACGTACTCCTCCTCGATCGTCATCGCTGCTCACCACCGAACGAGCAGTCGAACCACGGCTCCTGGAAGTACGCGAACCGCTTCTCGCAGACGAGGTTCACCTCGTCGCCGGCGTCCAGCGATCGGAACCGCTGATCGCCGGACCGGATGAACAGGTCGACACCGTCGACGCGGGCGATGAAGACCTGACTCATCGTGCCCTCGTCGCCGTTGAACGCTGATTCCACCTGCGTCAGTTCGCCGGTGATCCGGTACGTCTGGTAGTAGGAGACGTCGTACGGCGGGAGCATCGCCCCGAAGTAGAAGCCGCCGAGGATGAGGAGTGCGAACGGCGAGATGATCGTCGGGAGCATCCACAGCGACAGGTCGTCTCGCCAGAGCGCGAAACCCCCGACGACGGTCAGCGCCACCAGCACGACCATGAGGATCGGGATGATCCAGATCCACGGGTTGAAGAAGATCGACTCGATCATGATGCGTTGTCCTCCGTGTCGGTTGCGAGGGCGGCGCGGATGTCCGCCCGAAGCTGGTTCTGCCGCGCGAGGCGAGCCTTCGCGGTGTCGGTCTTGGCGCGTTCGCCCTTGTCGTGGTCCAGGAACGAAGCGCCCGCACGGAGCACCTCGATCTGGTTCGAGAGCCGCAGCTCTGCACGCAGGTCGTCGAGCGCGTCGACGATCCGTCGTCCCTTGTTGGTAGCCATCCCCATGTCCTTTCTCAGTACGGCAATCTCTCCCAGGGCCAGTTGTTGCCCCAGATGAGCTTTCGAGGGAAGTCCCGGCGGTCACGGTCCCCGCGCCACCGGACGAGGCTGAACGTCGGCGTCCGCCCCTCGATCTGCTTGTCCCGGCGGATGCCGAGACCGAACTCCGGCCAGCCCAGGAGCGTCGACGAGCCACGCGGACGCAGCCCCCGCTCCCCCGTGCCGTCCTTGTCGAGACCCGCGTGGACCTCGATGAGCATCGCGACGTCGCGCTCACGGATGGAGTCGAGCGCGTTCAGCACGGGCTTCGCCTCCTCCTCCTTGTTCAGCGACCCGCCCGTCATCCGGTACAGCGGCCCCATCAGCACGAGGTCCGGCTTCGACTCATCGATCCAGCGGTGGATCCGGCCGAGGTCGTTCGCGTTCGTGATGTCCATCGGCGGCACGCAGTGCAACGCGAGGTGGTCGCGGGGGTCACGCCGCCCGACCATCGCCGCGCGCTCCGTGAGCCCGCGCACCGCACGCCGCCACTGCCGCTCGCTGTTCTCGACGTCGATGACGAGGACGTTCAGCGGCGGGATGTCGCTGCCCTCGAACGGGTGCAGGCCGGCGGCGGACATCGTCGCGATCTGCCGGAGGAACGTCGACTTGCCGACGCCCTCACCCGCCGAGAGCATGAGCCTGTCCTGCCGCTCGAGCAGGCCCGGGATCGCCCAGTCGTACGCGTCGTCCTCCTCGGGAACGTCCAGCACCTCACGCAGCCACCGGACCGACATGCCACCGACGGCCATGTCGCGCAGCGTGCGGAGGTCCTGCGCCGCGCGTGCCATCGCGACCCCCGGCTCGACGCCGCCCTCCATGAGCCGGGCACCGATCAGCCGGAGCACCCGCTCCACGGACGCCTCCCTCACCTTCGACGCGTAGAACCGTGCCGCGTCGGCGGTGACCGTGCCCCACTCGGAGAGCTCCGGCAGCGAGATCCCGTGGACGCCCCACGCCGCGAGCTGGTCCCACACGGACAGGTAGTCGATGTGCGCCCCGGCGAGGTGCCACTCGACGACCCGGGTGAAGATCACACCTAGGCGGCCGTCGTGGAAGTCGCCCGCTGCGACCTCCCGCTCGAGCGCAGGGATGATGCGGGGGTGCGCGAGCATCCCACCGATCACGCCCTGCTCGAACAGGGCCAGGCCGTCGACGGCGGGTGCCGTGCCGGGAGCGTACGGGTCCTCCGGCGGGACCTCGTCGAGGAAGTCGCTCATCAATCCCTCTCCTGCCGCGCGAGTCCGCGCTGGTAAAGCGGGGTCTGCTCTGGGATCAGGCAGAGCAGACCATCGACGTACATCCACTCGGTCGCACCGCACCGGGTGCAGGTCTTGCCCACGGGGTGCCCGCGATCGGAATACGGGTCGAAGTCGTGCTCGAGGTGCTGTCCGCACTTCGTGCACTCAGCGCCTAGGCCTGTGGCCCCGTAGGTGCCGACGCGGTTCTTCCAGTCGTGGTTGCAGGAAGCGCGGGTGGCCCGCACCGTCTCGCGAAGCTTCGCAATCTCCGTGGGCTCGCTTTCAAACCGTGAAGGGTTGAACCCGAGGCGGAGGTCCCACTCGTAGACCGTGCGGGCGGCATCCTTGATCGCGTTCACTGTCACACCGCCCCGCACATGCAGGCGCCGTTGCGGGCGACCTCGGTGAAGCACTCGCCGCACACGGTCGGCGCGGCCGGGCAGGTGACGTGCTCCCACTCCGGGTCTGCACCCGCCGCGCCGACCTCCTCGTTCAGCCGGATCATCTGCCCGGGACGGATGCCGAGGTCGCAGGCGAAACACGGCCCGGGGTGCGTGGCCTCGGTGACGATGACGCTCATGACGTGATCTCTCTCTGCTCAGGGTGCAGTCGCTCGTACGCGGCGACCGCGGGATAGTCGGGCTCGATGTCGTTGCCGTACTCGTCCTGCTGTGGACCGAGCCCGGCGAGACGGATGCGCTCGACGGCGACGCGGACATGCGCCGGCGTGAGGTAGGCGGTCGACTCGCGCTGGTGGAGCTTCACGGCCTCCACGGCCGTCGCATAGTCGAGGTCGCTCACGAGCTCGTGCCACGCGATCACGGTCGAGTCGCCGATCTGCCGGTTGTCGATCACCTGGATCCGGATGAGGAGCTGGTTCGTCTCCTGGATGTTCATGCGAGCGCCCCCTGCTCACTCGCGAGAGCCGCGAGACGGGCACCGCGCTCGATGCCGTCGCGCAGACGATCGTCCGGAGTAGCGCGCCCGCTCTTCGACGCGTTCCACCGATGCGCCTTCCGCATCCAGTTCCGCCACGTCGCGAGCCAGTCGAGCTTCGACGCCTTCGCGCCCGACTCGGCCCGCCAGTAGTCCACGAACTCGCGTGTGTGAGCATCGACGTCCAGACCCGGAACCTCGGCCGCTGCCCAGGCCCTCATCTCCGCCGTCAGCACGAACGGATCCGGGATGCGGGCGGCGCGCTTGCGTGCCGCTACCTCACCGGGTTCTACCTCTCCGGGTTCTACCTCTATAAGAGGAGTGGCTTGCAGCTCCTTGCCGGTTGCAACCTCCTCCGTTGCCGGTTGCATCGCGTTCGTTGCCGGTTGCATCGAGCTACCGGCAAATGTTGCCGCCAGGTCCGGGGAGCCGTTCGGGTGGAGCGTGTACCCATCCGGGAGACGGTTCCCACGACCCCTCGTGCCGGTCGTCCGACGCAGCCGCTCGATCACGCCCAGCTTCTCGAGCTCGGCGAGCATGCTCCGCACGGTCCGCTCACTCAGCCCCGACTCCTGCGCGATCGTCGCCTGCGACGGGTGAATCCCACCCAGGCCCGACCGAGACGCCAGCGACGCGTACACCAGCACCGCATTCCGGGGAACCCGCTTCTCACGGATCATCCAGTTCGGCACGGCCGCGAAGCCCTCCGCCTTGCTCATAGCCCTGTCCCTTCTTCGACCTCGACGGCGAGCCCGCTGCGCGTCAGCAGCCACCACGTCCCGTCGTCCCTCTTGATCCGAATCCCCGCCGGCGGATTGATGCCCCGGCGGACGATGTACCCGTAGTCCTCGGCGATCGCACGGCGGGACTCGACCCACCCGTGACACCCGGTCGTCCCCGACCCGCAGAGGATCAGGCAGTTCGTGACGTCGGAGATCATGCGAGCCAGCTCGCCGTCCTTCCGACCCACCCCGCCCGCACCGCGCGGCATCCGGTGGTGCGCCGACCAGCCACGCCCGCGGTCCTCGAACCGGAGCGGGCGCCGGCAGCGGAAGCACCGCTCCCGCTCTCGTTTGAAGAACGCGTGTCGTACCGTCGCCGCGGTGAAGTCCCCGGCGCCCATCAGATCCGCTCCGTCCGGTACAGGTCCCACGACATCAGGTCGGCGTGACCGCACCCGCGGCACCGTGTCTCCCGGCCCATGTTCAGCGCGATCACCGTCTCCCAGCGGGCATAGCACCCGAGGCACATGACCGTCGTGTGCTCGCAGCACGCGAGCCCGATGAACCACGCGGCGTCCGCGTCGCACACCGTGCACTTCGCCTCGAAGTCGAGCGCCGCGAGCGTGTTCTCCTCGACCATCCCGCGCACCCACTCGTCGACGTCCGACGGTTCGTTCTCGTTCACGACAGCCCCCCGTGCCGGTAGGTGATCTCGATCTGCTTCCCGATGGACTGCAGCCGGCTCGTGTAGTCCGACAGGAGGTTCCCCACCCGGCGGGCCTTCTCGAACGCGACGACCGCCCGGTCGTACTCCTGCCGCTGCGCGACCGTCGCGATCCGCACACGCGACGCCTGCTCCCGCGCCGGGTAACCGGCTGTGTCGATCACGGCCTGCGCTCGCGCGTCCTGGTACTCGCCCGACTTCTGCCGCTTGATCTCCTCGGCCGTGGCGATGATCGCGACCATGCGCGCCGCCCACCGCGAAGCGTCGTTCAGCGCGTCGATCACCCAGTCGGGCGTCCGGATCGACGCCGAGTCGAGGGGGTGCGCGATCAGCCGCGCTTCCTCGGTGTACGCGTCGAGCGAGTCGGCGTCGATCAGGGTGCCGTCTTCCCAGACGAGGACGTCGCCCCGGCGGATGATGGCCTGCGGTTCGCTCATGATCCGAACGCCCCCACCGCGACGACGTCGACCCGCTCACCGATCACGGCCTCGTGCACGATCTCCGCGCCGCCCGCCGTCCGGGTGATGAGGTGCATCGCCGACGCCGACCGCGGACCCTCGACCCGGTGCACGACGACGTCCTGCCCGTCGAGGTGCACCGTGTCACCGGGCATCACGTTCCGCACGTCGATCCGACCGGGCACCGACTCGAGGCCCATGTCGGGCACCTGTCGCCAGTCGATCCCGAGGACCGCGCCGTGCTCGTTCCGCACCATCGGCCGGCTCACAACCCCAGCCCCTCTCGGATCTCGGCGCGCAACTGGTACTGCGCATCCCAAGACGGGACCGACGCCTCGGCACCGTCCATCAATGTCTGCGGCACGCTGAGGGCGATGAGGTTCGCGATCCGCCGCTGCTCGACGGCGCGCTCAGCGATCTCGTTCGCCTTCTGCTGCACTTCGACTAGCGCGAGGAGGCCGTGTGCGATCGCGTGCTGTGCGTGCACCCCGGCTTCCTGCAGGTCGTCCGTCTGCTCCGCCGCCTGACCGTTGTTGATCGCCGACTCCACGTGATCGATCCGCTCGCTCATGACTCCTGCTCCTCTCCGGCGGCCATGTCCGCCTCGATCTGTTCCTCACACGGGCCGCAGATGCCGCCCTCGTCGTCCGCCTGCGGAAGCCCGCAGTTCGAGCACGGCCACTCACCGACCACGTCGGCATCGACCACGCCCGGTTCCGTGCGCTCGTCTCCCGCGCTCTCCACGCCGTCGGCACCCTCCGGCGCCTCCGGCTCCACATCGGCCGCCACAGCGGCATCCGTGCGCGCCTCGGCCTCCGCAGCTCGCGCACGGCTGGCGATCGTCGAGATGCCCCGACCCTGACGGGGCTTGCTCTCCGGCACGACGACCGTCTGTCCGTCCATCTCCTCCTCCGTGTAGAGGCCAGAGAGATCCATCGGGAACGCCTTCCGCAACGCGAGCGCCTCGGCGACCTTCGCGAGCATCAGGTCAGGCATCTTCGCCCACGTCGCGCCGAGCACCTTCTTCCCGGTCTTGCGACCATCGCGCCACTCGTCGTTCTCGACCTTGTACGAATCCCACCGGGCGACCGCGGTGAGCGGCTGGTCGAAGTCCTCACGGAACACCGACACCCGGGCGGCGACCGGGTAACCCTCGCCCGTCCACACGTCCGACCAGACGAGCTCCTCGGTCCAGACGATCGACCCGTCCGCGTCACGGATGATGGACCCGTCGAGATCCCGCATCGGGGTGCGAGTCTTCGAACCGTCCGTCCACTGGGGCTGCGACTGGCCGCGATACATCCGCGAACGCTGAGCGACCAGCCGCATCCCATCGATCGAGACCTGAATCGTCCACTTCCCGCCACGCTCGATCGCGTAGATCTGCCGGGCGATCGGGTCGAGACCAGTGCGCTCGCACTGCTGCAGGAACGCGACCACCGTCGACGTCGGAGCGGGGACCGGCTTCGCGTCGCGCTTGCGGATCACCAGCCCCGCGAAGTCGAGCAGCGCCTTCTGATCCGGCGTCCACAGGTCGGTGTTCGCCGTCGTCGGGAGGACGATCGACGCCCCCGTCAGGACTGGCGTGTGCACATCGTTCGAGGTGTTCACAGCCACCCCTCCTCATCCGTCATCGCGGTCTGCCGCTCGTACCAAGCCGGCACGGGCAGGTCACGGATCTCTCCGCCGTCCTCGTCATCACCGGGCCACACGCCCTGCTCCGAGCACCACGCGAACACGTCCAGCGCCGCCCGGATCTTCGCCTCCCCACCGACCCGCCACGCCGGGTCCGCGAGCCGCACCACACGCACCTCGTGCGGGAGCTCCTTCTCGACGAAGATCAGGTTCATCGGCCCCGGGTCGTACCCGAGCACCCGGATCACCATCTGCCGGTACATCTCCGCCGACAGGTCGTAACCCAGGTCGACCACCGCGTTCGTGATCTTCCAGGCACTCACGTCCGGCGTCGTCTTCACGTCGGCGAGGACCCCCTCGCCGAGCGCGTCGAGCCGACTCCGCACCTGCACCCCGGTCGCCTCGTCCTCACCGAACAGCGACACCTCACGCCACGGCGCCGCCTCGAGCACACGCCGCGCCTTCACATTCGTCAGCACCGCGTCCGCCATCCGACGCACCGCCTGGAACTCCCGCGGCTTCAGCGGCACCTTCCCCTCGGCGCGGGCATCCTCGACCCACGCCTTCGCCTTCGCGCTCGACACCGACGCGTACTGCCCGGACAGCAGCCCCGCCGGGATCTCGACGATCGGCATCCCGACACCGAGGATCAGCTTGTGCGCCGCATGCCCAACGTCGAACTCCTTCTTCGGCGCCCGGTTCTCGGTCCGCGCGAGCCGGAAGTGCTTCGGCGACCGGAGCAGGACCTTCATCCCCGACGCCGACAGCGCCGGGTGCGCGTGGTACTCCTCCTCGTCCATGCTCGGCTCGAACCGCCCGGAGACGACCTCCGGGCGCTCGAGTACCGTCTCCGGGCCGCCCATCAGATGTGCCGCCCGTTCTCGTCGATGACGTTCCGGAACGTCGGCGGGCCGAGGATCTCGCGTTCCGTGGGCTTGCCCTCGTCGATCAGGCCGAGCAACGGCCGCGACATGTGCAGGCGATCACGCAACACCGGGAACAGGTCAAGGGCGGACGGCCGCAGCCGATCCTCCCGAGCCAGCCGCTCACGGACGACGGGCTGCGGTGCTGCGAAGTGACGAGCGCGCATCAGCTCTGCTCCTCACCGCGCGGACCGCGCACCCGCTCGATCCAGCGACGCAGCAGACCCAGACGTGCCTCGTCCGTCACCTCCGACAACTTCGGGTTCAGCCGCGGGATGCCACCGCTCGCGATGAACCGCTCGATCCGACGCGGCGACCGCGCCGTCCCGAGGTGCACGCCCTCGTCACCGTGCCGGCGGAACACCGGCGCCGTCACGAACGACCGCTCCTCGACGGGCGTACCGACCTTCTGCGCCTTCACGAACGGGATACCCGCCCGCTTCCGGTCCTTCCGGGCTCGCGTGCTCATGCCTCCACCTCCGGGATGTCGAGCGCGCCCTCAGCGGTCCGCGCCTTGTACGCCGTGTCGCGCAGCTTGGTCGCCGACGCCTCCGCCTTCTCCTCGAACAGCGGCTCGATGTGGTCGATCTGCACCACCGGGTACCGCTCGTCCGCGATCTCGTCGTGCATCACCTTCGGCACCGAGTACGTCACGATCGCCGTGACCGTGCCGCCCGCCTTCGCGAGCTCGATCAGCCGGTCCTCCGCACCGAACATGCCGTTGCGTTCCGCCTTCGGGACGCCGTTCTTGAACGACGTCGGCTTCATCTGACTGGTCATTTCCATCCCCTATCTCGTTGGTCTTTCACCACCAGAGCGCGGCGATACCGCGTCTGACGTTCTCGGCCTGCGTGACCGGCTCCAGATGGTCCGGGTTCACGCAGGAGTGGTTCCTGCACAGGTGGTCGAGCTGCAGCCCGTCCGGGATCGGACCGACGAGCAGCTCCCACGCCCAGCGGTGCGCACGCACCGGGCGACCGTCGAAGCTGAACAGCCCGTATCCCTCAGACGTCGCTCCGGTCCACTGCCAGCACAGGCCGACCTCGACCTGCACCCAGAAGCGATCCGCGGGCGTCATGTCTGCCGTCGCGCGCCGTCGTGCCGCGAACAGGGGGTCACCGTGGCGGCGCCACCGGTCCCAGTGCAGCGAGCACATGCCCCGGGCGCGTGAGTCTCGCCCGCATCCGTCGATGGAGCACGGCTTCGTCGGGTAACGGTGGTGCGGGTCCCCGTGCACTTTCACGCGCGTGTAGTGCATCTGGCAGTAGCCCTTCGCGCGATACGGCTTCTCACACCCGTCGATCGCGCAGGTCCGCACGGTGGTCACGACGCTCATCGCTCGATCACCGGCCACGCGACGTTGGAGTGCGCCGAAATCTGCTTCGCCCCGTAGGGCAGGTCGAGGCCGAGCGCGTACCCGCCGGCGGCGGCCATAGCGACCGCGTCCGCGACGTTGTCGTCCGGCACCCGGACGTCGGGGAGCATCGCCCGCACCGCCTCGGTGACCATCTGCTTCCGCTTCCTCGGGGTCGTGCCCCGCGGGATCGGCCCCACACCGCTGAGCGCCTGCCGCGTGTTCGGCGACACGACCACCACCGGACCCCGCGCGATGAGCTGCGAGACCAACAGCCACCGCAGGCCGGCACGCTCGTCGGCGAGTGCCGCATGCTTCGACCCCATCGACGGCCCCTCGACGACCGACAGGTCCAGCCGAGGCGGGACGAACGCGAGGATCTCCGTGAGCATCAGCCGCATCCGACGGAACGACGTCGCCGTCGACTCGACGTCAGGCTTCACCCCGAGGCCCCGCCACGTCTCCCACGTCGGACCCCACGCGTCGGCCGCGCCACCGAACTTCACCAGCGCGCACCCCGACGTCGTCAGCGACGGGTCGACACCGAGCACGACGGTCATGACGCCAGCCCCGACGCGAAGTAGAACCCGATGCCGCCGAGGCAGATCGCGATGAGCACGGCACCGGCCGTCACGTTCACGACGAACGACGCCCGCTGCTGCCGCACCTCGGACAGACGAACCGGGGGGTTCGCGTTCGGGATCCGCTCGGCGCGCACGGGCGCCGGGTCCACCTGCGGGGCGCTCACGCCTGCACCGCCGACCAGACACACCGCGCATCAGCGATGTCGGAGAAGTCCACGAACGCAGGACGCCCGTTGTCCTCGCCGATGACCACGAATCGCCCGCCTGTCGTCGGCATCGCCGGGACGTCCGGGAGCGAGATGTCGTTCAGCGTGAGCACCCAGATGTCGCCCGGCCGAGCGCCTGCCCAGGGCAAGGCAGGGTGGGCCTCCCAGAACGCGCACGCCGCCCAGAACGGATCGGACGCGTGCACCACGTCCTCGCGGCGGTAGAACCAGTTGTCGCCGGTCGTCTCGTCGACCACGCGCGCCCCGCCGTCGTCGCGGCCGTACACCACGAACTTGCGGTCCTCCGGCCAGCGCCACCGGCCAAGCTCTTCGTCCTTCCGTGCCGCGAAGAACTCCTCTGCGTCCGGCACCATCTCTGGGGTGAGGTACCCGTTGACGTGGTCGAACACCAACGTCCCGTCCTCACCGACCTTCACGGCCCGCCCGCTGCTCGCGAGCCATTCGGGCGCGCCAAATACTGCTGTACTCATGGGTCCCATCCCCTTTGTGTGAGTTGATTTCCGCGGCGGGACTAGCGCCGCCAGAACGCTTTCGTGAAGACGCCGGCAGCACCGAAGAAGCCGACGAGGAAGATCGATACGAGGAGCAGCAGCCCGTCCCGCTCACGGGAGACCACAAGCCACAGCGCGAACGCCACCGTCGCGAGCCACAGCAGCGCCATTCCGACCACGACCCGCGCAGATCCAGTCCGGACAGGTCGGGGCTGCTCCCCAGCAGAGCCCCGACCCGCCGATGACCCATCCCCAGGGGTCTGACCCGGGCCCCACGCCCGGGAGCTCATGACTGCTCCGTAGTGGTGTGCACGGAAGCCTCGACCCAGGCACGCACATCCGCTTCGGCGTAGACGATGACCTTGCCGTGCTCGCCCGTCGGTTTCCGGTACTTCGGCCCAAGCCCCCGCTTCCGCAGGTCGAGCAATCCCGAGACAGAGAGCCCTGGCACAAGCTCGCAAACCTGCACTGGCGAGAGGTACACATGCTCGACCTGCTTCGCCCGCAGCGCGGTGACGTTGCTCATACCGCTACCGCCAGATCATCCGCGTCGACCTCGACGACCTCGACGACCTCACCGAGCGCGAGCCCGAACGCCTGAGCGATCACGATGACGGTGCGGAGCGTCGGCTCCTCCCCCGACTTCAGCCGCTGCAGGGTAGCTCGGCTGATGCCGATCATGCGGGCGAAAGCGTCATCGCTCTTGATGCCGGAGTTCGTCTTCAGCCGGTCGAGAAGGCCCGGTCGGATCTGCGCGGTCTGAGTGACCTGCGGTTCGTTTGCCTGAGTCATGAGGCAACTATCTAACGCATGAGTCAATGTGTCAACTGGACTACTCAAATGACTTGCGCATGACGCATCCGTGCCTCATTATTGAGTCGTGAATATCGCCATGAAGTGGGTAGACGAAGTCCGCGGAGCCGACTCGATCAGAGAGGTCGCGAGGCGTTCAGGGATCAACCAGGCCACACTCAACCGCCAGATCAACCTCGACGTCCTCAGCTTCGAGTCGGTGCGCGACATCTCCCGGGCATACGATCGGGTGCTCCTGGCCGACCTGGTCGCAACCGGCCACATCGCCCAGAGCGACATCGGGACCGACGACATCGCGAACGCCCTCTACGCGGCATCGGACGCCCAGCTCGTTGCGGCCGTCGCGATGCGTCTTGGCGTCGACCTCTCGATCTTCGACAAGCCGATCACCGAGGCCTTCTCCACCGCCTCGAACATCACCCACCTGCGCCCCAATGTCACCGGCATCGACCAGGATGACGACGACCGCGCAGTCGCGCGCCCCACCGACCCCGAGCCCACGGACGAGCAATGACCCCCATCGATGCGAGACTCCTCGACTTCGCAGACGCGATCGGCGTGACCATCGAGTACCGAGAGCTGCGCCACGGCCGCGACGGCCAGTACCTACACGACCGCCGCACGATCACCCTTCGCCCAGGTATGCACTCGCGCCTCCACCGGAGCGTCCTCGCGCATGAGCTCGGTCATGCCGCATGGGGCGACGTGCCGTCGCGGTTCGGCCCCGTGAACGCGAAACAGGAGCGGCGCGCCGAAGAGTGGGCCGCTCTGCGGCTCATCGACCCCGACGAGTACCGATACCTCGAGGCAGTGAACGAGGGCCGCGCTGGCGGGATCGCACTCGACCTCGGCGTGATGAAGAGCATCGTCATCGCCTACCAGGGTTTGCTTCAGCGCATCGGGGACACGACCTACATCGACGCCCGCATGGGCACAGGTCAGTGGGCGCATCGAGTCGAGGTCGCCTGAACGTGGCCGGAACAATCGAGCCGTACGACACGAGCAACGGGCGGCGGTACATGGTGCGGTACCGGAAGCCGGACAAGACCCAGACGAAGAAGCGTGGGTTCCGCACGAAGAAGGAAGCGGAGCTGTTCCTGGCCCGAGTGACGACCGCGAAGGCCGAGGGTGACTACATCGATCCTGCGCGCGGCCGCATCACCGTGGGCGATCTCGCTCCCTCCTGGCTCCGGCGGAAGAAGTCGCTGAAGCCGTCGTCATTCAAGTCGATCGAGACGTCATGGCGCGTCCACGTCGCCCCGAAGTGGGGCGGGCGCGGCGTCACGACGATCGAGGCGACCGAGGTGGAGCACTGGATTCAGGACATGCTCGAGGGCGTCGCTGAGTCGGCCCGCGAGCGACGGACCAAGAAGGACACGCAGCCGCTGTCCGCGACCGTCATTCTGCGCGCGCTCGGCGTGCTCGGGGGCATCCTGGACGATGCCCAGCGTGACCGTCGCATAGCGAAGAACCCTGCCCGCGGCGTGACGAACCTCCCGCGAAAGGCGTCGAAGAAGGATCGGCGGTACCTCACTGACGCGCAGGTCGCGCAGCTCGCCAGCGCCGTGAAGGATCCGCAGCTCGCGGTGCTGGTCCTCGTGCTGGCGTACACCGGCATCAGGTGGGGCGAAGCGATCGGCCTCCGGGTGAAGCACGTGAACTTCCTCCGACACCGCCTCCACATCCGGGAGAACGCCGTCCAGGTGAACTCCGAGATCCACGTCGGCGAACCGAAATCCTGGGAGCGACGCACCGTGCCGTTCCCCGTGTTCCTCACCCGAGCCCTCGAGGCTCTCACGGCCGGCAAGGGCCCAGGCGACCTCGTGTTCGCGAGCGCATCGGGCTCGCACCTTCTCCGGCCGCGCACCTCGGCGACCTCCGGCTCCTGGTTCGTCGCAGCCCAGCGCACCGCCGACATCCCGCTGCTCACCTTGCATGATCTGCGGCACACCGCAGCCTCGCTCGCGATCAGTGCCGGCGCGAACGTGAAGGTCGTGCAGAAGATGCTCGGGCACAAGTCCGCCGCGATGACCCTCGACACGTACGCTGACCTGTTCGACGACGATCTCGATAGCGTCGCCGAGCTGATGCACACGCGCGGCGTTCAGACGGCGACGGCTGCTCTTGCGCGGATCGGGCTCACGGCCTGAACGAAACGTGCCCATTCCGTGCCCACGGGGCGGTTGTCCACAGGTGCCCGGAACGCGAAAAAGCCCCCGTGTTCCCATACGAGAGTAGGGAACACGGGGGCTTCTTCAGTGACAACGGCTTGGTGGAGCTGGGGGGAATCGAACCCCCGTCCAACGCTGAGTCTCCACGCCTTCTCCGGGCGCAGTCTGTGGAAGCGTTCTGCTCGGCTCCGACCTTTGTCACAGACACCTAAGTCGACGAGCCCAGCCTGGGAAGAGTCCCACGAGACGTCCAGACGCCGTCACGCAGCAAGATTCCTAGATGACGCCAGGATCCGTATCGGAATCACATACGGTCTGACGGACTATCGGGCTCGCTTAGGCAGCGAGGGCGAAGTCGTTGCGCTTGGTTTCGGCAACTATTGTTTTGCAGAGAGCGTTTACGAGATAACTCTGCATCCTCGGCCCGCTTCTCGTGGATTCACAGGCGCTGTCGAAACCGATCAGCCCCGTGGTCCTTCTCTCGAAGGAGCCGCTGTCACGCTGTGGAATTGTCAGCCTCGGACGACGAACGCCCGAGCATCACAGACTACAACGTCTGCGCCTCCGCCGCCATTCCCCGCCGCCGTGCCCGTCGCGTAGAGTCGCCCCATGAGCGATGTGACAGTCACCGTCCGCGGCGAACACGAAGCCCGCCTGGCGCCGGAACGGGCGACCGTCCGCGTCTCGGTGCGCGCCGAGGGTCCGGAGCGCGCGACCGTCGTCGATCACGTCATGCGCCTGGCCGAGCCGGTCCGCAGCAGCATCGTGGGACGCGTGGACGCCGGCTCCGCCCTCGACTGGAGCAGCACGCGGCTCTCCGTGCGCGCCGAGCGCCCCTGGAACGCCGACGGCAAACGTCTCGCCCCGGTCTACTACGCGAGCATCGACCTCACCGCGACCTTCGCCGAGGCGTCGGAACTGTCTGTCTGGATCTCCGACATCTCCGCCTGGGATGGCGTCGAGGTCGGCGGTGTCGACTGGCACCTCACCCCTGAGACCCGCGTTCGCGTGGAACGAGAGGTCGCCACGCAGGCCGTCCATGTGGCCGTGACGAGAGCCGAGGCCTACGCCGCCGCGCTCGGCCTCGCTGAGGTGACGCCCCTGGAGATCGCCGACACCGGCCTGCTGTCCTCGGCACCTGCACCCGGCGCTCCGCTGGGGAAAGCACGCGGCGCCGTCGCCTTCGCGGCCGACTCCGCGCCGGCCATGGAGTACGAGCCGCAGGACATCGTCCTCACGGCGACCGTCGAGGCGCGCTTCCTCGCTCGCTGAGCCTCTGCCGTCAGTCGCTGACGACGTAGGGCGCGAGGTCGGCCGCGAGACGCTCGGACACGTGCGCGTGCACCGCGGTCCCTGCCTCCTGGTGCTCGACGGACAGCAGCATCCCGGTCTCGTGGATCGCCGCGACGAGGTCACCGCGGTCGTACGGGATCACGGCGTGGAGCTCGACGGCCGGTTTCGGCAGCGCCTCCTCGATCGCCGCGCGGAGCTCGACGATGCCCTCGCCGGACCGTGACGAGACGAAGTGCGCCTGCGGCTCCAGGCCGCGCAGCACGAGCCGCTCGTCCTCGGGGATGAGGTCGGCCTTGTTGAAGACGACGATCTCGGGCATGTCTCGCACGCCGACATCGCCCATCACGTCGCGCACCGTCTGCAGCTGGCCGGCCGGGTCGGGGTGCGAGCCGTCGACCACATGCAGCACGACGTCCGCGTCACCGACCTCCTCCAGCGTGGAGCGGAAGGCTTCGACGAGCTGATGCGGCAGGTTCCGCACGAATCCGACCGTGTCGGTGAGCGTGTACACGCGGCCGTCTTCGGTCTCGGACCGACGGACGGTCGCATCGAGGGTCGCGAACAGCGCGTTCTCCACGAGCACGCCCGCGCTCGTCAGCGCGTTGAGCAGACTCGACTTCCCGGCGTTCGTGTATCCGGCGATGGCGACGGAGGGGATGGTGTTGCGCTTGCGTTCGGCCCGCTTCGCCTCGCGCGCGGGCGCGAAGTCGCGGATCTGCTTGCGCAGGAGCGCCATCTTCGTCCGGATGCGTCGGCGGTCGAGCTCGATCTTCGTCTCACCGGGACCGCGCGAGCCCATGCCCGCGCCTCCGGCGCCGACCTGTCCACCGGCCTGTCGGCTCATCGACTCACCCCAACCGCGCAGGCGCGGCAGCAGGTACTCGAGCTGCGCGAGCTCGACCTGAGCCTTGCCCTCTCGGCTCTTGGCGTGCTGGCTGAAGATGTCAAGGATCACGGTGGTCCGGTCGATGACCTTGACCTTCACGACGTCTTCGAGCGCACGTCGCTGGCTGGGGGCCAGCTCGGTGTCGGCGATGACGGTGTCGGCGCCGACGGCGGCGACGATGTCCTTCAGCTCCTGCGCTTTGCCGCGTCCGAGGTAGGTGGCGGCGTCCGGGTGCGGACGGCGCTGCAGCACGCCGTCGAGCACGACGGCGCCGGCGGTCTCCGCAAGGGCGGCGAGCTCCCGCAACGAGTTCTCCGCGTCCTCCTGGGCCCCTTGCGGGTACACGCCGACGAGCACGACGTTCTCGAGGCGCAGCTGACGGTACTCGACCTCGGTGACGTCTTCGAGCTCCGTCGACAGACCGCCCACACGCCGCAGCGCGTGCCGATCCTCGAGGTCCCACTGGTCGCCGTCTGCCGTCGAGTGCGCGGCCGTCGCTTCGTCCTGGAGCGCCTGCGCGGCGCCGAACATCCGCACCTCCGAGCGCTTCTCTGCGTTCGCCAGCACGCGGTCGACCGTCTGGTCGTCGGTGGAGGGTGTCTTCGTCTCCGTCATCCGTTCCTGTCTCTGGTTTCCTCGCGAGCCTTAACCTTAGCCCGCGCCGTCCGGTACGCTCACCGTATGGGGTCCGACCACTACTTCACTGCGGCCCCGGCTAGCCCCGAGAACCTGCGCAAGATCCGCGTATCCCTGGCAGGACGTGAGCTCGAAGTGACCACCGCGGGTGGTGTCTTCAGCCCGGATCGACTCGACGCCGGCACCGCAGTGCTTCTCGCCAACATGCCTCCCGTTCCTCCCGGAGGTCATCTTCTCGACCTCGGCAGCGGGTGGGGTCCCATCTCCCTGTCGATGGCGCTGGCCGCACCGCACGCGACCGTCTGGGCGGTCGATGTGAATGAGCGGGCTCTGGACCTCGTGCGTCGCAACGCCGCAGCCCTCGGCCTCACCAATGTCAACGCCGCACTGCCCGAAGATGTTCCCGCCGACGTGACCTTCCGCACGATCCGATCCAATCCCCCGATCCGGGTGGGGAAGAACGAGCTGCACGGTCTGCTGGAGAAGTGGATCCCGAGGCTCGACGAGCGCAGCGATGCGTGGCTCGTCGTCCAGCGGAACCTCGGCGCCGACTCCCTGCAGCGCTGGATCGCGGCGACCTTCCAGCCCGGTTACAGCGTCTTCCGGACGGCGACCGGCAAGGGCTACCGCATCCTCAAGGTGCGCAAGCACGGAACACCGCCGACGGAGCCCATCGACATCGTCTGAGAGGTCCGCCCCGCGGCCTCAGACCAGGTCGACCTCACCCTGATAGACGAGCTGCGCAGGCCCGGACAGTGCGACGTGCTCCCCGTCTTCGGCGGGGAACATGCGGACGCCGAGCGTGCCGCCGGGAACCTCGACCTGCCAGTTGTCGGGGGCCTGAGCGCCGGCCCAGTAGCGCACAGCGAGAGCCGTGGCGGCGACGCCCGTCCCGCAGCTCAGCGTCTCGCCGACGCCGCGCTCGAAGACGCGCATCCGCACGTGCCCGATGCCGTCGCGCACGAGGGGCTCGCCGGGCACCACGAACTCGACGTTGGCTCCCGCGGGCGGGGCCGGCTCCAGCTCGGGCGTGCGGGTGAGTTCCAGCAGTCCGAGCTCGGCGTCCGAGGCCAGCGCCACCACGACGTGCGGGTTCCCGACGTCGATACCCAGTCCCGGACGGGTGACGGTCAGCCCGTCCGCGCGCACCAGCGGGTCGTCTCCCGACAGCTTCCACGCGCCGAGGTCGACCTGATAGCCGCTCACGCTGCGTGTGACGTCACGGACGCCCGCTCTGGTGCCGATCGGAAGCGTGCTGCCGGGCTCGATCGCCGCGAGACCCGAGCGGACGAGGTAGTGGGCGAAGACGCGGATCCCGTTGCCGCACATCTCGGCCACGGAACCGTCCGCGTTGCGGTAGTCCATGAACCACTCGGCATCCGGCTCTTCCGCCAGGGCCGTTGCACCCTCCGGGATCGCGGATGAGCGCACGACGCGCAGCACGCCGTCCGCGCCGATGCCGAAGTGACGATCGCAGAGCACGGCGATCTGCTCCGCCGTCAACTCCAGCTGCCCTTCGGGGTCGGCGATGATGATGAAGTCGTTGCCGGTACCGTGCCCCTTGGTGAATGCGACCATGGGACCAGTCTAGGGAGCCGACGCCCCTGCGCCCGGCCGTGCGACGCGATAGCGCCCGCAGAGGAAGCTGCGGTTGCGGGCCACCTCGATCAGTTCCAGATCGAGTCGCCGCGGCAACAGCGGGGCGCCGCTCCCGAGGGTCACCGGTGCGTACTGCACCCAGAACTCGTCCAGCAGCCCCGCGTCGGCGAACTGCCCGGCGAGGTCTCCCCCGCCGACCACCCACAGATCCTTGCCACCCGCCGCGTCGAGCATCGCGCTGTGGACGTCGAGGATGTCGGCACTCGTCACGCGGACATCAGCCCCCTCCGGCACCGCGAGATCACGATGCGACAGCACCCACGTGGGCTGCGTGTACGTCCAGCGGCCCTCCTCATGGCGCATGACCCACTCGAACGTGGATGCCCCCATCACCAGCGCGCCGATGCTCTTCTCAAAGCCGGGGTACGCCATCGGACCGTCCATGTCGATGTCCTGGCTCAGCAGCCAGTCCAGGGAATGCTCGGCAGTGGCGATGAAGCCGTCCAGGCTGGACGCGGTGAAGTAGTGAGTGGCCATACGCGCATGCTCGCACGGGCCGCCGACATCGCGGTCAGTCCCCCAGCAGGTCGGCGACGGCCACGGGTGGCGTCACCCACTCCAGCTCCGGGTAGCGCTTGAACCACGACACCTGCCGTCGTGCGTAGCGCCGCGTGAGTGCCTGCGTCTCGGCGATCGCCTCCTCGGCGGTGGAGCGTCCGTCCAGCTGTGCGAGCGCCTGCGCGTATCCGATCGCCCGCGGGGCTGTCGTCCCACGCTCCAGACCGCGGTCCCGCAGCCCGGCGACCTCTGCCACCAGGCCGTGCTCCCACATCCGACGCACGCGCGCATCGAGACGGGCGACGAGTTCGGCCCGATCCACCTGCAGGCCGATCAGACGCGTGTGCGGGTGCCAGAGCGTCGGGGTCGCCGGGAGAGCGGCACCATGCGTCGCGCTCCCCTGCTCGATGATCTCGAGCGCGCGGATCACGCGTCTCCCGTTGCGCGGGTCCACTCGGGCCGCGGCTTCCGGATCGCGCGCACGCAACCGCTGAAGCAGGGACTCGACGCCCTCGCGATCGAGCTCCTGCTCGAGACGCTCGCGGATGGCGGGGTCTCGGGGCGGGAAGTGGAACTCGTAGACGACGCTCGACACGTAGAGTCCGGATCCACCGACGAGGATCGCGTCTCCTCCCGCCGCGTGGATCCGCTGCACGGCGTTACGCGCGAGCGGCTGATACCAGGCCACGGCGGCGTCCTGCGTCACCTCTCGCACGTCGAAGAGGTGGTGCGGAATGCCGCGACGTTCGGCGACCGACAGCTTTGCGGTACCGATGTCCATGCCGCGGTAGAGCTGCATGGCGTCGGCGTTGACGATCTCCGCCGGGTTGCCGCGACGCCGGAGCTCCCCAGCGAGATCGAGCGCCAGATCGCTCTTCCCCGTGCCGGTCGCACCGACGACGGCCCAGAGCCGAGGCGCGGTCACACTCCGACGCGGAGGGTCGGCAGGCCGAGGGAGACGGCGCGCGGAGCGCCGTCGCTCGGTGCCGGCACGGCGCACGACTCGGCCTGTCCCCGATCCCACGCATCGCCACCACGCGTCCGGCGGATGCGGAGCGGGGCACCCGTCGGATCGTCGGCGAGGAGGTGGAACGGCGCGGCGTGCGTCACCGTCACCGTGACGACATCACCCGGCCGCGGCAGCTCCGACCCGGGAGTGACCTCGAAGTGCACGAGCCGGTTGTCCTGCGCCCGCCCGGTCAGGCGACGCGTCTCCGTGTCCTTCTTGCCTTCGCCCGTGGACACGAGAACCTCGACCTCCCGGCCGACCTGCTTCTGGTTCTCCTCGAGCGAGATGCGCTCCTGGAGCGCGATCAGCCGGTCGTAGCGGGCCTGCACGACGTCCTTGGGTACCTGGTCGGGCATCGTGGCCGCCGGGGTGCCTTCGCGGATCGAGTACTGGAACGTGAAGGCTCCGGAGAAGCGCGACTGTTCGACGACGCGCATCGTGTCCTCGAAGTCCTCCTCGGTCTCGCCGGGGAAGCCGACGATGATGTCGGTCGTGATGGCCGCGTGCGGGATGCGCTCGCGGACGCGGTCCAGGATGCCCAGGAAGCGCTCGCTGCGGTAGGAGCGGCGCATCGCCTTGAGGATCCGGTCGCTCCCGGACTGCAGCGGCATGTGGAGCTGCGGCATGACGGCGGGCGTCTCCGCCATCGCGTCGATCACGTCGTCCGTGAAGGCGGCGGGATGCGGGCTCGTGAAACGGATGCGCTCGAGTCCCTCGATCTCGCCGGCGGCGCGGAGGAGCTTGCCGAACGCCTGACGATCCCCGAACTCCACCCCGTACGAGTTCACGTTCTGCCCGAGGAGCGTCACCTCGATGGCGCCGTCCTCCACCAGCAGGCGGATCTCGTTGAGGATGTCGCCCGGCCGACGGTCCTTCTCCTTGCCCCGGAGGCTCGGGACGATGCAGAAGGTGCAGGTGTTGTTGCAGCCGACGGAGATCGACACCCAGCCGCTGTGCGCCGAGTCGCGCTTGGTGGGAAGCGTCGACGGGAAGACCTCGAGGGACTCGAGGATCTCGAGTTCGGCATCGCCGTTGTGGCGCGCGCGCTCCAGGAGACCGGGCAAGGACCCCATGTTGTGTGTGCCGAACACCACGTCGACCCAGGGAGCCTTGTCGAGCACGGCCTGCTTGTCCATCTGCGCGAGGCAGCCACCGACGGCGATCTGCATCCCGGCCTTAC
Source organism: Microbacterium paraoxydans (assembly GCF_900105335.1). Lineage (NCBI taxonomy): Bacteria > Bacillati > Actinomycetota > Actinomycetes > Micrococcales > Microbacteriaceae > Microbacterium > Microbacterium paraoxydans. The sequence continues at coordinate 3,528,049 of NZ_LT629770.1, read as the reverse complement.
GTCGCTTGACGGCGGCCAGATGCCCGAGAGTGCCGTAGAGCTTCCCGGCGGCGTTGTCCCGGACGGCGCAGGTGTTGATGATCACCACGTCGGCCTCGGCTCCGGCCTCGGCACGGATGTAGCCGGCGCTCTCCAGGGATCCGGACAGACGCTCGGAGTCGTGGACGTTCATCTGGCAGCCGAAGGTGCGCACTTCGTAGGATCGCTGGCGCCCGTCATCGTCGACGGCCGCCGACGACGCGCTGATGATCGTCGGTTCACTGCGGGGGATAGTCATGATGCTCCCATTGTACGAGCGTCACCGAGAGCCGATCGCGTGCGGACCGTCAGTCGGAATCCACGAACCGGACGCCGGAGACACCACCGCCGAACGAGGCTTCCCGCAGTGCCGTCTTCGCCGCGTTCATGGCGACCGATCCCCCGTACCCGCGGCGCGACAGCTGCCCGACCAACCGTCGGAGCGCCGCGTCGGGGTCGAGGCGTCCCATCGAACGCGCTTTGGTCCGGGCGAACTCCAGTGCCCGCTCCGCATCGTCGTCGGGCAGCTCGTCGAGCGCGGCGTCGATGACCTCACGAGGAATGCCCCGCTGCGCGAGCGCTCGAGACAACGCGACCCTCCCCTGGCCCTTGCGTTCGACGCCGGACGTGACGAGGAGCTCGGCGAGCACGGCGTCGTCCAGGTATCCGCGCCGTACGAAGTCGTCGATCACGTCTTCGATGGCGTCCGTCGCGAGCCCGTGTCCTCTCAACACCAGCCGGGCCTCGGAGACGGACAGCGACCGCGTGCGGAGCTTCCGCACCAACGACTCCTCCGCCGTCACTCGGACCTCCGCCGCCGAGGGGCCGTTCTCCGCGCCCTCTCCCCCTCCGGTCGATCGGGACGTATCGCCGACGGCGCGCAACGTGGTCGTCTTCCCGCCCCGGGAAGCGGCCCGCGCCGCGGCACCCCGGGCGGGGTGCCGCGCGCTGGGAGAACCGTCGTCGACCGACGGGGACCCTGCCGACGAGGGCTCGTGCCACGTCGAGCGCCAGAGTCGCGCCGCGTCCGCGGTCGGCCCCGACCCCGCAGGCGGTGCGGATGACGAGTCCTCCGCACCGCCATCGGCCGGACGCTCCGCACGCGCGGGTCCGCCGAAAAGAGGGATGATGGGGGCGATCCGCTCGGAATCGCCCCCACGCTGGTCACTCATCAGGCCGGGCGACGCTCGGCCAGCTCATCAGAACCCGGAGCCGCGGCCGGGCCGCCGATACCGAGCTTCTGCTTGATCTGACTCTCGATCGCCAAGGCGATGTCGGCGTTGTTGAGCAGGAACGTCCGCGCGTTCTCCTTGCCCTGGCCCAGCTGATCGCCGTCGTAGGTGTACCACGATCCCGACTTCTTGACGATGCCGTGCTCGACGCCGAAGTCGATCAGGCTGCCCTCGCGGGAGATGCCGACGCCGTAGAGGATGTCGAACTCCGCCTGCTTGAAGGGCGGGGCCATCTTGTTCTTGACGATCTTGACGCGGGTGCGGTTACCCACAGCGTCCGTGCCGTCCTTGAGCGTCTCGATGCGGCGGATGTCCATACGCACGGAGGCGTAGAACTTCAGCGCCTTACCACCGGCCGTGGTCTCCGGGGAGCCGAAGAACACGCCGATCTTCTCGCGCAGCTGGTTGATGAAGATCATCGTCGTGTTCGTCTGGTTCAGACCACCGGTGAGCTTCCGCAGCGCCTGCGACATGAGGCGGGCCTGGAGGCCCACGTGGGAGTCACCCATCTCGCCCTCGATCTCCGCACGCGGCACCAGGGCCGCCACCGAGTCGACGACGATGAGGTCGATGGCACCGGAGCGCACGAGCATGTCGGCGATCTCGAGAGCCTGCTCACCCGTGTCGGGCTGCGAGACGAGAAGGGCATCGATGTCGACGCCGAGCTTCGCGGCGTAGTCGGGGTCGAGCGCGTGCTCCGCGTCGATGAATGCCGCGATACCGCCGGCCCGCTGGGCGTTGGCGATGGCGTGCAGCGTCAGCGTCGTCTTACCCGAGGACTCCGGGCCGTAGATCTCGACGATGCGGCCACGCGGCAGACCTCCCACGCCGAGGGCGACGTCGAGGGCGATGGAACCGGTGGGGATGACGGCCACAGGGGCACGCTCATCGCTGCCCAGTCGCATGACCGAGCCCTTTCCGAACTGGCGGTCGATCTGGGCGAGGGCAGTCTCGAGGGACTTCTCGCGGTCGGCGGGTGATGGCATGGTGTGCTCCTTCTGCGCGTGTGCTGCCGCCTGTAGGCTGTCGCGGCTCTTCCGGCGGAAGGAACTCTCCGACAAGGCGTATGGCTTTTCAGCCTGGACCTCACGGTACGGCGGACCTCCGACATTGCGTCGAGGAGCCACGGATCGTGGGGATCAGAACCGTCTGACCACTTGTGCAGAAGACTACGCCCGGTTCGAACAGATTTTCGACAACACGCCGGTCCGGCGTGTCGGACTTCCGCACACCCGGGAAGCCGCCGTCATCGACCGCGCGGCTCCAGACGCCCCACGCCGTGGCGACGGGATTCCGGGACATCCATGTCGGCGCAGAGCGCGAGCCAGATGTCGCGCGGAGGTACGCCGGCTTCGAGAGCCTCGAGTGCCGTTCGTCCCCCCATGCCGGAGAGCACGAGGTCGTTCACCAAAGAAGAGGCTCGGGCATGGAACTCGGCGTCGACGGCGCGCAGGAACTCACTGCGTCGCATAAGGGTGCTCTCCGAGTGTCAGCGGAGCGAGAGCTCGGGCTCCACGGACGCGACCAGGTCGTCCGGAACGACGTCCGGGAAGACCTGGATGCCTTCGAGCACCGAGATGCGGTCCCCGACCTCGCGCATGATCGTGGAGATGGGGACGTCGAGTGCCTCTGCCACCGAGGCGAGGATCTCGCTCGATGCCTCCTTCTGTCCGCGCTCGACCTCACTGAGGTAACCGAGAGCGACGGATGCCTTGCTCGCGACCTGCCGGAGCGTCCGCCCCTTCTGCAGACGGAAGTCCCTCAGTACGTCGCCGATCTCCTGTCGTACAAGAATCATCGGAACCTCCTCCGCAGTTCGTGAATCGAGGTCTCCCTCGAAGAGACGGCCAGTCTAGTCCTCCTGGCTTGCACAGAATCTACCCTTGCACTCTGTGGTTTGAATGTGAGCACATCCATATCAACATGACGCGGGGGGTCGCTATTCCCGCAGCGCAGCGGCCAGCACATCGAGGACCGCCGCGACCGTCTGTGCTCGCACCGCGTCGCGGTCCCCCTCGAAGTGGAACGGTCGGGTCCGACTCACCGTCGGGGTGACCACGCCGATGTGGACGGTCCCCACGGGCTGCCCATCCGGGGAGTCCGGACCCGCGATCCCCGTGGTGGACACCCCGACATCGCCGGGGAGACCATCCACCGCGACGGCGTCGCGCACTCCGGCAGCCATCTGCCGCGCTACCTCCGGGTGCACCGGCCCGTATCGCTCCAGCAGGTCGGTGTCGACGCCGAGCAGCGTGTGCTTGACGGGCGTGGCGTAGGCGACGACGCCGCCGAGGAGCACCGCGGAGGCGCCGGGAACCGCGACGAGCGCCGCGCACACCGCACCGCCGGTGAGCGACTCCGCCACACCCAGGGTCCAGCCTCGCTCACGCAGAGCGTCCAGAGCCTCGGCCGGCGTCGTGCCGCTCATCGGCTCTGACGCGCGCCGCGCACCTGCGCGACGATGTAGTCGATCCCGCTGACGACGGTGAGCACGAGCACGATGACCATGAGGACGGTCGTCACGACCGTCCACGGGGCGAGCCCGATGAACACGTGCAGCGGCAGGAGAGCCCAGCCGAGGGCGACGCCCTGGAAGGCCGTCTTGATCTTGCCCATCCAGGCGGCTGCGACAACGTGCTCGCTCGCGACGACCAGACGATGGATGGTGATCCCCCACTCGCGGACGAGGATGATCACGACGATCCACCAGGAGACCTCGCCCAGGATCGCCAACCCGACGAATCCGGCGCCGGTGAGGAGCTTGTCCGCGATCGGGTCCCAGAGCTTGCCGAAGTCGCTGACGATGTCGTAGCGACGTGCGAGGTAGCCGTCGACCCAGTCGGTCGAGATGGCGACGATGAAGAGGACGGCAGCGATCCAGCGCACGGTGAGATCGGCGAGGCCGTACGTCCCGCCGACGAGCAGGAGGACGAAGAACACCACGGCGAGCGGGATGCGCGCCACTGTGATGGCGTTGGGGAGCTGCCGAGGGATCGCCATCAGTCGCGTCCCGTCAGGCCCCAGGCGTCTTCGTCGCCCTCCGCTTCGACGACCGGCAGGCCGTCGTACTGCGCCTCCAACGGATCCCGTTCGGCCTGCGGCACCGCCGCGGCGGCGGGCGCAGCCGGAGCCGCCGGAGCCGACGGAACGTCTTCGCCGCGGAGCTTCGCCATGACCTGCGGCAACTGCTCGGGGGTCGCGAGCACATCGCGCGCCTTCGAGCCCTCCGAGGGGCCGACGACTTCACGGGACTCGAGGAGATCCATCAGGCGTCCGGCCTTGGCGAAGCCGACCCGCAGCTTGCGCTGCAGCATCGACGTGGATCCGAACTGCGAGGAGACGATGAGCTCGGCCGCCGCGAGCAGGAGCTCGAGGTCGTCGCCGATGTCCTCGTCGACCTCCTTCTTCTTCGCCGGCTCCATCGCCTCCTGGACGTCGGCACGGTACTCGGGACGCGCCTGACGCGTGACGTGCTTGACGACCGCGTCGATCTCCTTCTCGTCGACCCACGCACCCTGCAGTCGGAACGGCTTCGACGAGCCCATGGGCGAGAAGAGCGCGTCACCCTGGCCGATGAGCTTGTCGGCGCCGGGGCTGTCGAGGATCACGCGGCTGTCGGTGACGCTCGTGACCGCGAACGCGAGACGGGACGGCACGTTCGCCTTGATGAGGCCCGTGACGACGTCGACGCTCGGGCGCTGCGTGGCGAGCACCAGGTGGATACCGGAGGCGCGAGCGAGCTGCGTGATGCGGACGATCGAGTCCTCGACGTCGCGCGGGGCGACCATCATGAGGTCCGCGAGCTCGTCGACGACGACGAGGAGGTACGGGTACGGCTTGAGAACCCGTTCGCTGCCCGGGGGCACCTCCACCTCCCCCGCACGCACGGCGCGGTTGAAGTCGTCGATGTGGCGGAAGCCGAACGACGCGAGGTCGTCGTACCGCATGTCCATCTCCTTCACGACCCATTGCAGCGCCTCGGCGGCTTTCTTCGGGTTCGTGATGATGGGAGTGATCAGGTGCGGGACACCGGCGTAGCTCGTCAGCTCGACACGCTTCGGGTCGATGAGGACCATGCGCACGTCGGACGGGCGCGCCCGCATGAGGAGGCTCGTGATCATCGAGTTCACGAAGCTGGACTTTCCGGACCCCGTCGAGCCCGCCACCAGGAGGTGCGGCATCTTCGCGAGGTTGGCGACGACGAAGTTGCCGCCGACGTCCTTGCCGACGCCGATCGTGAGCGGGTGCGTGCTCTTCTGCGCGGCCGCGGAACGCAGCACGTCGCCGAGAGCGACCGTCTCGCGGTCGGTGTTCGGGATCTCGATGCCGATCGCGCTCTTGCCGGGGATCGGCGAGAGGATGCGGACGTCGTTGGAGGCGACCGCGTAGGCGAAGTTGTTGCTGAGCTGGAGGATCTTCTCGACCTTGACGCCGTGGCCGACCTCGACCTCGTACTGCGTGACCGTCGGACCACGGGAGAACCCGGTGACCTTGGCGTCGACCTTGAACTGGTCGAGGACGCTCGTGATCTGCTCGACGATGCGGTCGTTCGCCTCGGACCGCGCGACCGAGGGCGGACCCTCGGACAGCACGCCCGGCGACGGAAGGATGTACGGGGCCACCGGCGCCTGCGGGCCGCGGTCGCCCGGGCCCTCCGTGCCGAAGCCGTCGAGTCCGGGGAGCTCCGGCATCTCGCCGGTGTCGGACTCATCGTCCAGCAGCGCGGTCGTCTGCTGCTCCGCCAGCGCGTCGGTCACCGAGCGCACGTCGCTGAGCACTTCGGTCGCCGCGTCGTACGGGTTCGCCACCGTCACGGCCTGGTCGTACGCCGGGGTGGCCTCGGTCGTGGACAACAGCGCGGTGATGTCGTCCGAGGCGAGAGTCCCCTCGTCGGGGTCTTCCTCGCGACCGGTCTTGTTGCGCCGCCACCAGGGCAGGACGTCCGGATCGTCGACCTTGTCTGCCTCGTCGACCGCGTCCGCAGCGTCCTTCGCCGGCTTCTGCGGGCGCTCGGCGTCGAACATCCACGCGTAGAGGTCTCCCAGGCGCGCACCGATGCGGTTCGGCGGGGTCTTCGTGAGGATGAGGATGCTCAGGGCGGCGAGCAGCCCGAGGATGATGTAGGCCGGGATGTCGGTCAGGTACGTCAGGGGCTGCCCCACGAGCCATCCGAGCAGACCACCCGACTCGCTCAGCGCGGGCATGCCCTGATTCGGGTGGGGGCGAGGGCCGGCGACGTGGAAGATGCCCGCCAGAGCGAGCACGAACATCCCGAAGCCGATGCCGATGCGTCCGTTGTCGTGCACGGACGACGGGTGCCGGAAGAGCCATCCCGCCAGGAAGAGCAGCAGCACCGGCATGATGAAGGCCACCCGACCGACGAAGAGCCCCACCGAGTAGGCGCTGATGTTCGCCGCGACCTCGTTGCCGATGAAGAACCACTCGTTGACGGCGCCGAGCGCCGCCAGGATCACCAGCAGGAACGGGAAGCCGTCTCTGCGGTCGTCCTTCTGCAGCGTCTCCGGCCCGAAGGCCCGGAAGAGTCCGCCGACGCCGTGCGCGAGCCCGTTCCAGGCGCGCGCGGCGACGGGCGGCTTGTCCGCCTCGTCGATGTACTTCTTCGGAGCGGGCTGCGCCTTCGGAGCCGCCTGCCGCTTGGGGCGCGACGGGGCGCTCGTCGAGGCGCGCTCGGTCTTGGTGCTGCTCCTGGCCATGCCTCCACGGTACGACCCGAGACCGACATCTCCGCGTCACCACGCGGAAATCGACGATCACGGCGCGCGAGGGCGCGCCGTGATCCGAGGGTCAGGCCTCGATGACGAGAGGGACGATCATCGGACGACGACGCAGCTTCTGGTTCACCCAGCGGCCGATCGTGCGACGCACCACCTGCGACAGCGCGTGCGTGTCGCGCACGCCGTTGCCGGACGCCTCCTTCAGGGCGGCGACGATCTTCGGAGCGACGTCGTCGAAGACCGCGTCGTCCTCGGCCACACCGCGGGCATGGATCTCCGGACCGGAGATGATGCGCCCGGTGGCGGCGTCCACCACGACGATGACCGAGATGAACCCCTCCTCACCGAGGATGCGGCGGTCCTTGAGGTCGGCGTCGGTGATCTCGCCGACGGTCGAGCCGTCGACGTAGACGAACCCGAGGTCGAGCTGCCCGGCCACCCGGGCGACTCCGTCCTTCAGGTCGATCACGGTGCCGTTGGAGGCGATGATCGTGTTCTGCTCGGGGATCCCGGTGTCCTGGGCGAGCTTGGCGTTGGCGATCAGGTGCCGGTACTCCCCGTGGACAGGGAGGACGTTCTTCGGCTTGAGGATGTTGTAGCAGTAGAGCAGCTCGCCGGCCGCGGCGTGCCCCGACACGTGCACGCGCGCGTTGGCCTTGTGCACGACGTTGGCGCCCAGCTTCGTGAGCCCGTCGATGACGCGGTAGACGGCATTCTCGTTGCCCGGGATGAGGCTCGACGCCAGGATCACGGTGTCGCCCTCGCTCACCTCGATGGCGTGGTCCATGTTGGCCATCCGGCTCAGCACGGCCATCGGCTCGCCCTGCGAACCGGTCGACATGTAGACGATCTGCTCGTCCGGGAGGTCGCGTGCCTTCTTGAAGTCGATCAGCACGCCCGCCGGCACCTTGAGGTAGCCGAGCTGCTCCGCGATCGTCATGTTGCGGACCATGCTGCGGCCGAGGAAAGCCACCCGACGTCCGTGCGCGTGCGCGGCGTGGATGACCTGCTGCACGCGGTGCACGTGGCTGGAGAAGCTCGCGACGATCACGCGCCGCGGAGCCTTGCCGATGACCTGGTCGAGGACCGGGCCGATGGAGCGCTCCGTGGGCGTGAAGCCGGGGACGTCGGCGTTGGTGGAGTCGACGAGGAAGAGATCGACGCCCTCCTCCCCCAGGCGCGAGAACGCGCGCAGATCGGTGATGCGGCCGTCCAGGGGCAACTGGTCCATCTTGAAGTCGCCGGTGGCCAGAGCCATGCCGGCGGGGGTGCGGATCGCGACCGCCAGCGCGTCCGGGATGGAGTGGTTCACCGCGACGAACTCGAGGTCGAACGGTCCGACCTTCTCCTGCTGACCTTCCTTCACGGTCAAGGTGAAGGCCTTGATGCGGTGCTCCTTCAGCTTCGCCTCGACGAGGGCGAGCGTGAGTCCGGAGCCGATCAGCGGGATGTCGCTCTTCAGCCGCAGCAGGTACGGAACGGCCCCGATGTGGTCTTCGTGCCCGTGCGTCAGCACCACGCCCACGATGTCATCGAGACGATCGCGGATCGGCTCGAAGTCGGGGAGGATCAGGTCGACACCCGGCTGGTGCTCCTCCGGGAAGAGCACCCCGCAGTCCACGATCAGGATCTTGCCCGCGTACTCGAACACGGTCATGTTGCGACCGATCTCCCCCAGGCCGCCGATCGGGATGACCCGGAGCGTCCCTTCGTCGAGAGCGGACGGTTCGGCCAGGGGAATGGACATGCTGTCTCCTCAGTCGGACACTCCACGCGTCCGTTCGTTCATGGTGACGCGGCTCAGCGCGTCGTGCCGTGCACCTTCGGCAGGGCGCCGCCCGCGGCCGCGTTGCGGTCGGGCCGGAAGTTCGAGAAGTCCGCCCCCGGCACGCCGCTGACGAGATCGAGCTCGTCCTCGATGAGGGCGGCCTCCCACTCCTCCGGGCCGACGAGGGGAAGGCGGACACGCGGGCTGGAGATGCGACCCAACCCGTGCAGGATGTACTTCGCGGCGACCGTGCCGGGGACGTGCGTCATGACGGCCCGGACCAGCGGCTCCAGTCGCTTGTGCTCGGCCGTCGCGGTGGCGAGGTCGCCCCGGTTCACCGCATCGATGATGGTCCGGTACGGAGCGGCGGCGACGTTCGCCGTCACGCCGATGAGGCCGGTCGCCCCGATCGACAGATGCGGCAGCACGTTCGCGTCGTCACCGGAGAAGTACATGAGGTCGGTCTGGTTGAGCACACGGCTCACCTCGGAGAAGTCGCCCTTGGCGTCCTTCACCGCGAGGATGTTCGGGTGCTTCGCGAGCCGGAGGATCGTCTCGTACTTGATCGGGACACCGGTCCGCCCGGGGATGTCGTACAGGATGACCGGCAGGTCGGTCGCATCGGCGACGAGCCGGAAGTGCGTGAGGATACCCGCCTGCGTCGGCTTGTTGTAGTACGGCGTGACGATCATGATGCCGTCGGCACCGGCCTTCTCGCTGGCCTTGTACAGCTCGATGGCGTGCGCGGTCTCGTTCGATCCGCCGCCGGTGATGATCTTCGCGCGGCCTGCGGAGACGGACTTGCCGACCTCGACGAGCTTGAGCTTCTCCGGGTCCGTCAGGGTCGAGGTCTCGCCGGTCGTTCCCGTCACGACGATGCCGTCCGCGCCTGCGGTGATCACGTCATCGATGTGCTTCTCGACGGCGGGCCAGTCGACTTCGCCGTCGGCCGTCATCGGAGTGACGAGCGCGACGAGAACCTGTCCGAAGGGGTTGCCCGAGTGCGTCATGCGTCCAGCGTATCGGGTCGGATGCCGCTGCCGCGGACGCGTCCGCGTGCTACTGCTCCGTCGGCCGTAAGCTCGCACGATGGGTTGGATCACGCACGCCTCGCGCACGACCTACGAGAACGCCTGGATCCGCGTGCGTGAGGACGACGTCACCGGGCCGGGCGGCCCGGGCGTCTACGGCGTGATGACGGTCAAGAACCCCGCGGTGTTCATCGTCGCGATGGACGCCGAGGACCGGGTGTGCCTGGTGACCGTCGAGCGCTACACGGTGGGACCGTCCGTCGAGGTCCCCGCCGGCGGTACCGACGGCGAGGACCCGCGTGCCGCCGCGGAACGGGAGCTCCGGGAGGAGTCCGGGTACCGTGCGCACCGGTGGGAGCACCTCGGCAGCACGCACGCGCTCGACGGCATCGCGGAGGCCACGGAGCACGTCTTCCTGGCGCGGGAGATCGAGCGCATCGACGACGCGGCCGACAGCCGCGCGGAAGAGGGCATCGACACCGTCGAGTGGGTCGCGTTCGGGGACGTCCTCCGGATGATCGCCGACGGTCGGATCACCGACGGGGAGACGATCGCCGCGATCGCTCTCGCAGGGATCCGCCTCGGTCGATTCCGCTGACCGGAAGCGTCAGACCCGGCCCCGACGCGCGACAGCCGCAGTGAGGGATCGGGGCAGCACCTTCGTCACGGCGACGACGGCCTTGTAACGCAGCGAGGGGATGGACACGGCCTTACCGCGCGCCGCGTCGCGGAGCCCCTCGCGCACGACGTCTCGGGCATCGAGCCACAGGAACGGCGGCACGCCCTCCTCGCCCACCGCGAGACCCATCCGCTCGTGGAAGGACGTGTGCGTGAAACCGGGGCAGAGCGCCGTGACGCTCACGCCGTCCGGACCGTAGGCCGCGTTCGCCCATCGGCTGAAATCGATGAGCCAGGCCTTGCAGGCGGAGTACGTCGACCGCGAGATGAAACCGGCCACCGAGGCGACGTTGATGATCCGACCGCCCCGCCCCCGCATGGTCTGCAGGGCCGCGTGCATCAGGCGCATGGAGGCCTCGACGTGCACACGCAGATGCCGCACCTCGTCCTCGATGTCGTTGTCGGCGAACTGCAGCGGCAGCCCGAACCCGGCGTTGTTCACGAGCAGGTCGATCGGGTCGTCCCGATCACGGAGCCGAGCCGCGACGAGCTCGACGCCGGCCTCCTCGGACAGATCGGCCGGGAGCACCTCGACGGCCACTCCCCACTCGCCGCGCAACTCCGCCGCGAGAGCCGAGAGCGGTTCCTCCGAGCGGGCCACGAGCACGAGGTCGGCGCGTCGACGTGCCAGCTGACGGGCGAACTCGGCGCCCAGCCCCGCGCTGGCTCCGGTGATCAGTGCGGTGGGCATCAGCGCTCGTACCTCAGGAAGCGATACCGGACGCCGGTGCGGGACGTCTGCCAGTCCCCCTCGTCCACCACGCGCCACCCGGTCTTCGGCGGAGCGAACGTGTCGCCGTCGACCGTGAGGTCGAGCTCCGTGACCTCGAGCCGGTCGGCGTCGGCGATCACCTGACGGAAGATCTCCGCACCGCCGATGATCCACACCTTCTCCTGGCCGCGCACGGCCTCGGACACCGTGGCCGCACGGCGGGCGCCCTCCGCCGTCCAGTCCTGCTGTCGGGTCACGACGATGTTGTCGCGACCGGGCAGGGGACGGAATCTCTTGGGCAGCGAGTCCCAGGTCTTGCGCCCCATGACGACCGGCGCGCCCTGGGTGGTCTCCTTGAAGTGCGCCAGGTCCTCCGGCACGTACCAGGGCATGCCGCCCTCGGCGCCGATCACGCCTCCGGCGGCCTCCGCCCAGATGAGCCCCACCCAGGTCATACCGCCACCGCCGCCCTGATCGGTGCGTGGTGCTGGTAATCCTCGACGACGAAGTCGTCGAACCGATAGTCGAAGATCGAGTCCGGCTTCCGCGCGAACCGCAGCGTCGGATACGGGTAGGCCTCTCGTGTGAGCTGCTCGCGCACCTGCTCGACGTGGTTGTCGTAGACGTGGCAGTCCCCGCCGGTCCACACGAAGTCGCCCGGCTCCAGCCCCACCTGCTGCGCGATCATCATCGTCAGCAGCGCGTAGGAGGCGATGTTGAAGGGGACGCCGAGGAACATGTCCGCGCTGCGCTGGTAGAGCTGGCAGGAGAGCTTTCCGTCGGCGACGTAGAACTGGAACAGTGCGTGGCACGGTGCGAGGGCCATGTCCGGGATGTCCGCGGGATTCCAGGCGGAGACGAGGAGGCGCCGCGAGTCGGGTGAGCGCCGGATCTGCTCGATGACCTCGGTCAGCTGATCGATGCTGCCGCCGTCGGGAGTCGGCCAGGACCGCCACTGGACGCCGTACACCGGGCCGAGGTCGCCCTCCTCGTCCGCCCACTCGTCCCAGATCGAGACGCCGTTCTCCTGCAGCCAGCGGACGTTGGAGTCGCCGCGCAGGAACCAGAGCAGCTCGTACGCGATGGACTTGAAGTGCACGCGCTTCGTGGTGATGAGGGGGAAGCCCTGCGCGAGATCGAAGCGGATCTGTCGCCCGAACACGCTCGTGGTCCCGGTCCCGGTGCGATCGCTCTTGTGCGTGCCCGTCTCGAGCACGTCGCGGAGCAGGTCTTCGTACGGAGTCGGGACAGCGGCGCTCATGGTTGTCAGGATACCCGCCCCGCTCCCGGCGGGGGCGGTGGTCGTCACGCGATCCGCACGTCACGTACCGAAACATCGCGACGCTCCCGCGGCCGCGGATCTAGCCTCGAGGGATGTCCCCCGCGCTCGCTCTCGCCGCTCTGGCCGCGCTGCTGGTGCTCGCCACCGTGGTCGGGCTCGTGCTCCGCGGGAGAGAGGGCCGCCGCCGCGACGGCGGCGACCTGCGGTTCGATCCCGCTGATGCGGAGGGCGCGGCGCTGGGGGCCACGGCGACGCTCGTGCAGTTCAGCACGGAGACATGCGCCCGCTGCCCCCAGGTGCGTCGTCTTCTCGGCTCCTATGCGTCCGCGGACGCCGGCCTCGCGCACATCGAGATCGATCTCACGCACCGCCCGGATCTCTCGGCGCGCTACCGTGTGCTGCAGACACCGACCACCTTCGTGCTCGACACCACCGGGCGCGTCAGGGCCCGGTTCGCGGGCATACCCGCTCGGGAGAGCCTGACCCACGCCGTCGCCGCCGTCTCAGACCCCGTCTGGAGCAGATGATGACCCCTCCCCCCGGAATCGATCCGCGCGGGCCCCGCTTCGCCGCCGGGATCACCGCGCTCCTGCTCGCCATCGCGACGTTCCTGGCCCTCATCGGGATCTCCACCGCGCGGACCCCCGATCGCTGGTTCGCGCTCACGGCGTCGTCGGAGTTCGCGTTCATCGGAGGAGGCGGCTGGGCGGTCTCCGCCGCGGGGCCCGTCGCGCGCGTGCTCGACCCTGGCTTCCTCCTGGCCACGCTGATCGCGCTCCTGTTCCTCTGGGGCGTCGTCTCTCCCACCACCGCGCCCTGGGGCGTCCTCTACCGCCGCCTCGTCCGTCCGCGCCTCGCGCCGCCCGCAGAGCTGGAGGATCCCCGTCCCCCGCGGTTCGCCCAGGGCGTGGGTCTCGTCGTCGTGGGACTCGGCCTCCTGCTCCACCTCGCCGGGGTGCCGTGGGCCCTTCCGATCGCCACCGCCGCGGCGTTCCTCGCCGCCTTCCTCAACGCCGTGTTCGGACTGTGCCTCGGATGCCAGCTCTACCTCCTGCTGCAGCGCGTCGGGCTCACCGGACGACCGCGCCGCGCCGCCTGACGCCGGTTCCCGAAGGCCCGGTCGCTCGGTAGGCTGGCGACCAAGCGACGCCGCTCCCCCGGTGGCGTCAGAACCGGAGGAACCATGCCCGTCACCAGTGAAGCCGCCGCCACCTGGACCGGATCGCTCACGGAGGGTTCCGGCACGGTCGCCTTCTCCTCCTCACATCTGGGGACGTTCCCGATCGACTGGAAGTCCCGCAGCGAGGGCAGCGACACGACCACGACGCCGGAGGAGCTCATCGCCGCGGCCCATGCCTCCTGCTTCAGCATGGCGCTCTCGCACGCACTCGCCGAGAACGGCACCGCACCGGAGCGCGTCGACACCAGCGCCTCGGTCACCTTCAAGCCGGGCGTCGGCATCACCGGCAGCCACCTCAACGTCAACGCGACGGTGCCGGGTCTGACCGCGGAGAAGTTCCAGGAGATCGCCGAGGGGGCGAAGACCGGATGCCCGGTGTCCCAGGCTCTCGCGGGGATCGAGATCACGCTCGAGGCGACGCTCGCCTGAGCCGCGTGGACGTCAGGCGCGGGAGAGGCTGATCGCCTGTCGGATGCTCGCCCTGGCGTCCTTGCGGCGTCCCGCCGCATCCTGCACGACGCCGAGGCGATAGCGCGCCCGCCAGTCGGTCGGCGCCGCCTCCGCCTCCGCCGTGTAGCGCGCGACGAGCGCATCGGCATCCTTGCGGGCGATGCGTCCGCTGGGCGTGAGCTCGGTCTCCACGGGCGGCATGCCGCCCTCAGCGTCGAGCAGGCGCCCCAGCCGGTCGGCGCCGAAGCCGAAGAGCATCTCGCGCACCAGCGCCCACCCGCCCACGGGTGCGAGCACGAGGAGCGTGATGCCCATCCCGATGGAGACCGGCGTCCCCACGGCGAGGAACATGACGGCGAGCCAGCCGGCCACGACGAGGTAGAGCAGGAGGGCCGCGGCCATCAGCCCGACCCCGATCCGGGACATCACGAGCGGATGCCGATGTCGAGCATGTTCTCCAGGCCCACCACGACGCCGGTGGCGGTGGCCGTATAGGGCACGGCCAGGCGGATCCCCGGCGCATACGCCAGGGCCGGGTCGGTGGTGTCATGCGTGAAGGTCAGCGACTCCCCCGGTCCGGAGAGGATCACCTCCTGCTTGGCGATCACCCCGGGACGGCGGAGCGAGTGGATGGGCACGCTGCCCACCTGCTGTCCCCGCGCGCGCTGGTCTGCATGCGGCGCACTCACCGGACCCTGGGTCGCACGCGCGGCGGCGATGAGCTCCGCCGTGCGGACGGCTGTCCCGCTGGGCGAGTCCACCTTCGTATCGCGGTGCGCCTCGACGATCTCCGCCGAGCCGAAGTAGGGCGCGGCGGCCGCCGCGAGGGCCGAGCCGAGAACGGAGCCGAGGGAGAAGTTCGGGATGAACACCGCTCCGGTGTCGGCGGCCTCGACGAGCGGACGGACGAGGGCGATCCGCTCCGCCGACCAGCCGGAGGTGGCGACGAGGACGTTCAGCCCGTGCTCCACGGCCGTGCGCACCACGTCGATGCTGACCTGCGGCGTGGAGGCGTCGATCACGAGGTCGGCGCCTGCGAGCTCCGAGAGGTCACTCGCCGACGTCAGGACGCGGCTCACCTCGAAGCCGTCCAGCTCAGCGATCACGGCGCCGATGATCGTTCCGAGCTTTCCGGTCCCGCCGACGAGGGCTACCTTCGTGGTCATACGTCCAGTCTATTTCCGGGCGTCGGCCGGGGGACGCGGCGCGCGGAGGCGTCGATCAGACCAGCAGCGCGTCCGGGATCCCCGTCCGCAGCTCCATCGGTAGATGGCCGGTGTCGTTGTGCGTGAGCAGGGTCCACGGCCGTCCCTGCTTCTGTGCGATCACCGTCAACCCGCAGTGCGACTGGTTCAGGGTCATCCAGCGCCAGTCCGGTGCGGCGAGGACCTCACGCACGAACCACGAGATCACGAAGTTGTGGGTGATGAGCACCTCGTGCACGTCGCCGGTCTTCCGCACGAGGAACTCGTTGACGGCATCCGACATCTGCGCGCGGCCCGCCTCGATCTCCGCCTCGGTCACGGAGCCGAAGAAGGGCTCGAACACCGCCGGCGTCTCCTCCGTCATCCCCGTCGGCACGCAGTCGAAGAGCAGAGCGGAGGGCTCCGGATCCACGGACGGGAGTCGGCCGGCGATCGCTCTCGCCGTCTCCGCGGCCCTCAGGAGCGGCGAGTGCCAGACGGCGTCGAGCGGGAGGCCGGACAGGCGGTCCGCGATGAGCTCCGCCTGCCGCTGACCGCGCGGGGAGAGCGGTCCGTCGGCGAGGCCGTGCTCGGCATCCTGATGTTCACCGTGTCTGACCAGATATATGTAGTGCGTCACAACTCGCTCGCTCGCCTCATCGCCAGCATCCGCCGGTCTTCCTCTTCCACCCTATGTCACGGGCGCCGCGAGCTCAGGCGCCCGCGCGGGTGAGGTCGGCGACCTGCACCCGGGACAGCGTGACCCCCGCGCCCTGCATCAGCTCGTCGACGTGGTCGGTCGCGAACGTGTTCACGATCGGCGCGGCGACCGTGCGCTGTGCGAGCAGCCATGCGATGGACACGGCCGCGACAGGCACGGCGAGCTCCGCCGCGACCTGATCCAGCGCACGCAGCACCTTGGTCCCGCGGCGGTTGAGGTGACCCCGCAGCTGCTCGCCGCGGACGCCGCGCGATGCGAGGGCCTTCGTCCGGTGACGGCCGGACAGGAATCCGTGCTCCAGAGCGTGGGACGGCGTCACGGCGAGGTTCTGCGCGCCGGCGACGAGCCGCAGGTCGCCCTCGAACGGCTGCCGGCGGACGAGGTTGTACGGCGTGTCGATCACCGTGATGCGCGGATATCCCGCCGACGCGAGGATCCGCGCCTCGACGAGCCTCTCCGGCGTGAAGCCGTACGCGCCGAGCGCCCCGATCTTCCCCGCCTCGACGAGCCACTCGACCGTGGCCAGGGTGTCCTCGAGGTTGGTCGTCGCATCCAGCGTGGCGTCCAGGTACAGCACGTCGATGCGCTCGACGCCGAGCCGGGTCAGCGACCCCTCGACGGCACGGACGAGGTTGACCGATCCCAGGCCGGGGTTGTCGGCGTGGGCTCCGATGCGCACGCTCAGGACGACGCGCTCGCGCTGGTCCCGCGACCGCAGCCACTGCCCGAGGATGTGCTCGCTCCGCCCGCCGGAGAACCCGTCCGCGGTATGGATGGCGTTGCCGCCGAACTCCACGTAGCGGTCGAGGATGCCGTGGCTCGTCTCGAGATCGACGTTCCATCCGAACTCCGCGGCGCCGAGCATGAGCGGGAACGTCTCGTACCCGGTCTCGCCGAGGGCGGCGCGGATGGACTCCCCCACGCCGGGCCCGACGATGGGGATGGGAGCGGAGGGGTGGTCCTCGTGCTCCTGCGGGGCGCGTTCAGCAGGTGTTCCTGCGCCTACGCTGAACAACCGCATACTCTCACCCCCGCCGTGATCGGCCGGAGCCGATCGACATCACTGCTTCGCTGGCACCCCCCGGTGCGTACTTCGAGGGTATGCGACGTGCGCGAACGTCCCGACCAATCCGGGGAACGGCGCGCAAACTTCCCATAACGTTTCGATCACGGCACAGACGACGGAACCCGGGCCTCTCCGACGGAGAGACCCGGGTTCCGTGTCATCCGTGTCTTACTCGGCGGCGTCCTCGGCCGGAGCCTCGTCCGCAGCGGGCGCATCGTCGAGCACGGGCTCGAGCGACAGCTTGCCGCGATCGTCGATCTTCGTGATCTTCACGAGGATCTTCTGGCCGACGGAGAGCACGTCCTCGACGTTCTCCACACGCTTGCCACCGGCGAGCTTGCGCACCTCGGTGACGTGCAGCAGACCGTCCTTGCCCGGCAGCAGCGAGATGAAGGCGCCGAAGGTGGCGATCTTCACGACGGTGCCGAGGAACTGCTCGCCGACCTCCGGGTTGGTCGGGTTGGCGATCGCGTTGACCTGGGCACGGGCGGCCTCGGCCGAGGGGCCGTCGGTCGCGCCGATGTAGACGGTGCCGTCCTCCTCGATGGAGATCTGCGCGCCGGTCTCGTCCTGGATCGCGTTGATCGTCTTGCCCTTCGGGCCGATCAGCTCGCCGATCTTGTCGACCGGGATCTGGACGCTGATGACGCGCGGCGCGGTGGGTGCCATCTCGTCGGGAGCGTCGATCGCGGCGTTCAGGACGTTGAGGATCGTCAGACGAGCGTCCTTGGCCTGGGTCAGCGCGCCCGCGAGCACCGACGACGGGATGCCGTCGAGCTTCGTGTCGAGCTGGATGGCGGTGACGAACTCGCTCGTGCCGGCGACCTTGAAGTCCATGTCGCCGAGCGCGTCCTCCGCACCCAGGATGTCGGTCAGCGCCGCGTACCGCGTCTCCCCGTTGACCTCGTCGGAGACGAGGCCCATCGCGATGCCGGCGACGGGGGCGCGCAGCGGCACACCCGCGTTGAGGAGCGAGAGGGTCGACGCGCAGACGGAGCCCATCGAGGTGGAGCCGTTGGAGCTCAGCGCCTCGGACACCTGACGGATCGCGTACGGGAACTCCTCGCGGCTCGGCAGAACCGGCACCAGTGCGCGCTCGGCGAGGAAGCCGTGCCCGATCTCGCGACGCTTCGGCGAACCCACGCGGCCGGTCTCACCGGTCGAGTAGGGCGGGAAGTTGTAGTGGTGCATGTAGCGCTTGCTGGTCGTGGGCGACAGCGAGTCGATCTGCTGCTCCATCTTGAGCATGTTCAGCGTGGTGACACCCATGATCTGGGTCTCGCCGCGCTGGAAGATCGCGGAGCCGTGCACGCGCGGGATGACCTGCACCTCGGCGTCGAGCGGACGGATGTCCGCCAGCCCGCGGCCGTCGATGCGGGTGCCCTCGGTGAGGATGCGACCACGGACGATCTTCTTCGTGACGGACTTGTACGCCGCGGAGAACTCCAGCGGGGCCGCGGCCGGGAGCGAACCCGCCTCGGTGGCCTCGATGAGCTCGGCCTTGACGCGGTCCTTGATCGCGTCGTCGGCGTTCTGGCGCTCGGTCTTGTCGGCGATCTGGTAGACGTCGCTCAGCTCGGCGAACGCGCGCTCGGACACGAAGTCGTAGACCTCGTCGCTGTACGCGGGGAAGACCGGGTAGACGCCCGGCTCCTTCGACGCGGTGGCGGCGAGCTCGGCCTGGGCCTTGACGAGCTGGGCGATGAACGGCTTCGAGGCCTCGAGGCCCTGGGCCACGATGGTCTCGTCGGGCTTGGTGGCACCGGCCTTGATCAGGTTCCAGCTGCCCTCGGTCGCCTCCGCCTCGACCATCATGATCGCGACGTCCTCGGAGCCGTCGGCCTTGGTGACCACGCGGCCGGCGACGATGAGGTCGAACACGGCCTCGGAGACCTGCTCGGCGGTCGGGAACGCGACCCACTGGTCCTCGTGCTGACCGTGACCGGGGATGAACGCGAGGCGCACACCGGCGACGGGACCCGAGAACGGCAGACCCGAGATCTGGGTGGACGCGGACGCGGCGTTGATCGCGAGGGCGTCGTAGAACTCGCCCGGCGCGATCGAGAGGACCGTGATGACGATCTGGACCTCGTTGCGCAGGCCGTCGACGAACGACGGGCGCAGCGGACGGTCGATCAGACGGCAGACCAGGATCGCCTCGGTCGAGGGACGACCCTCGCGACGGAAGAACGAGCCGGGGATCTTGCCGGCGGCGTAGGAGCGCTCCTCGACGTCGACCGTCAGCGGGAAGAAGTCGAAGCCCTCTCGCGGGTGCTTGCCCGCGCTCGTGGCCGACAGGAGCATGGTCTCGCCGTCCAGGTAGGCGGCGACGGCGCCCTGAGCCTGCTGCGCGAGGCGGCCGGTCTCGAAGCGGATGGTGCGGGTGCCGAAGCGGCCGTTGTCGAGAACGGCCTCGGTGGCGGTGATTTCAGGACCTTCCAAGAGGTCTCTCCTTCTTTGTTTAGACTCGCGAATCCGTGTGACGCGCGAGCGTGTTCAAAGGAGCGGAACGGAAGGGTTCGGGCGCGCGGGCATTCCCGCGAATCTCGCCTGCGCTGGCCACCAGTAGAAAGCCACCCGACGTGCGCCGAGGAACCCACCACAGGGGACCAGCTTCTCCGCCGATCGCTCCATGAGTCGATGTGAAATTGTCGGGTGACCGGAGTCACCCTCGACCACACTACCAGCGTGTCCGTCAAGACCCGAGGGTTCCGCGCTCGGCGCGGTCCCGACACCCGACCGTCACCCGGCGTTCACCGTGCGTGCGCCGGAGCGAGAGACGGCTCGGCTGTGCTGGGCGCATGCGGATGTCAGTGATCGGATGCGGGTATCTGGGAGCGGTGCACGCTGCGGCGATGGCCTCGCTCGGTCACGATGTCGTGGGGATCGACGTGGACGAGGGCAAGGTCGCCGACCTCACCGCGGGTGCCGCGCCCTTCTTCGAGCCTGGCCTCGCCGAGCTCCTCGAGGACGGGGTGCGGTCAGGGCGGTTGCGCTTCGCCGCTGATCCGGCGGCCGCTGCCGGGGCGGAGGTGCACTTCCTCGCGGTCGGTACCCCGCAGTCCGCCTCCGGGCCCGCGGCCGACCTCCGCTTCGTCGACGCGGCGATCGACGGGCTGCTCCCCCACCTGCGACCGGGGGCGGTTGTGGCCGGGAAGTCGACGGTCCCCGTGGGCACCGCAGCCCGTCTCGCCCGTCGGATCGCGGAGACCGGCGCGACGCTCGCCTGGAACCCCGAGTTCCTCCGGGAGGGCTGGGCCGTCCACGACACCCTCCGCCCCGACCGTCTGGTGGCCGGCGTCGAGGACACCCCGCAGGGCGCCGCCGCCGTCGACCTGCTCCGCCGCGTGTACGCCGCGGCGATCGACGCGGGCGCGCCCTTCCTCGTCACCGACCTGGCCACCGCGGAGCTCGTGAAGGGCGCCGCCAACGCGTTCCTCGCGACGAAGATCTCGTTCATCAACGCCATGGCCGAGATCGCCGAGGCGGCCGGAGCGGACGTCACCCTCCTCGCCGAAGCACTCGGACACGACCCGCGCATCGGCCGTCGCTACCTCGGCTCGGGAATCGGGTTCGGGGGCGGCTGCCTGCCCAAGGACATCCGCGCGTTCGCGGCGCGCGCCGAGGAGCTCGGACGCGGGGAGGCCGTCGGGTTCCTGCACGAGGTGGACGCCATCAACCTCCGCCGACGGGATCGGGCGGTGCGCCTCGTGGTGGATGCGCTCGGCGGCCTCGTCTTCGGGCGGAGGATCGCCGTCCTCGGTGCGGCCTTCAAGCCCTTCAGCGACGACGTCCGCGACTCTCCCGCCCTGGAGGTCGCCGTGCGGCTGCGGGGACTGGGGGCCGATGTCGTGGTGACGGATCCCGCGGCGATCGAGAACGCCCGCGAACGACATCCGCAGCTCGGGTACGCCTCGTCCAGGGACGAGGCCCTGCGGGACGCGGATGCGGTCGTCGTCGTCACGGAGTGGGACGAGTACCGCCGGGAGCTCCGTCCCCAGCACGCCGGCGGGCTCGTGCGGGGCCGCATCGTGATCGACGGGCGGAACTGTCTGGATGCCGACGCGTGGCGGGCTGCCGGCTGGACCTACCTCGGGATGGGACGACGCTGAGGCCCCGTCGGTCAGACCACGCTCGCGTCCTGCCGCACAGTGGAGCGTCCGAGGTAGACGTAGTCGTCGTGCTTGGCCCGACGCCCGTCCCCCGCCGCGCGGCCGTGGAGTCGTCGCCACACCCACGGGAGCGCGTACTGCCGCCACCAGGCCGCGCGTCCGATCGGCTCGTTCTCGTGCAACGCCGCATCCAGCGCTCCCAGCGCGTCGGCGTGCGGCACCCCGAGCACCTCCGCGACGCGATAGGCGAGCACCCGGTGGCCCCGACTGCCGAGATGCACGAGGTCCTCGCCCCAGTGCTGTCGCTCCCCCAGCGCCGGGAGCAGATCGGTGTCGATGAGGATCGCACCGGTCCGCGCCGCGACACCGGCGAGCGCCGTGGCGAAGGCGGAGAAGCGCCGCGTGTACAGCGCCGCCGCGCGACGGGCCGGCAGGAACGGCGTGACCAGGATCACGTCGGCACCGGTCGCGCGCAGCCGCCGCACCGCGGTCTCCAGACTCGCGGCGAGCGCGGGCACGTCGACGCGGTGCCTCACGAGATCGTTGGCACCCACCAGGACGGTGACCAGGTCGGGGCGGAGTTCGCGCGCCCGCTCCAGCTGCGGTCCGCACACGTCGGACACCCGCTTCGACCGGATCGCGAGGTTCGCGTAGTGGAGGCCTCCCCGCGCGGCGAGGAGCAGCGCGAGCCGGTCCGCCCACCCGCGGAGCGCCCCGTCGGGTCCGGGATCGCAGAGCCCCTCGGTCACCGAGTCGCCGAGGGCGACGATCCGTCGCCAGCGGCGCGAGGGGGCGGGCGGGGCCGGCTCCGGCCGGACGAGGCGGCGAGCGCGCAGCCGACGGTCCACGGCGTGCAGCGTCCGCGCCTCCTCGAAGTGATCCAGGAGCTGATCGCCGAGGTGCGCCCAGCTCCGGCCCTGCACCGCGCTCCAGCCCGCCTCCCCGAACGCCCGACGCCGGCGCTCGTCTCCGGCGAGATCGGTCACGCGACGGCGGAGGTCTGCGAGGTCTCCTGGTCGGTACAGCCATCCGTCGACGCCGGGTCGGACGAGATCGAGCGGGCCTCCTCTGCCTGTGGCGACCACGGGGACACCGCTCGCATGGGCCTCCTGGAGTGTCTGCCCGAAGGTCTCGCTCTCCCCCGGATGCACGAAGACGTCGAAGGAGGCCAGCGCCGCGGCGAGCGCCTCCCCGTCGAGCCGCCCGAGGAAGAGGGCGTCGGGAAGCTGCTCCTGCAACCGCTCCCGCCGGGGGCCGTCTCCGACGATGACGAGACGCGCGCCGGGGATGCCGTGCAGTGCGGCGAGATCCTCCACCTGCTTCTCGGGGGCGAGGCGTCCGACGTAGCCGATGACGATCTCGGCTCCCCACTCCGCCCGGAGCGCGTCGCTGCGCCGCGAGGGGTGGAAGAGCTCGGCGTCCACACCCCGCCCCCAGGACCGGATGCGGTCGATGCCGAGCCGACTCAGCTGCAGTGCCGACTCGGTGGACGGCGCGAGCGTGAGTGTCGCCCTCCGGTGCAGTCGGGCGATGTGGGCATGGGCGATCCCTGTCGTCACCGCGACGCGATACCTCTCCGTGTACGCGGCCACGTCGGTCTGGTATGCCGCGACCGTTCCGACACCCCCGCGTTCTGCAGCGAGCAGGCCCCGCCACCCGAGCGCGAACGGCGACGCGAGGTGGACGACGTCGGGACGGAAGCGGTGGAGCTCCGCGCCGATCCTCCGGGTGGTCGCCGCGCCCACG
Source organism: Microbacterium paraoxydans (assembly GCF_900105335.1). NCBI lineage: Bacteria > Bacillati > Actinomycetota > Actinomycetes > Micrococcales > Microbacteriaceae > Microbacterium > Microbacterium paraoxydans. The sequence goes on along the minus strand of NZ_LT629770.1, from coordinate 3,505,134 downwards.
CGGACGTCCCGGTACCCCGGGAGCGGGACGCTGGGAATCGCCGTGACGGGCGCGCCGTGCAGCTCCGCCGGGATTCCGATCGCGGCCGGAGCGAGCACACAGGACTCATGCCCTCGGCGCTCCAGGTGACGGAGGATCTGCATCACGGATCCGGTCACACCGTTCATGTGCGGAAGGAAGGACTCGGTGACGATCGCGACTCTCACACCCTCAGGATGACGGCGATCCCCGTCCCCGCCGAGGGGAATCGGCGTCGGGCACCGGATGTTCACCGGATGCTGGATCACGGGTCACCGGCTATCCGCGCGTTGGTTCCCGTTCACCGCCCCGGGGCAGAGTGACGCCCGTGTCGACAGACCTGCTCGCTGACGTCCTCGCCAGCCCCTGGAGCCTGGCCGCGATGAGCCTGCTCGTGCTCGGTGACGCGTTCTTCGTCATCATCCCCGGGGAGATCGCCGTGACCGCCCTCGGCGCCGTGGCGGTGACCACCGGAACGCCCGCGCTCTGGATGGTGGTGCTCTGCGCTGCGGGGGCAGCGGTGCTCGGCGACGCCTGTTGCTATCTGATCGGTCGTGTCGTCGGCACCGAGCGCTGGGGCTGGATGCGAGGGCACCGCGTCCGGCAGGCCCTCGCCTGGGCACGCCATCGGCTGGACCACGGCACGGCCACGGTGCTGTTCACCGCGCGCTTCGTGCCGTTCGCCCGGCTCGCCGTCAACCTCGTGGCGGGCGCCTCCCGCATCCATCCCCCTCGCTACCTGGTACTCGTGACCCTGGCCGCGCTCGGGTGGGCGGGCTACCAGGCCGCCGTCGGAGCGATGGTCGCCGCAGTACTGCCCGGGGGCCCTCTCGTCGCCGTCCCGGTGTCGGTGGCACTCGCCGTCGCCCTGGGGCTCGGGCTCGACCGACTCACACGGAGGCGGGAGCGGTGACCCTCGCCGCCCGTCCGGCCGTGCTCTAGGCTCGGGAGCATGAGCACCGAAGAAGGCGCCGGCTCCTCCTCCGAGGACATGAAGCGCAAATTCAAGGAAGCGCTCGAGAAGAAGAACGCGCACCACCGGCAGGGCGAGGCTCACCTCGACGGCGATTCCGCCGTGCACGCGGCCCACGCCCCGCAGACGCGGCGCGAGTTCCGACGCAAGAGCGGTTGATCGCGAGGATGCGGGAGCCGGTCTCCTGCTCCCGCATCCCCCTCCGCAGACACGAACGTGCCCCGCGCCGGAAGGCACGGGGCACGTCGCTGTCAGGCCGCCGTTCGGGTCACTCTCCGGCGAGACCGCCGAGCATGTGACCGAAGGAGCGTCCCTCACCCAGGTAGGTGGCGGGGTCGTACGGGTCGACGACCGCGGCGGCATCCCGGCGCGCGACGGCCTCGGCGAGTTCCCTCGCCCCCTTCTCGACCCGCTTCGCCAGCGGCGCGACGTCGTCCCCCGCGCCGCCCCAGTCGCTCGACGCCGCGAAGACGCCCGTCGAGACGGCCTCGGCATGCAGGTAGGCGAACAGCGGTCGGATCGCGTAGTCGATCGCGAGCGAGTGCCGCGGTGTCCCCGCGTTCGCCCCGATCAGCACCGGCTTGCCGGTGAGCGCGTCCGGGTCGAGCACGTCGATGAACGACTTGAACAGCCCGGAGTAGCTCGTCGAGAAGATCGGGGTGACCGCGATCAGCGCGTCGGCCGAGACGACGGTGTTGATCGCCGTCTCGAGTGCGGGGGGCGCGAAGCCGGTGAGCATGTTGTTCGTGATGTCGTGCGCATGGTCGCGCAGCTCGATCACGTCGACGGTGGCCTCGATGTCGCGCTCCGCGAGCGCCTTCACGGTCTCCGCGGCCAGCCGGTCGGCGAGCATCCGGGTGGACGACGGGTTCGACAGCCCCGCCGAGACGACGGCGATGCGACGCGTGGTCATGTCAGGCCTCCTTCCGGCCGAGTCCGAAGGCGGCACCCGCGGGCGCCGGCGTGTCCTGGTAGGGCGAGTCCCCGGTGAGGTTGTCTCCGCGGTTCGCACCGGGGCGCGCCTGCCGCGTGGGCCCGTCGCCGTACGTCGCCTGCACGCGCGCGGCGTGGGTCGGCGCGTCGGGCACCGTGGACGGGCGGTCCTTCGCGAGCTCCTTGCGGAGCACCGGCACGACCTCGGAGCCGAGGATGTCGAGCTGCTCGAGGACCGTCTTCAACGGCAGACCCGCGTGGTCGATGAGGAACAGCTGGCGCTGGTAGTCGCCGTAGTGCTCGCGCATCGCCGCGTACCGGTCGATCACCTGCTGCGGCGATCCCACCGTCAGCGGGGTCATCTCGGTGAAGTCCTCCATGCTGGGGCCGTGACCGTAGACCGGGGCGTTGTCGAAGTACGGGCGGAACTGGTTCACCGCGTCCTGCGACTTCGCGGCCATGAACACCTGGCCGCCGAGACCGACGATCGCCTGCTCCCGCGTGCCGTGCCCGTAGTGCTCGAAGCGCTGACGGTACAGCTCGATGAGCCGCTGGTAGTGCTCCTTCGGCCAGAAGATGTTGTTCGCGAAGAAGCCGTCGCCGTAGTAGGCGGCCTGCTCCGCGATCTCCGGGGTGCGGATGGAGCCGTGCCACACGAACGGGGCGATGCCGTCGAGCGGACGGGGTGTCGAGGTGAAGCCCTGCAGCGGGGTGCGGAACTTGCCCTCCCAGTCGACGACGTCCTCACGCCACAGCTTGTGCAGCAGCGCGTAGTTCTCGATCGCGAGCGGAAGGCCCTGACGGATGTCCTGCCCGAACCACGGGTACACCGGGCCGGTGTTGCCGCGGCCCAGCATGAGGTCCATGCGGCCGTCCGAGACGTGCTGCAGCATCGCGTACTCCTCGGCGATGCGCACCGGGTCGTTCGTCGTGATCAGCGTGGTCGAGGTCGAGACGATGAGGCGTTCCGTCTGGGCGGCGAGCGCGGCGAGGAACGTCGTGGGGCTCGACGACCAGAACGGCGGGTTGTGGTGCTCGCCGATGGCGAAGACGTCGAGGCCCACCTCCTCGGCGTGCGTGGCGATGGCCAGCGTCGCCTTGATCCGCTCCTGCTCGCTGGGGGTGACTCCCGTGGTGGGGTCGCGGGTGATGTCGCTGACCGACATGATGCCGAACTGCATCGCCTGCGCGCCTGACTGCTCGCTCATGATTGCTCCGTGTTCTCCGAATCGGATGCTCGACATCCGGTTCTATTCATTTGCATGTAATTGGGTCAACGCGTGCAGGGCAACTTTATTCCCGGCCGGTAGCCTCGGAGAATGAGCACCACCGGAGTCGGGACGACGGGGCCCCACACGGGGCCGGTCGCCCGCAAACGCCGACGCGTGCCCTTCTGGGACAACGCGCGATACGCCTGCATCGTCCTCGTGGTCTTGGGTCACGCCATCCAGCGCCTCAGCTACGACTCGGACATCGCCTTCGCCTTCTATCTGGCGCTCTACGCGTTCCACATGCCGGCGTTCGCCATCATCTCGGGCTACTTCTCCAAGTCGGGCTCCCCCACCCGGACGCAGATGGCCCGCGTCATCACCGACATCATCCTGCCCTACGTCATCTTCGAGGCGCTCTGGACGCTCACGAAGTGGCTCGTGGAGGGAGAGACCACCCCGAATCCGACCCAGCCCAGCTGGACGCTCTGGTTCCTGCTCGCGCTCGGGATCTTCCGTCTCGTCCTCCCCTACCTCGCGTTGCTGCGTTGGCCGCTGCTGTGGACGATCGTGATCTCCATCGGCGCCGGCTACCTGCCGAACGTCGACAGCACGTTCTCGCTCTCCCGGACCCTGGGGCTGCTGCCGTTCTTCACCCTGGGCTGGTGGCTCCGGGAGCGGAACGTCGTCGACCGCCTCCGCCTCCTCGACGTCCGCCCGTGGTGGAGCCGCGTCCTCGCGCTCGTCGTCCTCGGCTCGGCCGGATGGGCGGCGTGGAACTGGCTGCCGCTGTGGCAGGCAGTCGACCTGCGGCACTGGCTGTTCTACGAAGACTCCTACGTCGACCTCGTCGGCGATCAGTGGTGGGCCGGCGGCATCCGCATCCTGCTCATGCTGCTGGCGGTCGTGCTGTGCGCCGCCTTCTTCGCCCTCATCCCGCGCGGCGCGTACTGGTGGACCACGTTCGGCCAGTACACGATGTACGTCTACCTCCTGCACTCCTTCGTGCTCTACCCGTTCCGCGAGAGCGGCGTGCTGCGCGACCTCGAGCCGACCTGGTTCTGGCTCCCTGCGGTCACGGCGCTGTCGGTGGTCCTCGCGCTGCTGCTCGCGACCAAGCCCGTGCGGCGGGTGTTCCGTCCGCTCGTGGAGCCGCGGCCGCGGTGGCTGTTCGCCGACCCCGAGCTCGCCTCGCGGGAAGGCCGCCGGAACGATCCGACCGGATCCCGGCGTCCGCGGTGACAGCCACCCACCCCGCATCCGAGGTCCGGGACCGGCTCGTCGCCATCGCCGACTCCCAGGGGTTCGCCGCGCACGGGCTTCACGTGCGCATCGGCGACGACACCGCGGGTCACCGCTGGACACCCGACGTCCGGGAGGACGTGCACTCGATCGCGAAGGGCGTCTGCGTGCTGGCCGCCGCGCTCGCCGCCGACGACGGACTGATCCGCCTGGACGACACCGTCGCCACCCTCCTTCCGGACCACGAACTCGGCGAGGGTGTCGCTCACATCACCCTGCGTCACCTGCTGTCGATGTCGAGCGGCATCGACCTGCCGTGGTCCGAGACGCTGATGACGGACTGGCCGGATCTGGCCCGGGAGTTCCTGCGACGGCCATCACGCGGCCGCGTGTTCCAGTACTCCAACGCGAGCACCTACACCGCCATGACCGCCCTCGCGACCCGGGTGGGCAATGTCGGCGACTACCTCTCGACCCGCCTGTTCGCCCCGCTCGGCATCGAGGACGTGGCGTGGTCCCGCTGCCCGAACGGCCGCATCGAGGCGGGGGGTGGCCTGCCGCTCCGCACCGAGGAGGTCGCGCGCCTGGGGCTGCTCATCCGCGATCGTGGCTCCTGGCAGGGACGTCGACTCGTCGCCCCGGAGTGGATCGACGCCATGCACGAGGACGGCGTCATCGCGGGCGTCAACCCGGGCTACGACCGCTACGCGCTCGCGGGCTGGCAGGGTCCGGGACGAGCGTGGCGGCTGCACGGGGCCCACGGCCAGCTGCTGCTCTTCCTCGACGACGCGGTGGTGACGGTGACCGCTCACGATCACGCCGGAGCGGATGCGTTCGCTGCGGACGCCGTCGCCGTCCTCGAAGACGTCGCCGCCGGCTGAGTGCTCAGGCGAACAGCTCCGCCCCCACGTACGAGCCCGGTCGCGCTCCCGGGGGGATGGCCCAGATGCCTGAGCCCACGTGACGGATGTACTCGTTGAGACGATCGGTCGACAGCCGGCGTTGCAGGCTGATGAACTGGGCGGGATCACGCTGGTAGGACAGGAAGAACAGCCCGGCGTCGAGTCGTCCGAGGGCGTTGTTGCCGTCGACGTAGTTGTAGCCGCGGCGCAGGATGCGGATGCCGTCGTTCTGCTCCGGATGCGCGAGCCGGACGTGACTGTTCGCATCGATCTTCGTGCCGCGGAAGTCAGGCGCCGTGAACTCGTCGCCTCCGGAGAGCGGCGCCCCGACCCCCTTGTCCCGTCCGATGATCGTGTCCTGCTCGGAGAGGCGCACCCGGTCCCAGGTCTCGATGAGCATGGCGATCTTCCGGGCGACCAGATACGAACCGCCGGCCATCCAGGACGGCTCGTCACCCTCGGCGACCCAGACGTGCTCGGCGAGCGCCGCGGTGTCGTCGGCGAGGATGTTGGCCGTGCCGTCCTTGAAGCCGAAGAGGTTCCGGGGCGTGGCCTGGCTTGCCGTCGTGCGCGAGGTCTTGCCGAATCCGAGCTGTGACCAGCGCAGGCGCGCCCGTCCGAACGCGATGCGGCTGAGGTTGCGGATCGCGTGCACGGCGACCTGGGGGTCGTCGGCACAGGCCTGGATGCACAGGTCGCCGTGCGACGCTGCGGGATCGAGGTCGTCCCCGAGGAAGGCGGGGAGGCGTTCGAGGCCGGGCGGGCGCCGCGCTGCGAGACCGTAGCGATCGCCGTCCTCGTTCTCGAACAGCCCCGGACCGAACCCGAACGTGAGGGTCAGGCCCGCGGCGGGGAGCCCCAGCGCCTCCCCCGTGTCATCCGGGGGCGCTTCGGCGGGGCCGTTCACCGCGCCGCTCGCACTCACCTCCAGCCCCTGCGTCATCCGCGCCGCGGCGTACGACCAGTCCTGCAACAGGGAGATGAGGTCGTCCCGGTCGGTGCGGGGCATCATGTCGAAGCTCGCGAAGTGCAGGTGGTCCTGCACCGGCGTCGTGACGCCGGCCTGGTGCGCGCCGAAGAACTCGTACCGCGACTCGGCGTCCTCGGCGGCGCGCGCACGCCCGAGCGCCATGCCTCCGGCCGTCCCGGCCCCCAGGCCGACGGCCAGCCCCGCGACGCCACCGCCGACGGCCAGCCCGAGCAGCCCTCGGCGGCTGAGACCACCGCCGGAGGGCTCCGACGGCAGGACCGCCGGCGCCTCCCGGGCGACGGATTCCGACTCGTTCACGTCCGTGCTCCTCCGTGTGCCGTCGTCAGTCGAGCACCGTGCCGGTGAGCTGCGAGAGCGGCTCGGCGAGCGCGTTGATGAGGTCGGTGAACTCCCGCTTGTCCGCTTCGGTCAGCTCGCCGTAGCCGACGAAACCCTTCGTGAGCGAGCCGTGCGCGGCGAGGGACTCCTCGAGGGCGGTGTATCCGGTCTCGATCTCGGAGACGAGGGCCTCGCCGTCGTCGCCCTGCGCCGCGGCGAAGTCCTGCACCAGTGAGAAGGCCATCTTGGATCCCTCGACGTTCGCGGCGAAGTCGAAGAGATCCGTGCCGGACCACCAGTCCTCCTCACCGGAGATCTTGCCGGTGGCCACCTCGTCGAGCAGTGCGATCGCGCCGTTCGAGATGCCGCCGATCCCCTGGTCGTCCAACGCGGCGGTGAAGTCGTCCGAGTGCACGTAGTCGTACAGCTCCTGCACGTCGGCCAGGAGCAGGTCGCCGTAATCGGCGCGCTCCGCGGGCGTGGACGGCGTCCAGTCCTGCCATGCCGGGGTCTCTCCGTCGGCGTTCAGCGCGTCCTTCGCCGGCACCCAGAGGTCTTTCTCGATGCGGTGGAACCCGGTCCAGTCCAGGCCCTCCGCCACCGCATCGACCTCTCGGTAGTCGATCCGCGGGTCGAGGTCTCCGAGCGCCTCGGCGACGGGCTCGATGCGCTCGTAGAACGCCCTCGTCTGGGGGAAGAGCGTGCGGGCGGTCTCGTCGTCGCCGGACTCATAGGCGGCCACGAGGTCTTCCACGGCCGGCACGAGCTGCCCGACCTGATCCTTCACGAACGCCCCGTAGAGATCGACGGCCTTCTGCTTCTGCTCGGCGTCGGGGCCGTCCACCGCCACGCGGTCTCCGGTCACCGTGAACGCCGCCCGACCGACACCGTCGCCGACCATGCCCGGCTTGCAGAGCGTGAAGTACTCGCCCGGCTGGGCGACCACCGTGAGGGTGCGGGACGCGGCCGGGGCGATGTTCTCGACTTCGCCGACGATCCGCAGTCCGTCCTCCGCCAGCAGGTAGAACTCGGAGACCTGGTCGGTGTCGTTCTTCACATCGAACGTCAGCGTCCCGCTCTTCGCGGTGGACGCGGAGACGGCGCAGTCCGTGGCGGTGGACGAGACGTCGAACGCCGCCGTCGCCTGGCTATCGCTCTTCGCGACGCAGCCGCTGAGGAGGAGGACGGCGGTACCCGCGGCGGCTGCCGCGGCGAGGACCCGGTGCGAGGTGATCATGCTGCTCCTTGCTGTGTGAGGGAGGACGTCGGGGTGGCGGCGGAGGCACCGCGCGTCGAAGGGCGTGCCGAGCGAAGGCCGCGGAGGTAGAGCCCGCCCACGACGAGGAGGTAGAGGCCCCAGGCGAGCACCTGCAGCCACGTCATGGCGGGCATGAAGCCGACCGTGGCCTGCAGGACGGAGGCCAGGGCGCCGCCGGGAGCGATCGCCGCCGACACGTCGAACGCCCAGCCGAACGGGAAGCCGGCCGCGCCCACGGCGACGGCGCCGGTGACCGGGTCGAGCGGAGCGGCGGCGGTGAACGGGCCGGGAAGCGCGCCGGCCTCCTGCAGATCCATCAGCGCGTAGGCGAGGACGCCTGCCGCGACGATCACGAGGAAGCCGCCCGTCCAGGCGAAGAAGCGCCGCAGGTCCAGGCGCAGCGCCCCGCGGGAGATGAGCCAGCCGAGCACGACGGCCACGCAGAGTCCCAGGAGCGCGCCGACGAGGGCCGAGGGGGCGTCGCCGAAGGACTGCACCATCGACCACAGCAGCAGCGTGGTCTCGATCCCCTCGCGGGCGACGGAGACGAAGCCGATCGCGATGAGCGCCCAGAGACCACCCACCGTCAGCGCGCGATCGATGCCGCCCTCCAGAGTCGCCTTCATGGTGCGGCCGGCGCGCTGCATCCAGAAGATCATCCACGTCACCATCGCCACCGCGACGAGGGACAACCCGCCGCCGATCAGCTCCTGGGCCTGGAACGTCAGTTCGTAGGCTCCGAAGGTCAGGATCGCGCCGATGCCCAGAGCGAGGGCGATCGCGAGACCGACCCCGGCCCACATCTTGGGCAGCGCGTCCCGCCGACCGAGACGGCGGAGGTAGGCGACGAGGATGCCGACGACGAGCGCGGCTTCGAGACCCTCGCGGAGTCCGATGAGGAAGGTGGCGAGCACGGGAGACACTCTCTGACTGACGACTGAGGTAAGGCATCCCTTACCACCGAGACTCTAGCACCGCGACCGGCGCCGCCCCGACACCACCGCCGGAGGTAATGGAGTGCAACAGAGCGTCCTCCGGCCACATCCCCGACATAGCCTCGGTCCATGGCTGAACTCTCGCTCCCCATCCTCGACCTGTCCCAGCTCGACGACGGCCCCGAGGCCGCGGCGCGCTTCCGCGACGACCTCCGCGCGGCCACTCACGACGTCGGCTTCTTCTACCTCGCCGGCACTGGGATCTCACCGGAACTCGAGGCGCGGCTGCACCAGGCGGCCCTCGACTTCTTCGCCCTGCCGGAGGAGGACAAGCTCGCGATCGAGAACGTCAACAGCCCGCACTTCCGCGGCTACACCCGGATCGGCGGGGAACGGACGCAGGGCAAGGTCGACTGGCGCGAGCAGATCGACATCGGCCCCGAGCGCGAGCCGGTGGACGACGGCCCCGCCTTCAACCGCCTCATCGGCCCCAACCTCTGGCCGGCCGCCCAGCCCGAGCTGAAGCAGGTCGTCACCGAGTGGCACGACGCCCTGACGGAGATCGCCCGCAAGCTCCTGCGCGCCTGGGCCCTCACTCTCGGGGCCGAGGAGACCTACTTCGACGAGACGTTCCGCGATCCGTCGACCCTGATCAAGATCGTGCGGTACCCGGGCACGAACGAGCCGGAACCGCAGCAGGGCGTCGGCGCGCACAAGGACTCCGGGGTGCTGACGCTGCTCTGGGTCGAGCCCGGCAAGGGCGGGCTCCAGGTCGAGCGTGACGGCGAGTGGGTGTCGGCTCCCCCGGTGCCCGGCGCCTTCGTCGTCAACATCGGCGAGCTGCTCGAGTACGCCACCGGCGGCTACCTCAAGGCGACGAACCATCGGGTGATCTCGCCGCGGGCGCCCGAGGAGCGCATCTCGATCCCGTTCTTCTTCAACCCCGCCCTCGACCAGCAGCTGCCGTTGCTCGAGCTCCCCGCCGACCTCGCCGCCGAGGCCACCGGAATCACCGAGGACCCGAGCAATCCGATCCACGCGACCTACGGCGAGAACGCCATGAAGTCGCGACTGCGCGCGCACCCCGACGTGGCGGCCATCCACCACCCCGATCTGGTCCGGACGCCCGCCTGACAGGCTCCGCGACGCGTCATCCCGGACATGACGAAGGCCGCCCCACACCGTGGGGCGGCCTTCTCAAGAATGTTCTGCGCGATTGAACGCTGGGTCCGTGGTGCCTTATCGGCGAAGACCAAGGCGTGCGATCAGCGAGCGGTACCGCTCGATGTCGACGCTCTGGAGGTAGCCGAGCAGACGACGGCGCTGACCCACGAGCAGGAACAGACCACGACGCGAGTGGTGGTCGTGCTTGTGCTCCTTCAGGTGCTCGGTGAGGTCCTTGATGCGCTGCGTCAGCATCGCGGCCTGCACCTCGGGGGATCCGGTGTCACCGGGGTGCGTCGCGTACTCTTCGATGATCGCCTTCTTGACGTCTGCTTCCAGTGCCATAGATTCGATCCCCTCTCTGCTTGTTGCGCGGCGCCCGACGCCTGATGCGTGAGCTCTCTTTATCCGCGGCCGATCGAACGGCAACCTGACGAGTCTACCAGCCCGAACGACCACGGCGGGACACGGGGTCCGGACCGGGGTCCACCGGTCAACTAGGCTCGGGATGTGCAGAAGAAGATCGCCCTGTGAGCTCCCGACGCGGCCATCTGATCGACCTCACCCCGCTGAAGGCGAGCCCGGCCTTCGCCCGGATGTGGATCGGCTCGACGCTCGCCGGCATCGGCGGTCAGCTCACCATCGTGACCGTGATGCTGCACGTGTTCGAACTGACCGAGAGCACGTTCGCCGTCTCGATGATCGCCGTCGCCGGCCTTCTCCCGATGATCCTCGCCGGTCTGTACGGCGGCATGCTCGCCGACGCGTTCGACCGCCGGCGGGTCGCGCTGATCGCGGCCACCGTGACGTTCGCCTCCACCGCGCTCCTCGCCGCGCTCACGTGGACGGGGACGGAGACGATCTGGTGGCTGTACGCGCTGAGCATCGTGAATTCGGCGGCGAACTCCGTCGGCATGGCCACCCGGACGGCGATCGTCCCCCGGCTCATCCCCCGCCGCATGCTCGCCGCCGCGTCCGCGCTCAACGGCGTCGCCTTCGGACTCACGGTCATGGCCGGCCCCGCGCTGGCCGGACTCCTCGTGGCCCTCACCGGGTACGGCTGGACGTACACGATCGACGTCGTGCTCATGCTGTCGATGTTCCTCGGACTGTGGACCCTCCCCGCCCTGCGCCCCGAAGGCGACACCGTGCGCCCCGGCTTCGCCTCACTCGTCGACGGCTGGCGCTTCCTCCGACGGGCGGGCAACATCCGGATGCAGTACGTCATGGACATCATCGCGATGACCTTCGGGCAGCCCCTCGTGCTCTTCCCGGCGCTGGGCACCGTGATCCTCGGCGGCGGGGCGTTCACGACCGGCATCCTCACGGCCGCGGTCGCCGTCGGCACCTTCTCCTCGAGCCTGTTCTCCGGCCGCGTGGTGCAGTACCGGTGGCACGGTCGTGGGATCGCCCGTGCCATCGAGGCCTACGGCGCCGCGATCGCCCTGTTCGGCGTCGTCCTCCTGATCGGCGCGTTCTCCGCGACGCCCGCCGGTGAGGACCGGCCGCACGTCCTGCTCATCGTCGCCGCCTGCGTGGCGCTCGCGCTCTCCGGCGCCTCGGACAACATCAGCTCGATCTATCGGAACACCATGATGCAGGCCGCGGTACCCGACGCCATGCGCGGACGCCTGCAGGGGCTCTTCGTCGTCGTGGTGACCGGCGGCCCCCGCGTCGGCGCCCTCTACGCCGGGACCCTCGCGACGCTGACGTCGCTGTGGTTCCCCCCGCTGCTCGGCGGCATCCTCGTGATCGTCCTCGTCGCCCTCCTCGCCCGTCGGCACCCGCGGTTCCGCGCCTACGACGCAGAGAACCCCGAGCCCTGACGGGCCCGGGGTTCGGAGAGGTCTGCGCGCGTCAGTCCTGCTGCAGCGCACCCTGGAGGTCGAGCGTGATCGTGACGTCCTTGCCGACGAGCACTCCGCCGGTCTCCAGCGCGGCGTTCCAGGTGAGGCCGAAGTCCTCGCGGTTGATGACGGTCTTGGCGGAGGCACCGGCCTTGTAGTTGCCCCACGGGTCGCTGCCGAAGCCGCCGAAGTCGAGCTCGAAGGTGACGGGCTTGGTGATGCCCCGGATGGTGAGGTCGCCGTCCACGAGGAAGTCGCCGCCCTCGACGCGCGCGCCGGTCGAGACGAAGTCCATGGTCGGGAAGTTCTCGGTGTCGAAGAAGTCGGCGGAGCGGAGGTGCTGGTCACGGCCCTCGTCCTTCGTGTCGACGGAGGTCACGTCGACCGAGGCCTCGACCTTGGCGTCGAGGGGGTTCTCCGGGGCCACGAGCGTCGCGCTCTTCACGCCGAAGGTGCCGCGCACCTTCGAGATCATCATGTGGCGGACGCTGAAGGTCACCTCGCTGTGGGACGGGTCCAGGACCCAGGTGCCGGGGCGGTAACCGGGGATGTCGATGCTGCTCATGGTTGCTCCTCAGGAGACGTCGGCCGCGGCGGCGGCGAAGGGATGGCACCGCGATCGTCCGCGGCACCCTTCCCACAACATACATTCACTCGCATGTATTCCCGTGACGAGCAGAAAGTCCGGAGACGTCGAAAGCGCCCCACACCACAGGGGGCGGGGCGCTTCCGAACGAGGATGTCAGCCGACGGCGACGAGATCGATGATGAAGATCAGCGTCTTGCCGGAGAGGAAGTGTCCTCCCCCGGCCGGGCCGTAGGCGAGGTGCGGCGGGATGATCAGCTCGCGGCGACCGCCGACCTTCATGCCGGGGATGCCGTCCTGCCAGCCCTGGATCAGGCCGCGAAGCGGGAACTGGATGGTCTCGCCGCGACCCCACGACGAGTCGAACTCCTCGCCGGACTCGAACTCCACGCCGGCGTAGTGGACGGTCACGGTGTCGCCGGGCTTGGCCTCGGCACCGTCACCCTCGATGATGTCGCGGATGACCAGTTCTGCGGGGGCAGGGCCGGTCGGGGCGTCGAACTCGGGCTTTGTGCGATCAGTCATGGCTCCATCCAACCCGACCGTCGCGCGCCCGGTCAACGCGACCGCACCTGCTCACAGCGAACACCTCGTCGAGCCGCCGTGGCTGCCCGTCACGGAGACCCTTGACACATCCCCGGGGCCGGGTGCACCCTGGTGGCAGATCAACTCAGCGCCCGGGAGACATGCAGGCATCGCCGCAGCACCGGGCGCTGAGTCTGTCTCCGGGCGTGCCGCTCAGTAGGCCAGTAGCGCGGCTCGTGCCGCCCTCGTCCGGATCAGCAGGGCACGCTCGTCCTCGACCGCGAGCGGGTCGCGACCGGTGATCGCCCGCTGGCGGACAGCCGCCAGCGCCGTCGCGTCCTTGATGAACTCACGCATCAGCGGCCGGCGGTCGCCGCGCAGCTGCGCCGCCCACGCCAGCCCGACCTTGCGCCCGGCGGGCGTGGCGAGCATCGTGACCTCCTCCGGCGTGAACCAGCCGGCGGCCGCGTACTCGGCCAGGCGCGCCCGCGTGAGCCGCGCCTCCTCTCGCCGCAGCGCGACGATCCCGAGGATGAAGCCGATGAACAGCGGCACCTGCAGGGTGAAGTAGAGCCCGAAGAAGTCGGCGAAGGTGGCCGAGCCGTTCCACAGGCCGTGCAGGAGGATCGCCCCGACCATGCCGAGCAGGCCCGCGCCGGCGGCCGCTCCCGCGGAAGCGTGCCGGCGAGCCACGAGGCCGATCGCGAACCCGGTCAGCGAGGTGAACATCGCGTGGGCGAACGGCGACAGCACCGCGCGCACGATGAAGGTGACGCCGAGCTGCTCTCCGCCGCCCTCGATCAGGCTGATGGCGAAGTACTGGATGTTCTCGGTGAACGCGAACCCCGCGCCGACAAGCGCCCCGTACACGACGCCGTCCACCGGACCGTCGAAGGAGCGCCGCGCGAGCAGGAAGATGAGGAAGACCCCGAGGCCCTTCCAGAACTCCTCGACGATGGGAGCCTGGACCACCGCGGAGAACTCCTCGGAGCGGATGTCGAACAGCATCGTGAGGCCGATGTCGACGAGGAGCGTGAGGCCGACCGCGGCCACGGCACCCCAGGCGATGGCGAACGCCACGAGACGCTTGGGCTCCGGCTCCCACCGGTCGATCATGCGCACCCCGAGGAAGACGATCGTGAGCGGGATCAACGCCAGGACGAGCCCGATGACCGATGCGGTCGGTCCGAGCGCCCAGCCGAAGTAGCCGATGAGCGCCAGGAGGAGGAACCCGAGGAAGCCGAACAGCCACAGCGAGATCGTCCGGCCCTTCTTGTTCGGCACCGGGAGAGCCGGCAGCGACTCCGCGGGCGACGGCGCGACGGGAGCCGGCGGCGTGTAGGGCGTCGGCTGCGCGAGGGCCGACGCATAGCCGGGCTGCTGTCCGAACGACGGCGGCAGATACGGCGACTGCGCGTACTGCGCGGCGGAGTACGCACTCGGCTGCGCGGACGGCGGCGTGTACCGGGCGGGCTGCTGGGGGTCGGACGGTCCTCCGAAGGTCATGCTCAAAGCTTATGGGGCACAAGCATCCGCGCCGGGCTCTGGGGGCTTCCTCCACCCGACCGGCCGCACGCACCCGGTAGCGTAGAACCATGCGGTTCGCTCACCTGCGCCGTCCAGACTCCTCCCAGGCGGTTCTCGCCGTGGTGGAGGACTCGGACGCCATCCTCGTCTCCGATCTCCTGTCCGACGCGCCTGCCACCCTGCAGCAGCTGATCGAGCGAGGAGACGCCGGACTCGACGAGCTCCGCGCCGCCCTGCGCGGCGGCACGGCCCCGCGCCACCCGCTGACCGGCTGGGGGTTCGCCTCCGCCGTGATCGCGCCGCCGGCCGTGCTCGCCGTCGGCCTCAACTACGCCGCGCACTCCAGCGAGCTCGGACTCAAGACCGACGCCGCACCGACCGTGTTCACGCTGTGGCCGAACTCGCTGACCGGTCACGACCAGACCACGTCCTGGCCCCGGAGTCTCAGCGAGGCCGTCGACTACGAGGCCGAGCTGGGCGTGCTCATCGGCACCCCCGCGAAGGACGTCCCGGAAGCCGATGCCCTGACGCACGTGTGGGGCTACACGGTGGTCAACGACATCACCGCGCGGAACATCCAGTTCTCCGAGGCGCAGTGGTCCCGCTGCAAGTCGTTCGACGGCTTCACCCCCACCGGGCCCTTCGCGGTGACCGCCGACGAGATCGCCGACCCGCAGGACCTCCACATCTGGACCGTCGTGGACGGACACACCGTGCAGGACGCCAGCACCGACCAGATGGTGCGCTCGGTGGCGAAGCTCATCGCCCACCTCTCCCAGTCGCTCACCCTGCTCCCCGGCACCCTGATCTCCACGGGCAGCCCCGGCGGTGCCGGCTACTCGCGCGACCCGCAGATCTTCCTCCGCGACCGCTCGACCGTCACGGTCGGCATCGACGGGATCGGCGAGCTCACGACGCACTGCCGCATCCTCGACTGACCCGGATACGCGAAGGGGACGGGAGCTTCGAGCTCCCGTCCCCTTCGCATATCCGGCCGACGCTCAGATCTGGATGAGGTCGTCCGGGGTGACGATCGGGATGGCCGCCGTGACCGCCTCCAGACCCGAGAGACGGGCGGGAGAGAGCTGCTTGGTGACCTCGTCGCGCGACATGAGTCCGGCCTCGACCACCAGGTCGGCGACGTTGCGGTTGGTCAGCAGGGCCGTCTTGGCCAGGGCGGCGGCCGCTGCGTAGCCGATGAAGGGCGTGAGCGCCGTGATGACGCCGACCGACGCGCCGACCATCGCGCCCAGACGGTCACGGTTGGCGGTGATGCCCTCGACACAGTTCACGCGCAGCGTCCACATGGCCTGACGCATCCAGGTGATCGACTGGAAGATCGAGTGCGCGATGACGGGCTCGAAGGCGTTGAGCTGGAGCTGACCGCCCTCGACGGCCATGGTCACGGTCATGTCGGCGCCGACGACCGCGAACGCCACCTGGTTCACGACCTCCGGGATCACCGGGTTGACCTTGCCCGGCATGATGCTGGAGCCGGCCTGCCGTGCGGGAAGGTTGATCTCGCCCAGGCCCGCCTGCGGACCCGACGACAGCAGGCGCAGGTCGTTGCAGATCTTCGAGAGCTTGATGGCGTTCCGCTTGAGCGACGAGGAGAACGACATGAAGGCGCCCGTGTCGCTCGTGGACTCGACGAGGTCGGTGGCCGTCTCGAGGTCGAGCCCGGTGATCTCGCGCAGGTGCTTCAGCACGGCGGGCGCGTAATCGGGGTGGGTCGTGATGCCGGTGCCGATCGCGGTCGCGCCCATGTTGATCTCGAACATGAGCGAGGCGTTCTCGGTGAGGCGGCTGTGGTCCTCGCCCAGGGTCGTGGCGAAGCCGTGGAACTCCTGGCCGAGCGTCATGGGCACGGCGTCCTGGAGCTGGGTGCGGCCGACCTTGAGGATGTCGTGGAACTCCCCCGCCTTGCCGAGGAAGGCCACGCGCAGGGCGTCCAGCTCGTCGAGCAGCGAGCGCAGCGTCAGCGAGAGGCCGATCTTGACCGCGGTCGGGTACACGTCGTTTGTGGACTGGCTGCGGTTCGTGTGGTCGATCGGAGAGAGGAAGGCGTAGTCGCCCTTCTCGCGTCCGGCCATCTCCAGCGCGATGTTGGTGATGACCTCGTTCGCGTTCATGTTCGTCGACGTGCCGGCGCCGCCCTGGATGACGCCGACCGTGAACTGGTCGTGGAACTCGCCGTCGATGACGCGCTGTGCCGCGCGGTCGATGAGGTCGGCCCGCTCGGCGTCGAGGACGCCGATCTCCTTGTTGGCCCTGGCGCTGGCCTGCTTCACCATCGCGAGGGCGATCACCAGTTCGGGATAGACCGAGATGGGGCGCTTCGTGATCGGGAAGTTCGCATCGGCGCGGGCGGTGTGGATCCCCCAGTACGCGTCGGCGGGAATCTCCATGCTCCCCAGCGAATCGGTCTCGGTGCGGGTATGGGCGGGCGCGGCAGAAGCCATGTCACATCCTCGTGGGTCGTGGCGAACGGAAAAGTGGGGGATGCGACCAGTCTACGCCGGTCCCTGCGGGGTTTTCCGGGAGAACACCTCCAGGCGCTCCTCCGGGGCCAGCGCCGCCATCCGCGCGATCCACTCCTCCGAGAAGTAGTCGTCGGTCGGCGCGTCGACCACGGGGACGACCGTGTGCGTGAGGGTCTCCGGCCGCACGTGCACGAGCTGGAACGCCTGGGCGGCGTCCATGCCGTTCACCTCCGCCGCCGGACGGGCGACGTTCATCGTGTAGCAGGTGGCGGATGCCACGCTCACCGGGACACCGGCGAACAGACCGTGTGCGGAGTAATGCAGGTGGCCGGCGAGGATGCCGCGCACGTCGGTGCCGCGGATGACGGCGGCGAGCTCGTCCTGATGACGGAGCTCGAGGATGTCGAATAGCGGCAGATGGCTGGGCAGCGGCGGGTGATGCATAGCCAGGATCGTGCCGTGCGGCGCGGGCTCCGCGAGGACGTCGGCCAGCCACGCGAGCTGCGCCGGGTCGAGGTCGCCGTGGTGCCATCCCGGGACGCTCGTGTCGAGGGCCACGAGCCGCAGCCCGTCGATATCCCAGACCCCGGTGACCGGCTCTTCGGTGGGCTCGCCGTCGAGGAGCGCTTCGCGCAGCGCCGGGCGCTCGTCGTGGTTGCCCGCGACCCAGACCACGGGAGCGCCGAGCTCGGCGGCGACCGGCTCGATCGCGGCCCGGAGCCGGCGGTACGCATCCGGCTCGCCGAGGTCGGCGAGGTCCCCGGTGATCACGATGGCGGCGGGAGCGGGATGCACGGCGCGGATCGCCTCGAGCGTCCGCGCGAACGTGCGCTCGACGTCGTACCGTCCCCCCAGCGCGGCACCGCCGGCCAGGAAGTGCGGGTCACTGACATGGATCAGGACATGGGACGCGGGGGCGTACCGGCCGAAGACCGGGGGCGTTCCGTTGAGTGCGGACATGCCCTCAGCCTACGGGCGGGCGCCGACGCTCCCCCTTGGCGCGCCGGACGCTCAGTGGCCGACGACGATGAGCAGGATGCCGGCGATGACCGCGGCCCCGCAGAGCACGAAGCAGCCGTAGGCGCCCACGAGGGCGAGGGTCTTCTGCCCTTCGGTGAGCGGGCTCTTCCTCGCTGCCTTCGCCGCCTGCTTTGCGGCCCGCTTGAGCTCCTTCTCGGAGATCACCGTGATGGCATCGGTGAACTCCGCGGGGCTGACGACGGGCGCTCGTCCGCTGCGCACGAGCAGACGCAGCCCCAGGGCGTAGAAGGTGACGATGGCAGCGGCGCCGATGAGCGCGGCAGCGAACACCTGCAGAAAGGCGATCCAGTCGATCGTGACGTTCATGCCGAGTCCCCGTTCTGCGACGCGTCGGACGAGGAGACGCTGCCGGTCTTCGCGGCCTTCGCGTCGGCCTTGGCCTTGGCCTTCTTCTTCGCCTTGTCCTTGGCTTCGGCCTTCGCCTTCTCCTTGGCCTCGGCGCGGGCCTTCGCCTCCGCCTTCGCCTGGGCGATGCGCTGCTGGCGACGCGTGGGCGGCGGTGTATCCGGGACCTCGACCGCGAGGTGGGACTCGGCGACGTCGCTCATGGCGTTGGCCGGGGTGACGGCGTTGCGCCGGGAACGCATGTACAGCCCGAGGATGATCACCACGGCGAGCACGGCATCGATGGCCACACCCCAGGGACCGAGCCAGACGACGAGCAGCGCCGCCAGGGCGCCGACCCCTCCGGCCGCGGGCAGGGTCAGCAGCCAGCCGACGCCGATGCGACCGGCCGTCCGCCAGCGGACCGTCGAGCCGCGGCGACCGAGACCCGATCCGATGACCGATCCCGAGGCCACCTGCGTGGTGGAGAGGGCGAAGCCGAGGGCGCTGGAGGCGAGGATCGTGGCCGCCGTCGAGCTCTCGGCCGCGAAGCCCTGAGCCGGCTTCACGTCGGTCAGGCCCTTGCCCAGCGTACGGATGATGCGCCAGCCGCCGAGATACGTGCCGAGGGCGATCGTGAACGCACAGGCGACGATGACCCAGAGCTCGGGCTCGTGGTGCGCACCGGACTGCCAGCCGATCGTGATCATCGCGAGGGTAATGACGCCCATCGTCTTCTGTGCGTCGTTGGTCCCGTGGGCGAGCGCGACGAGGGACGACGTGAAGATCTGACCCCAGCGGAAGCCGTCGCGCCCGTCGGGCTTGCCGTCGTAGCGCCGGGTGATCGAGTAGGCGATCTTCGTCGCGACGTACGCGATGATCCCGGCGGTGATCGGGGCGATGAGAGCGGGGAGGACGATCTTCGACAGCACGGCGCCGAAATCGATGCCGCCGAGGCCGGCGCCCACGAGCGTCGCACCGATCAGACCACCGAAGAGGGCGTGGGAGGAGCTGGACGGGAGGCCGAGCAGCCAGGTCAGCATGTTCCAGGTGATCGCGCCGATGAGTCCGGCGAAGATCAGCGAGAGGAACAACTCCGCCCCTGCGGCGATGATGGCATCCTCCTGGATGATGCCGCCGGAGATGGTCTTGGACACCTCCGTCGACAGGAAGGCGCCGACGAGGTTCAGCAGGGCGGCCAGGAGCACCGCGGTCTTGGGCTTGAGCGCTCCGGTCGCGATGGGCGTCGCCATCGCGTTCGCGGTGTCGTGAAACCCGTTCGTGAAATCGAAGAAGAGTGCCAGCGCGATGACGAGCACGACGATGAGGGCTGCGGTTTCCACCGTTCGCTTTCGGTCTTGAGGAAGAGGGAGATGTCGACGGGATCGACGTGACGAACGAAGAGTTCACCGTGGGTTTGACTTCCGTTTACCGGCCCCGGTAAATCCTGCCACCGTCCCCCGTGCCGGTCAACTCGACCTGGGATAGCGTGGGACGGTGACTGATGCCCCGATCGCCGCCCGCCGTTCCACCCTCCGCACACACCACGGCGACACGGTCGACGACCCGTACGAGTGGCTGCGAGCCAAGGACTCCCCCGAGGTCATCGCGCACCTGGAGGCGGAGAACGCGCACACCGAAGCCGAGACCGCACACCTTGCAGATCTGCGGGAGACGCTGTTCCAGGAGATCAAGGGCCGGGTCCAGGAGACCGACCTCTCCGTGCCGACGCGACGCGGAGACTGGTGGTATTACAGCCGCACCGAGGAAGGCGCGCAGTACGGCATCCACTGCCGCGCCGCCGCTCTCGAAGGCGACTGGACGCCCCCGCGGCTCGAGCCGGGGGTGCCGGTGCCCGGCGAGGTCGTCCTGCTGGACGGCAACGCCGAGGCGGAGGGGCACGAGTTCTTCTCGCTCGGCGCGTTCGACACCTCCGACGATGCGACGAAGCTGCTGTGGTCGACCGATTTCGAGGGCGACGAGCTCTACACCGTACGTGTGCGCGACCTGGAGACGGGCGTCACCCTCGACGACGAGATCCCGAACACCGGGGGCGCGTTCTTCACCCCGGACGGCACCGGGATCCTCTACACGACCCGCGACGACGCCTGGCGTCCGGACACTCTGTGGCTGCACCGGCTCGGGACCCCGGTGTCGGACGACATCACGCTGTTCCACGAGCCCGACGAGAAGTTCTGGCTCGGCGCCGGGATCACGCGCAGCCGTCGCTACCTCGTGATCGGCGTGGGGTCCAGCATCACGAGCGAGGAGTACCTCGTCGACCTCGCGGGCGACATCACCGCGGAGCCGCGCACGGTGTGGCCGCGGCGGGAGGGCGTGGAGTACTCGCTCGAGCACGCGGTCGTGGACGGCGAGGACCGCCTGCTCATCCTGCACAACGACGACGCCCTCGACTTCGAGCTCGTCTCCGTGGCGGCGGACGACCCGCAGGGCGAGCGCCGCGTCGTCGTCGCGCATCAGCCGGGACGACGACTGCTCGGGGTGGACGCGTTCCGCGACTTCGCCACGGTCGAGTACCGCAGCGAGGGCCTCGAACGGGTCGGGCTCCTCGACTACGCGACGGACGCCGTGGAGGAGCTGCGGTTCGACGAGCCCCTCTACTCGGCGGGCGTCAGCGGCAACCCCGAGTGGCACTCCCCCTTCCTGCGTCTCGGCTACACGTCGTTCGTCACCCCAGGCACGGTCTACGAGCTCGACCTCGCGACGCGGGAGCTCGTCCTCCGCAAGCAGGTGACGGTGCTCGGCGACTACGACCCCGCCGACTACGGGCAGCGGCGGGAATGGGCCACCGCGGAGGACGGCACGCGCGTGCCGATCTCCCTCGTCTGGAAGCGCTCCTTCGGAGAGCCCGGTGCGACCGCACGTCCCGTCCACCTCTACGGCTACGGCTCGTACGAGCACTCGATCGACCCCGGCTTCTCCGTCGCCCGGCTCTCGGAGCTGGACCGCGGGGTCGTCTTCGCCGTGGCGCACGTGCGCGGCGGCGGCGAGATGGGCCGGCAGTGGTACGAGGAGGGCAAGCTCCTGCACAAGCGGAACACCTTCACGGACTTCGTCGCCTGCGCCCGGCACCTCGTCGACGAGGGCACCACGACCCCGGCCCAGCTCGTCGCGGAGGGCGGCAGCGCGGGTGGTCTGCTGATGGGCGCGGTCGCCAACCTCGCCCCGGAGCTGTTCGCCGGGATCCTCGCGGCTGTGCCGTTCGTCGACGCGTTGACCACGATCCTCGACCCCTCGCTCCCCCTCACGGTGATCGAGTGGGACGAGTGGGGCGACCCGCTGCACGACCCGGAGGTGTACGCGTACATGAAGTCGTACACGCCGTACGAGAACGTGCGCGACGGCGTGGAGTACCCGCGGATCCTCGCGGTGACCTCGCTGAACGACACCCGCGTGCTCTACGTGGAGCCCGCCAAGTGGGTCGCCCGGCTGCGGGAGGCCGGCGCGGAGGACGTGCTGCTCAAGTGCGAGATGGTCGCCGGGCACGGCGGCGTGAGCGGACGGTACAACTCCTGGCGCGAGCGGGCGTTCGAGCTCGCCTGGCTCCTGGACACCCTCCACCTCGCCTGACGGCATCAGGCACTCGCGCGGCATCAGGCGCGAGTGGTTCTCGCTGCCTGAGCTCGCGAGGAGGCCTGCACTCGCGCATCCAACGACTGATCCTGCACAGGGCGAGGATTTCGCGAGCTGATTCCTCATCCCGAGAGCGGCGATGGAGAGTACGGCGCGAGCGCTCAGGGTGGAGGGGTGGGACGCACGAGGGTCGAGGGCTGGGTTCGAGAGCAGGGCGGATCGGCGCATTCGTCGCGGGTACGTGAGGCGGGTTTCACCGAGTACCAGATGCGTCGCGCGGTGCAGGAAGGCAAGCTCGAGCGTGTGCGCCGGTCGTGGCTCCTCCTCCCCGATGTCGATCCACGGCGCCGGGCGGCTGCTTCGGTCGGCGGGAGAGTCACCTGTGTGAGCGCTGCAGCTCTCGCCGGATGGTGGGATGTCGGGGCCACGGACGTACACGTCGCTCTCCCCCGTACCGCTTCTCGATTCGACCGCGGCGGCGTGGAGGTGCACTGCGCGCAGGGGCCTGTGCCCGTGAATCCGCGAGCGGCGGTCGACCCCGTCCTGGATGTCCTCTTCCAGGTCGCGCGATGTCGGCCGCCGGTCGAGGCCCGCGCGATCTGGGAGTCCGCCATCCGCCACGGAGCGGTGGAGCTGGATACGCTCGCGCGGGTGCGGTGGCGGTGCCACGCCGCTGACCGCCTCGCTCGAACCGTCCGCGGCCGGTCGGACTCCGGTCCCGAGACGGTCTTCGTCGAACGGATGCGCGCGATCGGCATCGACGTGCGACAGCAGGTGTGGGTGGACGGCCATCCGCTCGACGGTGTCATCGGCGAACGGCTCGCCATCCAGATCGACGGCTTCCGCCACCACAGCGCCGCGGGCGATCGGCGGCGAGACCTCGCAGCGGACGCGAGGCTCGCGCTCCGCGGCTACACCGTCCTGCGATTCGACTACCACCAGGTCATGGTCGACGACAGTCATGTCGAGGACACCGTCCTGGCCGCGCTCGCGCAGGGGCTCCATCGCGCAAGCCATCGGGCGACGGGTCGGTAGCAGACCCGAGCGCAAGCCCAGGCCCTCGCGCGAGAACAGGCATGGAAGACAGCACGATGCCTGAACCCGCGCGAGGGCCTGACACCGCGCGAGGCAGTGAGAACAGGCGAGCGGACGGGCACAGGCACTCGCGCGAGAACAGGCAAGAAAGACAGCAAGATGCCTGAAGCGGCGCGAGACCCTGAAGCCGGGCGGAAGTCAGCCGAAGAGGGCGGCGGCCTCGTCGTAGCGGTAGCGGGGCACGGTGTTCAGCTCACCGAGAGCATCGGCGAACGGGACGCGGACGATGTCGGTGCCCTGCATCGCGACCATCTGCCCCCAGGCGCCGTCGACGATCGCGTCCGCGGCGTGCAGGCCCAGCCGGGTCGCGAGGACGCGATCGAACGCCGACGGCGAGCCGCCGCGCTGGATGTGCCCGAGGATCGTGGCACGCGTCTCGATGCCCGTGATCCGCTCGATCTCGGGGGCGAGCAGGTCGCCGATGCCGCCGAGCCGCGGGCGGTTGAACGCATCCAAACCCTTGTCGCTGTAGGCCTCGTCCATACCGGCGAGCTTGAAGCCCTCGGAGACGACGACCAGCGGCGCGCGACCGCGATCGTGGGCGCTCGTGACCAGAGCGGTGATCTCGTCCAGCGACATCGGCACCTCGGGGATGCAGATGACGTGCGCGCCCGCGGCCATTCCGGCGTGGAGCGCGATCCAGCCGACGTGACGGCCCATGACCTCGGCGACCATGCAGCGTTGGTGGGAGTCTCCCGTGGTGCGGAGCCGGTCCATGGCGTCCGTGGCGATGTTCACGGCCGTATCGAAGCCGAACGAATAGTCCGTGGCACGGAGGTCGTTGTCGATCGTCTTCGGAACACCGAGCACCTTGATGCCGTCCTTCGCGAGGCGGTCCGCCGCGGCGAGGGTGCCTTCGCCGCCGATCGCGACGATGCCGTCGATCTTGTGCCCGTAGAGAGTCTTCGCGATGTTGTCGGCGCCTCCGCGCTCCCCCTCGTAGGGGTTGGTGCGGCTGGTGCCGAGGATGGTGCCGCCCACCTTGGACAGGCCCTTCACCTCATGCCGCGTCAGGGGCATGAAGTCGCCCTCGACGACGCCGCGCCATCCGTCGCGGATGCCGACGAACTCGAGGTCGTAGGTCGTGGTGCCCTTGAGCACGATGCCGCGGATGACCGCGTTGAGTCCGGGGCAGTCGCCGCCGCTCGTCAGGATGCCGATCTTCATGCTGCTGCCTTCGGAGGTCGAGGGATGGGGGTGCGGCGACAGTGCCTGCGATCGACACTAGCGCGCCGCCCCCTCACGTGGCCATTCGAGCGCGTCGAAAATCGGGGATCTTGACGGCTGCGGCGAGCGATCACGCCGAACTTCGCGTTCCGGCAGGATAAGGCCTCGGAATCGCCGTTAAGAACCCGTGTTCTTGACGGCGTCTCAGCGCCCGCCCAGAGCCTCGCGCAGAAGATGCGTGAGCGCCGCCAGCTGCACCGACTCGCTCCCCGTCTCCTCCGTCGCCTCGCCGTCCAGAGCGCGGGCCGCGAGGCCCTGCTTCTGGTCGATGAGCTCCGCGATCTTCGTGTCGATCGTGTGGGCGGCGATGATCCGCCACGCCGTGACCGGCTCGTCCTGCCCGATGCGGTGCACGCGGTCGATGGCCTGCGTCTGCTCGGCCGCCGTCCACGACAGCTCCGCGAGCACGACGTTCGACGCCGCCTGCAGGTTGAGCCCGACGCCGGCCGCCGTGAGCGAGCACACCGCGATGCCGACCTCGGGGTCGCCGTTGAAGTCGTCGATGGCCTGCTGCCGTGCCGTGTTCGTCTGGTCACCGCGAATGGATACCGCGCGGATGCCGGCCGAGGCGAAGTGCGCCTCCGCCTGGTCCATGACGTCGATGTGCTTCGCGAAGAACACGACCTTGCCGACCGACCGCTGCAGCTGTGCGGCGTAGTCGGCCGCGAGGAGGGCCTTCGCCTGACCGATGCGGCGCACCATGGTGAAGACGTTGTCTCCCCCGGTACCGGCGGCCTTCGACTCCTCGAGCTCGTTCTGCGCCACGAGCCGGACAATGTCGTCGTCGATCTCTCCGGGCGCGAGACCGCGGTCGCCGCGTGCCTCGATGATGCGGCGGTAGCGGGCGGCCAGACGCTCTCCCAGTTCGCGCTCGGCCTGGCGGATGCTGCGACCGAACTCGTCGTCGAGCTGCACCGGCAGATCGGCGACCAGCTTGTCGGGCAGGTCGGCGGCGACATCCTTCTTCTTGCGCCGCACGATGCCCATCGAGATCACCGCGTCGCGGGCCTCCGGGTAGAAGGCCTTGTCCGCCGGCGTGAGCCCCGTCGCGTCGAGCTTCTCCATGAGCTCCGGTCCGGGCTTCTCCCCGTTCGTCCAGCCGAGGAAACGCCAGATGGCGTCGAAGTCCTCGACGTCGTTGATGAGCGGGGTACCCGTGAGGGCGAGCATGAGCGGATCGTGCCCCGGGGTGCGCTCGCGCACCTGTGCCGCGAGCGACAGCACGTTCTGCGAACGCTGCGACGAGAGGTTCTTGATGAAGTGCGCCTCGTCGACGACCATGCCGCGCAGGCCGATCGACGCGAGCCAGGACATGTGACGGTCGAGGATCTCGTAGTTCACGATGAACACGTCGGCGAAGGCGTCGATGTCGTCGCCGTCGCCCTGGATGACCGTGGCACGACGCTGCGGCGTCCACCGCTCGACCTCGCGCGCCCAGTTCATCTTCACGACGTTGGGCACCACGACGAGCAGCGGATAGGCGCCGGCGACCGAGGCCGCGAGCACCGACTGCGCCGTCTTGCCGAGGCCCGGCTCGTCGGCGAGCAGGAAGCTGCGGTGCCCGGCGCGCACAGCCTCGAGGAAACGGGACTGGTGCACCATGACCTCGCGCCCCTTGGGCGAGATGTGGTCGAACTCCGGGGCCGGCGGAAGCTCCATCGAGGCCGCGGCACCGCCCGCGCCGGTCTCGAAGGCCTTGTACAGCGGCCCCATGAGCTCCCAGCCGTCGAGGCGGCGGCGGGGCGTGCTGGCCGGTCGCGGGGTCAGGTCGGGCGCAAGGAACGGGTTGGCGAGCTGACGGGCCTCCACCGAGGGCGGGGTGACCTGACGCTCCGCGATGGCCGCGGGCACCACGGGCGTCTGCACGGGCGCCGGGTCGGCGATGATGAGCTCCTCTGGCGGGAGCTCCGCGCCGGACTCGAGCAGCCAGTCGCGACGCATCCGCTTCGCGACGGGCGACGTGGCCTGGTCCGCTTCGAGCAGCTGGATGAGCGACGTGTCCCGTGCGGCCGTCTTCGCGAGGATCGTCGCGACGCCGTCGAGGCGCTTGAGCAGCTCGGCGCGGGCCGCGTCGGTGATCTCGGAATCGGCCTTCACGCGGGCACGCTCCTCGCGCACCAGGAAGGCGATCACCTGGAACTTCGTGCGGTTCGTGGGGCCCAGCTTGCCGCGCTGGGACTTCGCCTCGATCTCGCGCACCTTGCGCGCGAGGATCGGGATGAGCGGTGCCTCGTCGTCGCGACGGGACGTCTTCTTACGCCGCGGGGCGGCGGTTGCCGTGGTCGGCATGCTCCTCCTGAGCCTGAAGGGCTCCGGCGCCTCCGGGGAGCCGCGAGCCGTTCTCGTCGTCCGCGTGTGGCGTGAGCCAGGACCGTGCGGACTGTGGATCGGTGTTCCCTCCGGAGCACGCGATGAGTGCGGGACCGGCGGGAGCCTGATCCCATTCTATGTCATCGCGAGCACCGGCCGCGGAACCACGGCGCCGTCGTGTTACGCGGACACGTCCAGAATGGTCGCGGCCTGCGTGACATCGGCGGCCATCTGCTTCATCAGCTTCTCGATGCCCTCGAAGGCGACCATGCCGCGCAGCCGCTCGACGAACTCGACCGTCACGTCGTGACCGTAGAGATCGAGTCCGGTCTCCCCCAGCACATGCGCCTCGACCTGCCGCACGAGCACGTCATCGAAGGTGGGGTTCGTGCCCACCGAGATCGCCGACGGGTGCCGGATGCCCGTGTCGTGGTCGACGAGCCACCCCGCGTAGACGCCGTCCGCCGGCACGAACGCATCGACGATCGTGGAGAGGTTCGCGGTCGGGAAGCCGAGCTCTCGTCCGCGCTTCAGGCCGTGGACCACCACGCCGCGCACGTCGGGATATCGGCCGAGAGCGCGAGTCGCCTCCGCGACGTCACCGGCCATCAGGAGCTCGCGGATCCAGCTCGACGAGACGCGACGGCTGGACCCCGGGAGGTAGACGTCGTCGACGACCTCGACGGTGAAGCCGTACCGGGGGCCGAGCTCCCGCAATAGGTCGGGGGTGCCCGCGCCTCGGTGCCCGAAGCGGAAGTCGGCGCCCACGAGGATGGTGGACACGTGCAGCGCGCCGACGAGGATATCGGCGACGAAGTCCTCCGCACCGACGGCCGCGAGCGTCTCGTCGAAGGTCAGCACGAGCGTCGCGTCGAGCCCGAGCTCGCCCAGGAGCTCCAGCTTGCGGTCGACGGTCACGACGTTCTCGGGGCACCGGTCGGGGCGGATCACAGCGAGAGGGTTACGGTCGAACGTCACCGCGACGGCCCGGCTCCCCGACGCCGCGGCGGCCTCTTCCAGGCGACGGATGACGGCGCGGTGCCCCTCGTGCACGCCGTCGAACTTCCCGATGGCGACGGTGCTGGGACCGTAGTTCTCCGGCACCTCGTCCGGACTCCGGAACACGATCACGCGGCGACCTCGACCGGTCGCGCGGCGTCGACGGGCCGGTGCGTGCGCAGCCACCAGATGCCGAAGATCGGGAGGACCAGGGGGATGAAGAGGTAGCCGCGGCCGAACAGCGACCACACGGTCTCGTGCTGGAACAGGTCGGGCAGGACGAGGCTGAGCACGCCGACGACCAGCACACCGGTGAGCTCGAAGACGATCGCCACCCACGCGACGGTGTACCAGCCGCGACGACGCGCGAAGACGAGCGCGAGCGTCGCCAGGACGTACACGACCGCGGCGAGCGCCGAGAGGCTGTAGGCCAACGGGGCCTCGTCGAAGCGACGGACGATCTGCACGAAGCTGCGCCCGGTGGCCGCCAGCGCCATCACGGCGTAGACGATCACCAGGACACGACCGATGCCGGTCATCCGAGTGGAGGGGGCGGTGGAGCTCATAGCGCATTCCATCCTAGAGCCGGGCGAGCCGCCCTGCGTCCGCGCCGGCTGGCGCTCAGGCGACCTGGACGGTCCAGATCACCTGCATGCGCCACAGCATGATCGCGATCGCGAGGGCGGCCACACCGAGCACGACGGTGCTCCACCGGCTGCGTTCCATCAGCGCCCAGAGCACGGCGCCGATCGGAAGCAGGGCCGCCGAGACGAGGTACACCCAGAGCTCCAGCAGGTCGCCGGTGGGCGGGTTCCCCGCGAGCGGCGCGACGATGGCGACGACGATCTGCACGATCAGCAGCACCTCGACGAGAGCCAGCGCGCCGACGGAGAAGTCGCTGGGGCGACGGCCGGCGAACCCCGCGCCGAGGCAGAAGAGCCCGGCGGCGATGGCGATGAC
Source organism: Microbacterium paraoxydans (assembly GCF_900105335.1). Taxonomy (NCBI): domain Bacteria; kingdom Bacillati; phylum Actinomycetota; class Actinomycetes; order Micrococcales; family Microbacteriaceae; genus Microbacterium; species Microbacterium paraoxydans. Next base: position 3,476,674 of record NZ_LT629770.1, on the reverse strand, counting down.
GATCTGCACGATCGTGAACCACAGGATCATCGGGAGGCCTCCGGCATGTTCATGGCGCTCTTCACATCGGCACCGCGCTTCTCGACGATCCCCACCAGGCCGCCGTCGTCTTCGATGGCGGCCGCGAGCGGGCCGTCCAGCCGCGCAGCGGCGCCCGCCACTCGCTTGCCGTGCCGCAGATCGCGTGCCTCCTCCGCCGAGACGCGGAGGACGGGGAGGACGCGGCCGGCGGCCTCCCCGGGGGTGAGCACGGGAGCGCCCTCGAGGGCGTCGATCGTCACGGCGTCGCGCACGTCGAACGGGCCGACGCGGGTGCGGCGGAGGGCGGTCAGGTGGCCGCCGACGCCGAGGGCGGCGCCCAGGTCGCGGGCCAGCGAGCGGATGTAGGTTCCGGACGAGCAGTCCACGACGACATCGAGGTCGATCGCGTGATCGTCGCGACGTCGCGCGATGACGTCGAACCGGGACACGACGACGTCTCGCGGCTGGAGGGCCACCTCCTCCCCCGCACGGACGCGGTCGTAGGCGCGGCGGCCGTCGACCTTGATCGCCGAGACCGCGCTCGGGACCTGGGAGATCGCGCCCGTCAGAGCGGCCACTCCGGCATCGATCGCCGCATCCGCGATCGCCGCGAGGGCGCTCTCATCCGCGCGGTGGAGGGTCTCGCCCTCCGCGTCATCCGTCGAGGTGACGGCACCGAGCCGGATGGTCGCCTCGTAGGTCTTGTCCGCGCCCACGATGTAGGTGAGGAGGCGGGTCGCGCCCTCGATGCCGATGACGAGCAGTCCGGTGGCCATCGGGTCGAGGGTACCGGCGTGACCGACCTTGCGGGTGCCGAAGGCCCGACGAGTGCGGGCGACGACGTCGTGACTGGTCAGCCCGCCGGGCTTGTCGACGAGGAGGATGCCGGGGGTCGCCATCCCTCCAGCCTACCGAGGCAGGGAGCGGTGCCCGCTCGCCTAGGCTGGAGGGATGGCCGCGCCCGCACCGTCTCCCGCGACGATGACGCCCCTGCTCGGCTGGTACGCCTCCGCGGCGCGCGACCTTCCCTGGCGCCGTCCGGACTTCCATGCCGCCTTCGGCGCCTGGGGCGTCCTGGTGAGCGAGTTCATGCTGCAGCAGACGCCCGTGACCCGCGTGATCCCGCACCTCGACGCGTGGCTAGCGCGCTGGCCGACACCCCTGGCGATGGCGGCCGCGTCCACTGCGGACGTCGTCCAGCAGTGGGCGAACCTCGGCTATCCGCGGCGTGCCCTGTGGCTGCACCGTGCGGCCGTCGAGGTGGTCGAGCGCCACGGCGGCGTCGTGCCGCGTGACGTCGACGCCCTCCTCGCCCTCTCCGGGATCGGCGACTACACCGCCCGTGCCGTGGCCGTGTTCGCGTACGGCGACCGTCATCCCGTCGTCGACACCAACACCCGGCGCGTGCTGGCCAGGGCGGTCGAGGGACGAGCGCAACCGGGGTCCCCGTCCCGCCGCGACCTTGCGCTCATGGCGGCGCTGCTGCCCGCGGACCCCGCAGAGGCCGCCGTCCTCAACGCCGCGGCTATGGAGCTCGGCGCGACGATCTGCACGTCCCGTGCGCCCCGATGCGAACGCTGCCCGCTGGCGGACGGGTGTGCGTGGCTCGCGGCCGGCCGACCCGACACCGGGGATGAGCGACGACGACAGGCCGCGTACGAGGGTTCGGACCGCCAGGCCCGCGGCGCCGTGCTCCGGCTCCTGCGCGCCGCCGCCCCCGCCGCAGTCCCGCTTACCGCCGTCCTCCCGGACTGGCCCGACGTGCGTCAGCGGGATCGTGCGATCGACTCCCTCATCGCCGACGGGCTCGCGGAAGCCGACGGGGAGGGCCTCTCCCTGCCGCGGTGAGCGCGCCTCAGAGGTACTGTTCGGTCCTGTGCGCGAGCACCGTCAGCTCGACGCGATTGCGGACGTCCAGCTTCGCGAACACGCGTCCCAGGTGCACCTCGACCGTCCGGACGGAGATCGACAGGCGCTCCGCGATCGCGCGGTTCCCCGTGCCTTCGACGGCGAGCATGGCCACCTCCAGTTCCCGCGGTGTCAGTCGCTGGGCCCAGGCGCTCCGGCACACGAAAAGATACGCGCCGCCCGTGACGTGCGGGTCGGTCTCCAGCCGCTGCAGACGCCGGCGGACGGCACGCCCCCACGCGCTCGCCCCGGCGGCCTCGAACAGCCTCTCGGCCTGCGCGAGGTGACTGCGGGCCGCGATCGGATCCCCGTGCAGCCCGGACCTGACCCCCAACAGCGTCTCGACACGGCCGCGGGCGAAGGGCGACCGAAGCCGTCGTGCCGCCTCTCGCAGGGTCTCCTGCTCCGTGCGCCAGGCACCGTCGCCGGACGCCGCGACGGCGTGACGCACGGCGTCGGCGAACTCCGTCTCCGGTGGGCGCACCGCCGGTGACGCCCGTCCGGCCTCGGGGACGAGCACGACCTCCTCCACCCCCGGCACCGCGAAGCGCGCCTGCGGCTCCCCGCGATCCCGCCACAGCCCGATCGCACCGGCGGCCGCCTCGAAGGAGCCGTTCAGGAACGCCTCGACAGCGCGGTCCACCAGTACGTCCATGTCTGCGGCCGGAGGCAGCACGGCGGTGAGAGCCCTGGCGATCGGACTGAAAGCGCCGAGGACCGCGAGATCGAGCCGCCGCGCCAGCACCACGCCGAGTCCCGCGAACGGGATCGCGACGGGGAGCTCGACCGCTGCCCGCCGCAGCAGCAGCCGGGCGCGACCGATGTCTCCCCGCCAGACAAGAAGCAGCACCTCGGTGACGATCCGGTAGGCCCGGCCCAGTGGGCTGTGCTCGAAACCGGGGATCATCGGATCGCGCTCCCCCACCCCGGGGAGATCCGCGGTCTGCAGCAGCCGCAGGCCCTCGTCGATGTCGCCGCCGCACGCGGCGTGCAGAGCCCCCGACACGGCGCCCAGCAGCCCGCCGGTTCCTGGCACGTCACCCGTGGCGACCTCCCCGGCGAGAAGGCCGCACAGCGACTCGACCGCGTCCCGCAGGACGCCGTCCCCGCCGACGCGCGAGGCCCCATCACGGACATCGGCGAGCCAGCGGCGACCCGCCCTGCGGTCGCCGCGCTCCGCGCACAGGATCGCCAGGAGCGCCGCGAACCGCGCCCAGGAGTCGCCGTCCCCCGTACGCAGCGGAGCGAGCCGCTGCGGATCGACGGCCGGCACCGCTCCGTACCGGAACGTGCGGGCGACGAGGAACGGTCCGAGCGCTCGCCCCCGACGGTGCTCGGCGGCACCGCAGACGAGGCTTCCCAACCATTCCTCGGCATCCGCCGCATGACCGCATGCGAGCGCCGCGCACCCGGCGAGCACTCGCGCCTCCTCGCCGATGTCGCCGGCCGCGTGCTTCGCGGCCTCGGCGGCGAGCAGCAGTACGCGTTCCTGGCGTCACTCTGCGGCAGCGGCGCGGGCACCTGCCGTCAGCACCGCTGCGGACCGTTGATCGCGGACGGCGCCCCCACGCGCGCGATGCCAGGCCGCAGCCACCCGATCTCGCCGCCGGACGGCGACCGCGGCCAGGCGCGCGTGCGTGTGCGCGACCTCAGCCGCAGAGGCGGCCGCGTGCACTCCCGTCTCCATCCGGGGGTCGGCGAACCGGACACGTCCCGCGTGGATCACCAGGTGCGGCGCGGCGCCGCTCGCCCGCACCTCCTCCACGCCGCGCCCGTCCACCGCGAGGACCGGATCGAGGTCATCCTCGAACGCCAGTGCCACGGTGAGCAACAGCAGCCGGTCCGGGGCCGACAGCATGCCGAGAGGGACGGCGTCGGCGACGGACGGCAGAGGCCACGGCAGCCGGCCGAGGCCTCGCCGCTGCTCCGGCGTGAGGCGGGCCGCCACCGCCATGACGGCCGCCGGGTCCGCCGGAAGCGCGGCGACGAGCCGCGCGGCCACGTGCGGGGCGCACGCGAGCTCCCGAGCCCGAAGCTCGTCCAGCAGCGCCTCGACGTCGCCGGGCGCGACGGACGACCCCGCAGGCGCGTTCCGAGACTCGATGTCGATCCCCCCCAGATCCACCGGTTGTCCCGCCGCGGACCTGAGGGTATCAGACGGGATCAGTCCTCGTCGTCGTCCGACCGGTAGGGGTCGGCTTCGCCGGCGTGGGTCGCGGACGAGGCCAGCTTGGCCACCTCCGCGTCGCGCTCCTGCGCCTCGCGCAGCAGAGCGGTGATGTGGTCGGCGTTCTCCGGGAGCGCGTCCGGGATGAACTCGAGCGTAGGGACGAGTCGAGTGCTGAGCTGTCGTCCGACCTCGCTGCGCAGCATGCCGGTCGCAGAGGTGAGCGCGGCACCGCTGGCGAGGCGCTCCTCTTCCGTGCCGAGCACCGTGTAGAACACGGACGCGTGCTGCAGATCGCCGCTCACGCGGACGTCGGTGATGGTCACGAAGCCCAGACGCGGGTCGCGCAGCCCCTTCTCCAAGCGCTCGGCGAGGATCACGCGGATACGATCCGCGAGTCGGGCCTGTCGTTCACCAGCCATTGTTCCTTCTCCCACCTCTGTGCATCGCGGCTCCCAGCGAACCGCGGAGGCGGCTGCCCCCTCCCCCGTCACGGGAGGAGGAGGCAGCCGCCGCAGTCGTGCGGATCAGCCGCGCGGCTTCTCCACCATCTCGGTCGTCTCGATCTCGTCGCCGACCTGGATGTCGTTGTACTTGCCGAGGCCGATACCGGCCTCGTAGTCCGTCCGCACCTCGGTGACGTCGTCCTTGAACCGGCGCAGCGACTCGATGGCCAGACCATCGGCGATGACGACGCCGTCGCGGATGACGCGGGCCTTCGCGTTCCGCGTGATCGTCCCGGACCGGACGATGACACCCGCGATGTTGCCGAACTTCGAGGAGCGGAACACCTCGCGGATCTCGGCGACACCCGACTGGACCTCTTCGTACTCCGGCTTGAGCATGCCCTTGAGCGAGCTCTCGATCTCCTCGATCGCGTTGTAGATGACGGAGTAGAAGCGGATGTCCACACCCTCACGCTGGGCGCGCTCGCGCGCCTTCGTGTCGGGGCGGACGTTGAAGCCCACGATGATCGCGTTGTCGATCGTCGCCAGGTTCACGTCGGACTCGGTGATCGCACCGACACCGCGGTGGATGATGCGCAGCTGCACCGAGTCGTCGACCTCGATCTTGAGGAGCGACTCCTCCAGCGCCTCGACGGCACCGGAGACGTCACCCTTGATGATGAGGTTGAGCGACTCGACCTTGCCCTCTTCGAGAGCACGGGTGAAGTCCTCGAGCGAGATGCGCTTGCGGGCCTTGGCCAGCTGGGCGTTGCGCTCGACGGCTTCGCGCTTCTCCGCGATCTGACGGGCCATGCGGTCTTCCTCGGTCACGATGAAGACGTCGCCGGCGCGCGGCACGGAGTTCAGACCCTGCACCTGGACCGGACGAGACGGTGCGGCCGCCTCGACGATCTCGCCGTTCTCGTCGATCATCGCGCGGACGCGGCCATAAGCGGTGCCCGCCACGATCGCATCGCCGACCCGGAGGGTTCCGGACTGGATCAGCACCGTCGCGACCGAACCGCGGCCCTTGTCGAGCTTCGCCTCGATGGCGACACCGCGAGCGGCCTTGTTCGGGTTGGCGGTCAGGTCGAGACCGGCGTCCGCCGTGAGCAGCACCGCGTCCAGGAGCTCCTGAATACCGGTGTTCGCCCTGGCCGACACGTCGACGAACATGACGTCGCCACCGTACTCCTCGGCCACCAGACCGTACTCGGTGAGCTGCTGACGCACCTTGGCCGGGTTGGCCTCAGGCTTGTCGACCTTGTTCACCGCGACCACGATCGGCACGTTCGCCGCCTGAGCGTGGTTCAGCGCCTCGACCGTCTGCGGCATGATGCCGTCGTCGGCCGCGACCACCAGGATCGCCAGGTCGGTGACCTGCGCACCACGGGCACGCATGGCGGTGAACGCCTCGTGACCGGGGGTGTCGATGAACGTGATCGCCCGCTCGATGCCCTCGTGCTCGGTCCAGACCTGGTAGGCACCGATGTGCTGGGTGATGCCGCCGGCCTCACCCTCGATGACGTTGGTCTGACGGATCGCGTCGAGAAGGCGGGTCTTACCGTGGTCCACGTGACCCATGACGGTGACCACCGGGGGACGGATCTCGAGGTCGTCCTCGCTCTCCTCCTCCAGCTCCTTCTCGAGGTCGAGACCGAAGCCCTCGAGGAGCTCCTTGTCCTCGTCCTCGGGCGAGACCATCTGGACCTTGTAGCCCAGCTCCTCACCGAGGACCTCGAACGTGGCCTCATCCAGCGACTCGGTGGCCGTGGCCATCTCGCCGAGGTTGAAGAGGATCGTGACGAGGGTGCCCGGCTGCACGGTGTAGCCGGTCAGGGACTCGATCTTGTCGGCGAAGTCCGCGATGGACGCGCCGCGACGCATGCGGATGATCTCCCCGTTGCCGCGGGTGACGTTGACGCCACCGACGACCGGGGCGCTCCGCATCTCGAACTCTTGCCGCTTCGCCCGCCGCGACTTGCGCTGCTTGCTCTTGCCGCCGCCCTTACCGAAGGCGCCTGCGGTACCACCGCCGGGACCGCGGCCACGGCCACCGCCGCCACCGGGACGGCCGGCGAAACCACCGCCGGGACGGGGACCTGCACCGGGACCGCCACCGCCGCCCGGACGACCGGGGCCGCCCGTACGCTGCTGGAACGGAGCACCGGGACGTCCACCCTGACCGCCGCGGGGTGCACCGGGTCGCGGCGAGCCGGGACGAGGGGCACCCGGGCGCGGAGCGCCGGGACGGGGCGCCTGCGGGCGCGGGATGTTCCCGGGGGTCGGCCGCTGGCCCATCCCCTGCGCCGAGGCGAAGGGGTTGTTGCCGGGACGAGGACCGGCGGGACGCTGGCCCATGCCCTGAGCGGACGAGAACGGGTTGTTGCCGGGGCGGGGCGCGCCGGGCTTCGGCGCGTTGCCGTCACCCGAGGACGGTGCGGCCGGAGCCGGAGCCGACGGCTTCGCGGGCGCCGACGGCGCCGGAGCCTTCTCCGCCGCGGGGGCGGGCGCCGGGCTCGGGGCGGGTGCGGCCGGAGCGGCAGGACCCGGCTTGGGGCCGGGCTTCGGACCGGGGGTGGGCGCCGAGGACTTCGGTGCCGGCTTCGCGGCGGGCTTCGCCGCAGCGGGCTCGGAGGCCGCCTTGAGGGACGGGTCGGCCTCGATCGCGGCACGCAGCTTGCGCGCCACCGGGGGCTCGACCGTCGAGGACGGGCTCTTCACGAACTCGCCGAGTTCCTTGAGCTTCGCAAGTGCGACCTTGCTGTCGACGCCGAGTTCGGCGGCGATCTCATGTACGCGTGGTTTACCAGCCACAATTCTCCTGTCTGGGTCGGTCTGCCCAGACAGGGCAGACCACTAGTCGCGGACGGGTCTCATTTCGAGCCGTTCACTTTGTTTCCATAGCTGTTCAGCCTTTGTTTCTTGGTGGGTGCTGTTCGAAGATCCGTGTATCCAGCTGAGTGGTCACACGCAGTGCTCTTCCGAAAGCTCGACGCCGCAGAGCGGCTTCCATGCACTCGGGTGTCGGATGCACCCACGCGCCACGCCCCGGCAGGACAGCACGCTCATCGGGGACGAGGGTGTCGTTCTGGGCAACCACCCTGAGCAGAGTGGAGCGGGGAGCACGCGTGCGGCAACCGACGCACGTTCGTACGGGTTCCATCTTACACCTGCGTTCCGTCCGTCCTCGCCGCCACCGGGCGTGGCGTCGAGGACGGACAGGGTTCAGTCGAGGACGCTGTCCGGCTGGATGTCGATCTTGGCGCCGGTGAGCTTGGCGGCCAGACGTGCGTTCTGACCCTCCTTGCCGATGGCGAGCGACAGCTGGTAGTCCGGCACGAGGGCACGGACGGCCTTGGTGCTCGCGTCGAGGACGAACGAGCTCGTGACCTTGGCGGGCGACAGCGCGTGCGCCACGAACGTGGGCAGGTCGGCGTCGTAGTCGACGATGTCGATCTTCTCCCCCGCCAGCTCCTCCGTGACGGCCCGCACACGGCGCCCCATCTCGCCGATGCACGCGCCCTTGGCGTTGATCGCCGGGTCGTTCGCCTTGACCGCGATCTTGGTCCGGTGGCCCGCCTCGCGGGCGAGCGCCACGATCTCGACGAGCCCCGCGGCGATCTCCGGCACCTCGAGCGCGAACAGCTTGCGGACGAGCCCGGGATGCGTGCGCGAGACCGTGATCTGCGGACCCTTGAGCCCCTTGGCGACGCTGGTGACGTAGACGCGCAGCCGGGACCCGTGCGTGTACTCCTCGCCGGGCACCTGCTCCTCGGGCGGGAGGATCGCCTCGACGGAGCCGAGGTCGACGTGGATCATGCGCGGGTTCGGCCCCTGCTGGATCACGCCGGCGACGATGTCGCCCTCCTTGCCCTTGAACTCCCCGAGGACGGCGTCGTCCGCGATGTCCCGGAGGCGCTGGCTGATGACCTGCTTGGCGGCGAATGCGGCGATGCGCCCGAAGTCGTCCGGCGTCGCCTCCTCTTCGCCGATGATCGCGCCCTCGTCGTCGCGGACGACCTGGAGGACGGCGACGTGGCCGGTCTTGCGGTCGAGGTGCACGCGGACACCCTCGGGCGTGGCACCGTCGGGCGAGACGTGCTTGGAGTATGCGGTCAGGATCGCCTGCTCGATGATCGAGACGAGCTCGTCGAACGGGATCGCCTTCTCCTTCTCGATCCCTCGCAGCAGACTCAGTTCGATGTCCATGACGGCCTCCCTATTCAGCTCTCGTCGCGCCCGAATGCACGCGCGACATCCGTACAACGATACCGTGTGCCGCACCCCCGGGCCATCCAGTCCTCGCGGAGACAGGCCATCGCGCGACAGCAGGCGCTCACCGCGAGAACAGCCTGATCCCGCGTGGGAGCCTGTCGCGGGGTCAGAGCTTCGGCGCGGACGGGAGCGCGTTGAGGGCGGCGATGAGCCGGAAGAGGTTGCCCACCTGACGCTGGTCCAGGTGCAAGGCGAGGCGCGGGAGGTCGAGCCGGTCGTCGTCGGCGACCTCCGGGGACCGGGGAGCCGTGCGCTCGATCCGCCCGGTCGACAGGAGTGCGGCGAAGGCGGTGTTGAGCTCCTCGATCTCGGCGTCCGTCGGCTCGGCCTTGAGCCGCAGCACGAGCGTGTCCCCCACCCACCGCAGCGAGTCGTAGTTGCGCCAGAACCCGGTGATCTCGGCGCGGGCCTCCTCGACCGAGTCGGTGATGACGACGCGATCGAAGTCCCCCGGGGAGATCACCCCCATCGGGGCGAGGTGCTCGTCGACGAAGCGCCGCATGCCCTGCCAGAATGATCCGCCCTTCTCATCGAGCAGCACGATCGGCGTCGGCTCGGCCTTCCCGGTCTGCTGCAGGGTGAGCAGCTCGAACATCTCGTCGAGCGTGCCGAACCCGCCGGGCAGGCAGATGAAGCCGCTCGACTCCTTGATGAGCATGAGCTTGCGGGTGAAGAAGTACTTCATCGCGACGACCTGATCGCTTCCCGCGACGAGGCTGTTCGCCTTCTCCTCGAAGGGGAGCCGGATGGAGACGCCGAGCGACAGCGCCGGACCCGCGCCCTCGGCCGCCGCCTGCATGATCCCGGGGCCGGCGCCCGTGACGACCATCCAGCCGTCGCTCGCGAGCGCCGCGGCGACATCCCGCGCCTGCAGGTACAGCGGGTCGTCGTGGAGGGTGCGCGCGGAGCCGAAGACGGTCACCTTCGGCACCCCGCGGAACGGAGCGAAGAGGCGGAAGGCATCGCGCATCTCGGCCAGCGCGGCGGAGGCGATCTTGAGGTCGAGGCGGTCGGTGTCGTCCTCACCGAGGAGCAGCGCCGTGCGGAGCATCCGCATCACGAGCCGACGGTCCGAGGACACCCCCGCTTCGTCCAGCACATGGTTGATCTCGTCGCTCAGAGCGGCCGGCAGCGGTTCCTCGGTCATGCCCCCAGCGTCCCACGCGGCACCCGGCCGGCGGGACGCAACGCCGAGGATCCGCACCCCCGCGCTCCGCAGCACGGGCAGGACACGGTGTCAACGCCCGTGCCCTCGGTCGGCGATGACGCCACGATGGCGACATGACAGAGATCACCGGACCCGAGGCCCTCGCCCGCATCAAAGAGCTCGTGGAGGACATCGATTTCACCATGCTCACCACCACCGACCCGGACGGGAACCTCGTCAGCCGGCCGATGTCGACCAGGCAGATGGACGACGCCGGTGCCATCTGGTTCTTCACGGCGGAGGACACGGAGAAGGTCGAGGAGGCGCGCCGTCACCACGATGTCGGTCTCGCCTACTGCGACGCCAAGGGCATGCGCTACGTGTCCGTCGCCGGCACCGCCGAGATCGTCCACGATCGCGCGAAGATGGAGGAGCTCTACTCCCCCTCCCTCGACATCTGGTTCGAGGACGGGCTGGACACCCCCGGCATCGCCCTGCTCACGGTGACCCCGGTGGTCGCCGAGTTCTGGGAACCGGCGAAGGGCAAGGTGGCGATGGCCGCCGGGGCGCTCAAGGCACTGGTGACCCGAGACACCCCGGACGACGACATCATGAACCACGGCCGCGTCACCTGCTGAGCGACCGGGGGCGCGGGGTCAGCGTGTGGCGGAGAGCCGCTCCACGGCCTCGGCGACCGAGACCGCCTCGCGCTCGCCCGTGCGACGGTCCCAGAATTCGACCTGGCCGTCGGCGGCACCGCGACCGACGATCACGATCTTCGGGACCCCGACGAGCTCGGCGTCGCCGAACTTGACCCCCGGCGACACCTTCGGACGGTCGTCGTACAGCACGTCGAGCCCAGCGGCCTCGAGCTGAACCGAGAGGTCTTCCGCGACGTCGAAGGCGACCTGGTCGCGACCGGCGGCGACGACCTGCACGTCGAACGGCGCGACCGAGGCCGGCCAGATCAGGCCCTTGTCGTCGTTGTTCAGCTCCGCGATGATCGCCAGGATCCGCGTGACGCCGATGCCGTACGACCCCATGGTGACCGTGACGAGCTTGCCGTTCTCGTTGAGGACCTTGAGGCCGAGCGCCTCCGCGTACTTCCGTCCGAGCTGGAAGACATGACCGATCTCCATGCCGCGGGCGAGCTCGACCGGACCGGAGCCGTCGGGCGCCGGGTCGCCGGCACGCACGTTCGCGATCTCCACGATGCCGTCCGCCTCGAAGTCGCGTCCGGCGACGACCGAGTGCGCGTGCTTCTGGTCGATGTTCGCACCGGTGATCCAGCTCGTGCCCTCGCTCACGCGGGGGTCGACGAGGTAGCGGATGCCGGTCGCGGACTCCTCGCCCAGCACGGCACCCGTGGGCGACCACGGACCGATGTAGCCCTTCACCAGGAGCGGGTTGTTCTCGAAGTCCTCGGCGGTGGCGGTCTCGACCTCGGCCGGCGCGAAGGCCACCTCTGCGCGCTTCTCGTCCACCTCGCGGTCGCCGGGGATGCCGACGATCACGAGCTCGCGGGTGCCGTCGAGGTGCTTCAGGGCGAGGACGACGTTCTTGAGCGTGTCGGCCGCGGTGTACTCGCCGTCGAGCTCGCGGTTGCAGTGCGCCACGAGCGTCTCGATGGTCGGCGTGTCCGGAGAGTCGAAGATCACGGGGGCGCCGTCGGCGTCGAACGGGACCGGAGCCGGGACGGGCGTGGTGAAGGCCTCGACGTTGGCCGCGTAGCCGCCGGCGCTGCGGACGAACGTGTCCTCGCCCACGGGGGTCGGGTGCAGGAACTCCTCGCTGCGCGAACCGCCCATGGCCCCCGCGTCGGCCTGCACGATCGCGTACTCGAGGCCCAGCCGCTGGAAGATGCGCTCGTACGCGTCCCGCTGCGCCTGGTAGCTCGTGTCCAGCCCCTCGTCGGAGGCGTCGAAGGAGTAGGCGTCCTTCATCGTGAACTCGCGACCGCGGAGGAGCCCGGCGCGCGGCCGGGCCTCGTCGCGGTACTTGTCCTGGATCTGGAAGATCGTCAGCGGCAGGTCCTTGTACGACGAGTACAGGTCCTTCACGAGCAGCGTGAACGCCTCCTCGTGCGTCGGCGCGAGCAGGTAGTCCCCGCCCTTGCGGTCCTGGAGGCGGAACAGCAGATCGCCGTACTCGTCCCAGCGCCCGGTGGCCTCGTACGCCTCCCGCGGCATCAGCGCGGGGAAGTGCACCTCCTGCGCACCCGCGGCGGCCATCTCCTCGCGGATGACGGTCTCGATCTTCGCCTTGACGCGCAGGCCGAGCGGCAGCCACGCGAAGATGCCCGCCGCCTGCGGTCGGATGTACCCGGCGCGGATCAGCAGCTTGTGACTGGCGACCTCGGCACCGGCAGGATCTTCGCGGAGCGTACGGAGGAAGAAGTTCGAAAGACGAGTGACCACGGCTCAAGTGTAGTGAGCCGCGGTCACCCTCCTCGTCGCTCAGTTGAGGGCCGGGAGTCCCTGCGGCACGACGCCGCCGCCGTAGAGGCTCTCAGCGAGATCCTGCAGGGCCGTGAGCGCCACTCGCTGCGGCAGCGGGCCGTAGGAGATGCGGGCCACGCCGAGCTTCTCGTACTCGGAGGCGGCGAGCGCGCCGGGGATGCCGATCACGCTGACCTTGCGCTCTCCGATGCCCTCGACGAGCTGTCGAGTGACGTTCGCGTCAAGGATGCCAGGGACGAACACCGCGGTGGCACCCGCATCGAGGAACGCACGCCCGCGCTGGATCGCGTCCGCGACGCTCTCCTCCACGGGGCGCGACCCGGCACGCACGAACGCGTCGGTGCGGGCGTTGAGGGCGAACGGCACGCCCTCGGACTCCGCAGCCTTCACGATGGCCTCGACGACGGCGACCGATTCGTCGAGCGGCTTGAGGCGGTCCTCGACGTTCGCGCCGACGACGCCGGCCGCGATCGCGAGCCGGGTGGTCTCCCCCGCGTCGCCGTAGCCGTCGTCCAGGTCGGCGGTGACGGGGACGGACACGGCCGCCGCGATCCGTCCGACCATGTCGATCATGACGTCGCGCGGGGTGTCGCCGTCGTCGTAGCCGAACGACGCCGCGATGCCGTGACCGGCGGTGGCGATCGCCTTCGTCTCCGGCAGCGCGGCGACGGCGCGTGCGGAGACGACATCCCACACGTTCACCACGCGGAGGATCTCCGGGGCGTCATAGAGTCCGACGAGGGTCTGGGCCTTGGCAGCAGTGGTCATGTCCCCACGCTAGCGGCCGGTGCGGGCACGCGGGCCGGCTGCAGCGGATCGTCCCGGTGCTCGACCTAGGCTGGCGGCATGCCCCAGCGCCGCCCGCATGTCGCCCCCTCCGCCGCCCAGACCGAGCTCGCCGCGGCGCTCTCCGCGCTGCGGGAGGCCCTGGACACGCCGACCGCGTTTCCCGCCGACGTGCTCGCGGAGGCGGAAGCAGCCTCGGCGACGACCCCGGAGCTCGATCTCACGGACATCCCGTTCGCGACCCTCGACCCGGCGGGCGCCCGTGACCTCGACCAGGCCTTCCACCTCGACCGGGACGGCGACGGCTACCGGGTGCGGTACGCCATCGCGGACGTGCCCGGGTTCGTCGTACCGGGAGGCGCCGTGCACGCGGAGGCGCGCCGGCGGGGACAGACGCTGTACGCCGCGGACGGCACGATCCCGCTGCATCCGCCGGTGCTGAGCGAGGACCGCGCCTCCCTGCTCCCCGATGTCGACCGTCCCGCTCTCGTGTGGACGTTCACGCTGGATGCCGCGGGCACCGTGACCGACTTCCGGTTGGAGCGCGCCCTCATCCGGTCCCGCGCGCAGCTCGACTACGCCTCCACGCAAGACGCCCTGGACCGGGGCGACGGCGGTCTCGCGGCCCTGCTGCCGGAGATCGGCGCCCTCCGTCTCGAGCAGGAGCGCCGCCGCGGGGGCGCCAGCCTCAACGTCCCGGACGAGGAGGTCGTGCGAACCGACGACGGCTCCTATGCGATCGAGCGCCGCAGCCCGCTGCCCGTCGAGGAGTGGAACGCGCAGCTCTCGCTCATGACCGGGATGGCGGCCGCGGCGCTCATGATCGACGCGGGCGTCGGTATCCTCCGCACGATGCCGGAACCCGACGAGGCGGCGTTCGCGGCCTTCCGCCACCAGACGGAGGCGCTCGGGCGCCCGTGGATCACGGGCACCTACGGCGAGTATCTGCGGGGGCTCGACCGCTCCGACCCGATGACCCTTCCCGTGCTGGAAGCCGCCGCGTCGCTGTTCCGCGGAGCCGGGTACCTCGTGTTCGACGGGGAGCCGCCCGCCGACGCCGTGCAGGCCGCGATCGGAGCCCCTTACGCGCACGCGACCGCGCCGCTCCGCCGGCTCGTCGACCGCTGGGTCCTCACCATCTGCCTCGCCGTCTCGACAGGGCAGCCCGTGCCGGAGTGGGTGCGTTCCTCGCTCGGAGACCTCCCCGCGCTCATGCAGGACTCCGGCCGACGGGCGTCGCAGCTGGACGCGGACACCGTGAACCGCGTCGAGGCCGCACTGCTCACTCCCCTGGTGGGACAGACGGTCGAGGCGACGGTCATCGAGCTCCGGGGCGAGCGGACTGCCGTCCAGATCGCGGAGCCTGCAGTGACGACGACCGCGCCGGTGACCCCCGACACGAGACCCGGGGACGTGGTCTCGCTGCACGTCGTGCGCGTGGACATCGCGACGGGCGAGATCGAGCTCGCTGTCTGACTCCGCCGGATCAGGCGAGGACGCCGGATCAGGCGCTTCCCGGTACGAGAGCCTGTGCCGCCGCGATCGCCTGCATCCCGGCCGGATACCCTGTCGAGATGGATCAGGCCGAGCGCATCGAGCGCTTCCTCGTGGAGCGGTATCCGCGCTCACGCATCGCGATCGTCGCCGGGAGCACCGCCCGCGGCGAGCGCACGCACACGAGCGACATCGACCTCCTGCTCATCGACGACGACCTGTTCGCCGACGACGCCCAGGTGAGCGAGGCCGCCACCTTCGAGTTCGAGGGCGAGACCTTCGAGGTGTTCGCCTACACGGCGGCAGGGTTCGAGACATGGGCGAACCGCGGCATTGCACAGCATCGGCCCGTCATCGTGCACATGCTCGTGGAGGGCGTGCCGGTGCGCTGCGGAACCGGGCTCGACGACCTGCGGGCCCGGTGGGGCGCCGTGCTCGCCGCCGGCCCCGTCCTGGAGGAGACGGAGTCGCGGATCCGGCGGTACATGATCACCGATCTCCTCGACGACCTGGGCGACGCGACGGATCCTCTCGAACAGCGCGTGGTCGCAGGCCTGCTGTTCGAGCGCATGGCGGAGCTGATGCTGCTGACTGACGGGCGGTGGATCGGATCCGGGAAATGGCTCCCCCGACGTCTGCGCGCGTGGAATCCCGAGCGCGCGGATCGGCTCAGCACTCCACTGCTCGCCGGAGACATCGCCGGGTTCGCGGCGCGAGTCGGCGAGGAACTGGAACTCGCAGGTGGTCGGGTGCAGGCGGGGTTCGTGCGCTGACCTCATCGCGGGAACAGGCAGTCACGCGACAACAGGCGACACCGGGCGCTGGCGCCTGTCCTCGCGCGAACGCCTGAGGCGGGCGAGGGCTCAGGAGGCGGGAGTCGCGGTCGTCGTCATCACGAGGAGCTGGGGGTCGGACAGCTCCAGAGCCACCGTGATGGCGGCGAACGCCGCGAGGGAACGGACATGTGTGCCGCCGCAAAGGATCACGGCCTCGCCCTGGGGGAGGTCGCAGTGCCAGCGCCGTCGGTCGACGATGGTCGGCCCGTCCACCTCGATACGGCTCGCGGCAGCCGCGGAGACCCACGCGGCGAGCTGCGCGTTGATGCGCTGCTCGCGGTCCGCCAGCGTGGCCGCGAACGTCTCCGTGTCGAAGCCCGCACGGCGCAGACTCTTACCCAGGCGGTACTCGTCGACCGCACCGTCCTCGTGGATGCGGCTGGACTGGTTCGCGCGTCCCTCGAAGTCCGGATTTCCCAACGCATCGTCCCCCGGGTCCTTGCGCCAGAGGTCGGCGACCGCGAGGTCCAGGGCGAGGGAGGCGAGGTGGCACGCGGTGTGACCGCGGCTGAGGCCGACGCGATGCTCCTCGTCGACCGAGAGCACCACGCGAGCCCCCTCTGCGAGCCACGCCGGCGCCGCGCCCTCCAGCCGGTGAGCGACCAGCCACGTCCACCCCTCGGTCCCGCGCTTGACAGGAATCTCGCTGCCCACTGCGAACTCGCCGTCGTCCGATACCGCAGCCATGAGCGCCTCGGTCACGCGGACGGATCCGCCCTCGCCGGAGATCGCGCCGGTGTCGCCTGGCTGATCGGGCCAGGTGTGATCGACGGGGTGGAACGGGGTGGCGTCGACGACGATCACCGTCCCGTCCGCGTCGTCCGCCACACGGGTCACGACGGCGTCTCCGCGGAGGGTGCCGTCCGGGAAGGTGACGATCGTGGGCGTGGTCATGGGTCTCCTCGGAAAGGGGCGGCGGAGCCGACGGGGCACCGGGTGTCAGTGGGACGGCGGGATCGTGAAGCTGACGAGCCGGTCGCCGTCGACGACGAAGATCCCCTCGGACTCGCCGTTGAAGACGCGACTGCGCCAGCCGAAGCGGATGCGCGTCGTGTCGCCGTCCGTGGCGGCCGAGAGCACGTTCATCCGCGCCCCGGCGCCGATCGCATCGCTGTCCGCCCAGCCGCGCACGCCGTCGGCACCGGTCTTCACGGTGCCCCAATCGTTCACGAAGCCGTCCGGCGTGAACGCGGCGACGAAGGCCTCGGTGTCTCCGGCGTTGATCGCGTCGATCATGGCCTGGACCGGTGCGGGCAGGAGGAAGTCGGGCATGGCGCTCCTCGGCTCAGGCGGTGACGACCTGGGCGGTGCCGAGCGGAGCGTCCGGTCCCATCTCGGCGGCGATGCGGTTCGCCTCCTCGATGAGGGTGGCGACGATGTCGGCCTCCGGGACGGTCTTGATGACCTCGCCCTTGACGAAGATCTGGCCCTTGCCGTTGCCGGATGCGACACCGAGGTCGGCCTCGCGTGCCTCACCCGGGCCGTTCACGACGCAGCCCATGACCGCGACGCGCAGCGGCACCGTCATCTCCTTGAGCCCCTCGGTGACGTCTTCCGCGAGCGTGTACACGTCGACCTGAGCCCGACCGCACGAGGGGCACGAGACGATCTCGAGCTTGCGCTCTCGGAGGTTGAGGGACTGGAGGATCTGGTGACCGACCTTGACCTCCTCGGCCGGCGGGGCGGACAGTGACACGCGGATGGTGTCGCCGATGCCCTCTCCCAGCAGGATGCCGAAGGCGGTCGCGCTCTTGATCGTGCCCTGGAAGGCCGGGCCTGCCTCGGTCACGCCGAGGTGCAACGGCCAGTCGCCCCGCTCGGCGAGCTGACGGTAGGCCTTGACCATGACGACCGGGTCGTTGTGCTTGACCGAGATCTTGAAGTCGTGGAAGTCGTGTTCCTCGAACAGCGACGCCTCCCAGACCGCGCTCTCGACGAGGGCCTCCGGCGTGGCCTTGCCGTACTTCTCGAGCAGGCGACGGTCGAGCGATCCGGCGTTCACGCCGATGCGGAGCGAGACGCCCGCGTCCTTGGCGGCCTTGGCGATCTCGCCGACCTGGTCGTCGAACTTGCGGATGTTCCCCGGGTTGACGCGCACGGCCGCGCACCCGGCGTCGATCGCCTGGAAGACGTACTTCGGCTGGAAATGGATGTCGGCGATGACCGGGATCTGGCTCTTCTTCGCGATGATGTGCAGCACATCGGCGTCGTCCTGCGAGGGAACGGCGACGCGCACGATCTCGCAGCCCGAGGCGGTGAGCTCCGCGATCTGCTGCAGCGTCCCGTTGATGTCGGTCGTCTTCGTCGTCGTCATCGACTGCACGCTGACGGGCGCATCGCCGCCGACGAGCACCTTGCCCACCTTGATCTGGCGGGACTTGCGACGCGGGGCGAGGACTTCGGGGACCTTCGGCATCCCAAGATTCACTGCTGGCACGATCCCAGCCTACGCCGCCAGGATGCAGAAGGGCTGGATGCGGACGCTTACGCTGAGGACATGGCGGTCATCCTCCTCACCGGCTTCGATCCGTTCGACGGCGCGGCCCGCAATCCCTCGACGGAGGCTGTGGAGACGGTCGCCACCGGATACGACGGCCCTCACGACCTGGTCGTCGCGACGCTGCCGGTGTCGTTCGCCCGATCGGCCGCGCTCCTGCGGGAGCGGATCGCCCAGCACTCCCCCGACGCGGTCGTGTGCACGGGTCTCGCCGGCGGAAGCGATCGGATCGCGGTCGAGCGGGTCGGGCTGAACCTGATCGACGCGCGGATCCCCGACAACGACGGCGCGCAGCCGGTGGACCAGCGCAGCGATCCGGACGGTCCGGCCGCCCGATTCGCCACCCTCCCCGTGAAGCGCCTCGTGCGCCTGCTCGCCGATGCGGGTCTCCCCGCACGCCTCTCGCTCTCCGCGGGCTCGTACGTGTGCAACCACGTGCTGTACACGGCGCTCTCCGCCGTTCCCGCGCCCGTGCCCGCCGGCTTCGTTCATCTGCCCTGGTCCCGCAGCACCGCGCCGGCCGGCGCTCCGCACCTGGACGACGAGGAGATCGCGCGCGGCGTGCGTCTGCTCGTGGATCACTGCCTCGACGACGAAGAAGCGGGAACCGGCGGCTCTCTCTGGTGACGTCACGCCGCCCGGCCGGCAGGGCGGGGTGTGGTAGTTTCGCCCCAATGATCGCGCACATCACCTGGTGGCCCGCCTCCTAGGCGGTGTGTTCGCGTTCCCTCGAATCCAGACCGCCTCCGGGGCGGTCTTTTCGTTGCGCCGAGCCGGAGCCCTCGCACAGGAGACATCGATGACCCTCTCTCGCCTCGACGAGCTCAGCGCCGATCCCACCGCGTCCTTCGTGCTGATCGCCCGGGACGGCACGGACACCGTGGAGCTGCTCACCGGCGACGTGACCGACGTCGAGCTGCTCGCCGACATCCCGCTGACCGTCGACGGAGAGCCGCGGGAGGTGTTCGCGCTCGTCCCGTATCGACAGGTCCGCGAGCGCGGCTTCGTGGCTCAGGACGACGGCGCCCCGCTGCGCTGCCTCGTCGTGGCGGAGCACCTCCACCTGCCGACCGCCGCCGTGCTCGCCGCGCTCCCCTCGTCCCCGGTCCCCCTGCGTGACGAGGGCTTCGACATCGCGGACGAGGAGTACGCCGCGATCGTGGAGACGGTGATCGCCGACGAGATCGGCCGCGGCGAGGGCGCGAACTTCGTCATCCGCCGCGACTTCACCGCGACCGTCGACACCGATGAGCGCACCGCGGCGCTCACCTGGTTCCGAGCGCTCCTCGCCCACGAGCGCGGCGCGTATTGGACGTTCGCGGTCGTCACCCCCGGTCATATCGCGGTCGGCGCGAGCCCCGAGGCGCACGTCGTGGCCCGCGGTGGCATCGTCACCATGAATCCCATCTCGGGCACGTTCCGGCATCCGGCGGGCGGCGCGACCAAGGAGACGCTCACCGGCTTCCTCACGTCGACCAAGGAGACCGAGGAGCTGTTCATGGTCGTCGACGAGGAGCTCAAGATGATGAGCGCCGTCTGCGCCGACGGCGGACGCATCACGGGTCCGCATCTGAAGGAGATGTCGCGGCTGACGCACACCGAGTACATGCTGCGCGGCCGGAGCGGGCTGGACCCGCGGGACATCCTCCGCGAGACGATGTTCGCCCCGACCGTCACCGGCTCCCCCATGCAGAACGCCTGCGCCGTGATCCGGCGGCACGAGCGCAAGCCCCGGGGCTACTACTCCGGGGTGGCCGCGCTGTTCACCCCCAACGCCGATGGCGGGCACGACCTCGACGCGCCCATCCTCATCCGCACCGTGTACCTGCAGGACGGCGCGCTGAGCGTGCCCGTCGGCGCGACCCTCGTCCGGCACTCGGACCCGCACGGCGAGGTCTCCGAGACCCACGGCAAGGCCGCGGGCGTGCTCGGCGCCATCGGCGCGATCGACCGGGATCGTGTGGCCGAGGCGCGGAGCGACGCCGACGCCCCCGGTGAGCCCCGGCGTCTCGCGGACGACCCGGACGTCGCCGCGCTGCTCTCCTCGCGCAACGCCCGCCTCGCCGAATTCTGGCTGAATCCACAGGGCGAGGACTTCACCGGTCCGTTCTCCGGCCGCTCCGCCCTCGTGGTCGACGCCGAGGACCGCTTCACGACGATGCTCGCGCATCAGCTGCGGCACCTCGGGCTCGACGTGACCATCGCCTCCTGGGACGACGTGGACGACGAGGCGGTCGAGACGGCCGATCTCGTCGTCGCCGGCCCCGGTCCGGGAGACCCCCGCGACGGCGCGAGCCCGCGCATCGCGCGGATGCGCGAGGTCGTGGCGGCCCGCCTGCAGGCGCATTCGCCGTTGCTCGCGGTCTGCCTGAGCCACCAGATCCTGGCGGACCGGATGGGGATCGCGTTGACGCCTCTCGACGCTCCGCACCAAGGGCTGCAGAAGGCCGTGCCGGTGTTCGGCGAGGACGCCTCGATCGGGTTCTACAACACCTTCACTGCGCGGGTCGACCCCGGAGTGACCACGGTGGGCACGGCCGAGGTCTCCGCCGATCCGGTGACCGGGGACGTCTACGCGCTTCGCGGCGACGGCTTCGCATCGGTGCAGGGCCACCTCGAATCGATCCTGTCCCGCGACGGCATCCGCACGCTGGAGCGTCTGGCCGCGCACGCCCTGGCCTGAGGCCGGGCTTCCGACCGCTCAGCCCAGGAGCTTGACCGGGTTGAACAGGTCGGCCACGAGCAGGAGCGCGCCCATCGCGATCAGCAGCGTCGCGACGACGACGGTCAGCGGCACGAGCTTGGTGGCGTCGACCGGCGCCGGCGGCGGCCGCCGGAAGAGCTTCGCCCACGCCCGCTTGACCCCCTCCCACAGCGCGACGACGATGTGCCCGCCGTCGAGCGGCAGCAGCGGGATGAGGTTGAAGACGAAGAGCGCGACGTTGAGCGAGCCGAGAAGGCCGAGCAGCACGGCGAACCGGTTGAGCACCGGAGCGTCCGTCGCGGCCACCTCGCCCGCGAGACGCCCGACGCCGACGACGCTCAGCGGTCCGTTCGGATCGCGTTCCCCTCCCGTCACGAGCGAGACCCCGACGTCCCACAGCCGCACCGGCAGCGTGACGATCAGCGAGCCGACCCGGGCGACGGTGTCCGCCGCCAGCTGGGGTCCGGCGGTCAGCGGCTGCTGTACGTAGCCCATCTGCGCGATCATCCCCGCGTAGCCGACCTCCTTCACGACGGGATCGCCGTCGTCGTCGAGCACCGGCTGCCCGCTCGCATCCGTGAGGGTGCGCTCCGCGGCGATGGGCGTGAGGGTCAGCGTCCGCTCGGAGCCGTCCCGGCGCACGACGAGGGCGAGGGGATCGCCCGGTGAGGCCTGGACGATGGCGGTGGCCTCGGCGAAGGTCGACACCGGCTTCCCGTCGATCGACACGAGGACGTCGCCGGGCTGCACATCGGCCGCAGCGGCCGGAGACTCCGGATCATCGGCCCCGCACTCGGTCGCCGTCGACGACGCGGGAACCACGCACTCGTTCACCGCCGCGACCGTCGTGGTGCCCTGCTGCACACCGATCCCGCTGACGAGGACGGTGAAGATGACCACGGCCAGCAGGAGATTCATGAGCGGCCCGCCGAGCATCACGATCACGCGCTTCCACACCGGCAGCTTGTAGAAGACCCGGTCCTCCGCGCCTTCCGCGATCGTCTCGTCGTTGGCTGAGCGCGCGTCCTGGATGAGCGTGCGGAACGCCCCGGATGCCGGCCCGCTGTCCTTCGATGACGGATACATGCCCGACATCGAGATGAAGCCGCCGAGGGGCAGCAGCTTGAAACCGTACTCCGTCTCGCCGATCCGCTTCGACCACAGGCGCGGCCCGAAGCCGATCATGTACTGGCCGACACGCACGCCGAAGAGCTTCGCGGGGACGAGGTGGCCGACCTCGTGCAGACCGATCGAGAGGCCGAGGCCGATCAGCATGAACACGATGCCGCCCAGATAGAGCAGGAATTCCACAGGCCAACGCTACTGCCCGCCGCCTAGGAATCCGCCCGGCTCGCGCAGCGTCGCTAGGCTGGCACGATGACGTCCCGGCAGCTGCGCTTCCTCCGCGCCGCCGCCGTGTCCGCGATCGCCACGCTCCTCGCGGCCGTCTCCCACACGCTCGCCGGCGGCGCCGCCCCGCACCCGCTGCTCATCGCCGCCGTCGCCGCGCTCTTCGTGCCCCTCTCCGCCGCCGTGGTCGGCGAGCGGTCGTCGCGCGCGCGGGTCGCGGTGGCCGTGATCCTGGCGCAGGGCGCGTTCCACCTGCTCTTCCAGCTTCTGGGCGCCCCCACCGCCGGAGACGCCCCCGGCCTCGGCGCCCACTCCCACCACCTCGACCTGAGCGCACTCGGCTCGCTGTCACCGGCCCCAGGGCCGGGAGCGCTGATGCTGTCGGCCCACCTCGTCGCCGCCCTGCTGACGACGGTGCTGCTGTGGCATGGCGAGAGCGTGCTGCGCACGATCGCCCGCTGGTTCCAGGCCGCCCTCCGACGCACGGCGACGCCCGCCTCCACGCCTCCGGCACCCCCGCGTCCGCTGCGCTCCGCTCTCCTCCCTCCGCTCGACGTCGCGACGACCGCCGTGGTCTCGCGACGCGGTCCTCCGCTGCTCGTCGGCGGCTGAGCCGTCCCTTGATCCGGCCGTCGCCGTTCGACGGCCCTTCCTTCCGGGCTGCGCTGTTCCGGCGCGCCCGCACACGAGCATCTGGAGACCCCATGTCGAACACCACCATCCGTCCCCGTCGTCCGCGCCGCACCCTTCTCGGAGCCACCGGCATCGTCGGCGGACTGGCCCTCGCCCTCGCCGTCCCCGCGATGGCCGGGGCGCACGTCAGCGTCAGCCCCGACGAGCTCGCCGCGGGCGACCACGGCGTGCTGACCTTCTCGTTCTCGCACGGCTGCGGCACCTCGCCCACCACGGCCCTGCGCATCACCATGCCGGACGGCCTCGCCTCGGTCGCCCCGACGCTCGACGGCGACTGGACCATCCAGGTCGAGCGCGGCGACGACGGTCTCGTGAGCGCCGTCACGTACACCGCCCTCACCCCTGTGCCGACCGACCTGCGCGGCGCCGTGAGCATGTCGGTGGGCCTGGACGAGGACACGCCCGAGACGCTCGCCTTCCCGGTGGTCCAGCAGTGCGTGGACGGCGCGACCGAGTGGACGCAGCTCGCCGAGAAGGGTGAGGACCCGCACGACCTCGACTCCCCCGCGCCTGTCGTGACGGTCACCGACGGCACCGCGGACGGTCACGGCACGAGCGCCGCGCCGCAGCCCGCGACGGCTGATGACGGCGACGACGCGCTGGGCATCGCCCTGGGTGCCGGCGGCCTGCTCGCTGGCGTCGCGGCGCTCGTGGTCGCGGTACTCGCCTTCCGTCGACGCGCCTGACCCGAGGTCCGCCGCGCCCGGCTCCGGCGCGCGGCGGACCGACCCGCCCGAGCCGACACCGCCGTCGTGAGAACATGGAGACGACATGTCGATGGAACAACAGCCGACCCTGCCCCCCGTGCTCCGCCCGGCGAACCCGCCCCGGCGCGAGCTGTCCGAACTCGCCTCCCTGTTCGCCCGCTCCGTGCGTGGCGACGTGGAGGGCGTCGCTCTCAGTGGCATCACCCTCGCCACGGCGGACCTGCGTCCCGGCGAGGCGTTCGTCGCGATCCGCGGCGTGAACCGCCACGGCGCGGAGTTCGCGAAGACCGCCGCCGAGAAGGGAGCGGTCGCGGTCATCACGGACCAGGCGGGTGCCGACATCGCCGCGGACGCCGGTCTCCCGATCCTCATCGTCGACGATCCCCGCGGCGTGCTCGGCGCGCTGAGCGCCTGGGTGTACGGCACGGGCGCGGAGGACCCGCTCCCCCTCCTGTTCGCGACCACCGGGACGAACGGCAAGACGAGCGTCTCGCATCTCCTCGAGGGCATCCTCGACCAGATGGGCGTCGTCACCGGGCTCTCCTCCACCGCCGAACGACACATCGCGGGTGAGGTCATCGTCTCGCGGCTCACCACCCCCGAGGCCTCCGAGATGCACGCCCTCCTCGCGCTCATGCGCGAGCGCGAGGTCGAGGCCGTCGCGGTCGAGGTCAGCGCCCAGGCCCTGTCCCGGCACCGCGTCGACGGCATCCGATTCGACGTCGCGGGGTTCACCAACCTCAGCCACGACCACCTCGACGACTACGCGGACATGGAGGAGTACTTCGAGGCGAAGCTGCCTCTCTTCCGCCCCGACCGTGCCGTGCGCGGCGTCGTCTGCCTCGACTCCTCCTCCGGCGCCCTCGTCGTCGCACGCTCCGAGATCCCCGTCGTCACCGTCGGGACACCCTCCATCGCGGCCGACGCCGATGCTGCGGCGCAGGCCGACTGGGTGGTCGTCATCGACGACGAGCGGACGACCGGCACGACGTTCACGATGACGGGACCGGCCGGCACGCTCACCACGACGGTGCCGGTGATCGGTCCGCACATGGCGGCGAACGCGGCGCTCGCGATCGTCATGCTGCTCGAAGGCGGCTATGCCTGGGATCGCATCGTCGAAGCCCTGCAGCGCGACGGCGGCATCCACGCCTATCTGCCAGGGCGCACGCAGCTCGTCTCGGGCGCGCGGGGGCCGGCCGTCTTCGTCGACTTCGGCCACTCGCCTGATGCTTTCGAGAAGACCCTGGCGGCCGTGCGACGGGTGACTCCCGGCAAGGTGCTCATGCTCTTCGGGGCCGACGGGGACCGCGACGCCAGCAAGCGCTTCGACATGGCCCGCACCGCGGTGGAAGGCAGCGACATCCTCGTCGTGACCGATCACCACCCGCGGTTCGAGGACCCGGCGTCGATCCGCGCGACGCTCGTCGAGGGCGCCCGTCGCGCCCGGCCTGGCGCCGAGATCCACGAGTACTCCCCGCCGGAGGCCGCGATCGTCGCCGCCGTCGGACTCGTCGGCGACGGCGATGCGATCCTCTGGGCCGGCCCCGGCCACCAGGACTACCGCGACATCCGCGGAGTGCGGACGCCGTACTCCGCCCGCGAGCTCTCCCGGCGTGCGTTGAAGGCGGCCGGCTGGCCGGTGCCCGAGCCGCGCTGGCCCGTGCCGTACCCGGACGCGGACTGAGCCCGCGCCGCGTCAGGTGGCGGCGATGAGCTGGTCGGCCTTCCGCCGCGCCCAGTCCTCGGCCGCCGCGAGCGATTCCACGGTCAGCGCGTCCGGAGCGTCGTGCGCGTCGACGACCCGCTGCACGGTGTCGACGATGCCGAGGAACGGCAGGCGCCCTTCGTGGAACGCGTCCACGGCCTGCTCGTTGGCGGCGTTGTAGACGGCGGGGAAGGTTCCTCCGGCACGCCCGACGGCCTTCGCGAGCGCCACCGCGGGGAAGGCGTCGTCATCGAGCGGCTCGAACGTCCACGACGTGGCGGTGGTCCAGTCCAGTGAGCGGCCCACACCACCCACCCGGTCTGGCCAGTCGAGGCCCAGCGAGATGGGCAGACGCATGTCCGGCGGAGAGGCCTGCGCGATGGTGGATCCGTCGATGAACTCCACCATGGAATGGACGATCGATTGCGGGTGCACGACGACGTCGATGTCGTCGTAGGGCACGTCGAACAGCAGGTGCGCCTCGATGACCTCGAGGCCCTTGTTGACCAGGGTGGCGGAGTTCGTCGTGACCGTGCGTCCCATGTTCCACGTCGGGTGCGCGAGCGCTTCCTGCGGCGTGACAGCGCTGAGCTCGTCGCGCGACTTCCCGCGGAAGGGCCCGCCCGAGGCCGTGACCACCAGCCGACGGATCTCGTCGTGTGTGCCGGAGCGCAGGGCCTGCGCGAGAGCGGAGTGCTCGGAGTCCACGGGCACGATCTGACCGGGGGCTGCGGCGGCCAGCACGAGATCGCCGCCGACGATCAGCGACTCCTTGTTCGCCAGGGCGAGCGTCCTCCCCTCCTCCAGCGCAGCCAGCGTCGATCCCAGACCGATCGAGCCGGTGATCGCGTTCAGCACCACATCGGCTTCGACGTCGCGGACCAACTGCTCCGCCTCCGCCGCGCCGAGAGCGGTGTGCTCCACCTGGAACTGCGCCGCCTGCTCGGCCACCATCGCCGCGTTCGACCCGGCGGCGAGACCGACGACCTCGAAGCGTCGAGGATTGGCACGGATCACATCCAGCGCCTGGGTGCCGATGGAACCGGTGGAGCCGAGGATGATGACGCGACGCATGACGCCAGCCTAGGACACGTGCCGGCGCCGTCCGGGACGGCGGCTACTGCTGCGGCTGGACCGGAGTCGTGGCGAGGATGTCGACGACGAACACGAGGCTCTCGTCCTGCAGCTCGTGCCCCTCGCTCGCGCCGTAGCCATCGGACGGCGGCATGACGACGAGAACCTGCGAACCGACCTTCTGACCCTCGAGCGCCTTCTGGAACCCGGCGACGACTCCCGTCGTCTGGAACTGCGCCGGGGCGGCGTCGCGGCTCCAGCTGGAGTCGAACTCCTCGCCGTCGGACCACTTCACGCCGAGGTACTGGACGACCACGAGGTCGCCGGACGCGACCGTCGCACCGTCGCCCTGCTTGAGGACGGAGACCTTCGTCTCGGTCGGCGCGTCGCCGTCCGGGATCGTGACGGTCGGCTTGCCGTCGTCGTCGAGCTCGACCTCGGGCATGCCGGCGGTCGGCTCGACGGGCTCACCGGTCGCGACCTCGGGGAGCCGGTCGACGGCCTCCGCGTAGACGACGATGTTGCTCTGCCCCTCACCGAGCGCGCTGCCGGGGATGGCGAGGACGACGCGGGATCCGACCGGCTCGCACTCCAGCGCGGCGACGAACAGCGACGACTGGTTCGGGTCGAGGAGCACGGGGAGCGTGCCGTCCTCGCCGCGCGCCGACGAGTCGACCACGTCGCCGCTGGCGGCATCGACGATCTGGTACTGGACGGAGACGAGGTCGTTCGCCGCGAGGTCGTCTCCCTCGCCCTCGGACACGACGGTCCGCTCGACGTTCGCGAACTCCGCATCGTCGGGAACCGTGATCTTGGCGTCGAGGCCTTCGCCGTCCACCTCGATGGCGTCCGAGGTGTCGCCGGCCTTCGCGTTCACGAGGCACTGGCTCGACCCGGAGGCATCCGGGGAGGACGTGCTCTGCGGATCGCCGTTCCCGGAGCAGCCCGCCAGCAGCAGGGTCGCCGCAGCGACGGTGGACAGGACGAGCAGCGGACGGGTGCGCACAGGAAGACCTCACGATCGCGGGCGGGAGCTTCCATCCTGCCTCATCGCCCTTTGCTCGCGCTGGGAAGCGGCGGCGCGAGTCTTCATTCCCACGTCGGCATGGATCCGGGAGTAGCCTGCTCTGATGAGCTCTGAGCAGTCCGTGGACCCCGAAACCCCCTCAGAGGACTCTCCGAAGCCCCGGCACGCCGGCTTCACCTACGCCCTGGGCCGCAGCCTCATCGCCCCGCTCGCCCGGCTCGTCTACCGGCCGCACATCGAAGGACGCGAGCACGTCCCCACCACCGGCCCGGTGATCTTCGCCAGCAACCACCTGTCGTTCATCGACTCCATCGCCATCCCGGTGGCGGCTCCGCGGCCCGTGCACTTCCTCGCCAAGTCGAGCTACTTCGAGGGCACCGGCGTGAAGGGCTGGGCGTCCAAGACGTTCTTCGAGGCGATCGGTGCGATCCCGGTCCGCCGCGGCGCCGGTCAGGCGGCTCTCGACGCCCTCGACCTGCAGCGTCAGCTCCTCGACGAGGGCCTCGCCGTCGCGCTGTACCCCGAGGGCACCCGTTCCACCGACGGCCGGCTGTACAAGGGCCGCACGGGCGTGGCGTTCCTCGCCCTGCAGACCGGCGCCCCCGTCGTTCCCGTGGGACTCATCGGCACAGACAAGGTGATGCCGGTCGGCGCCAAGATGCCCACGCTGTCCGAGCGGATCACCGTGCGCTTCGGGGAGCCCCTGGATCTGTCTCCGCACGGACCGGCGACGAGCGGCCGCGCGCGCCGACTCGCGACCGACGAGATCATGGCCGCGATCCACGCCCTCTCCGGTCAGGAGCTCGCGGGCACCTACAACGAGGCGCCGGCACAGAACACGATCGAGAAGATCAAGCAGGCGCTCCCGCACGAGCGCCGCTGAGCGGTCCGTTCAGCCGGCGGCCGTCACCGTCGCCTCGTGCCGGACGGGGAAGTTGACCGAGTTGGCGATGAAGCACCACTCGTTCGCCTGGGCGTGCGCCCGCTCGGCCGCCTCGATCATCGACGGCTCGGCGACGACGACCTCGGGTCGCAGCAGCACCTCGACGAAGGACCCGCCGCCGGCGCCGTTCTCCCGCATCACGCCGCTCGCGGTGTCGCGATAGGACACGACCACCACGCCGGCCGTCACGCACGCGTGCAGATAGGACAGCAGGTGGCACTCCGAGAGCGAGGCCAGCAGGAGGTCCTCCGGATTCCAGCGCGACGGATCGCCGCGGAAGGGCTTGTCGGACGACGCGAGCAGCTCGGGCTTCCCCTCGACCTCGATCGTGACGTCACGGCGGTAGTCGCGGTAACCGCTCGTGCCGGACCCGGTGTTGCCGGTCCAGGTGGAGGTGAGGGCGTAGCGGTGCTCGCCGAGGGGCCGGGGAGTCGTCTGCTCTGGCATGCGCCCAGTCTGCCAGGCGGCGCCGACACCCGGGCTCTGTGCTCGACGGAGGCGAGCCGCACCCGCCGGTAGAGTTGTCGGGTGCTGGAGACTCTCACCGTTCAGGATTCCGTCGAACTCGCCGTCGTGGAGCGGAGCGGCTTCATCGAGTCGCGTCATGCCGGGGCGGCTGTCGTGCTGTCGCCCGAGGGCGAGGTGGTCGCGCGGCATGGGAACGCGGAGGCGTTGATCCTCCCCCGCTCCAGCCTGAAGCCCCTGCAGGCGGTCGCCTGCCTCACGGCGGGCGCGGTGCTCGAGGGCGAGCAGCTGGCTCTGTCCACCGCCAGCCATTCCGGAACCGACCGGCACGCCGAGGTCGTGCGCAAGATGCTCACCGCCGGCGGCCTCAACGAGGACGACCTCGCGTGTCCTCCCTCGTGGCCGAGCGACTCCGCGACCCGCGACGAGATGGTGCGGGAACACGGCCAGGAGGCGCGCGTCCGGATGAACTGCTCCGGCAAGCACGCCGCCATGCTCCGCGCCTGCATCGCGACCGGCTGGCCGACCGGCGGCTACCTCGACCCGGCGCACCCGCTCCAGGCTCACATCCGCGACGTCATCGAGCGGCTGACCGGAGAGAAGATGGCCCACACCGCGATCGACGGCTGCGGCGCCCCGGTGTACGCCCTCACCCTCACGGCCCTGGCCCGTGCCATCCACCGCATCGGAACCGCTTCCGAGCGCTCCCCCTTCGCACTGCACCGCGTGGCCGGCTCCCTGGTGAAGGCGGTACGTGAGAACCCCTGGACCATCGACGGCCCCGGGCGCCCCGACACGATCGCGATCGAACGACTCGGCGTCTTCGCCAAGGGCGGCGCGGAGGGCGTCATGGTGATGGTGGCTCCGAACGGGACGACGGTCGCGCTCAAGATGCTGGACGGCGGCGCTCGCGCGTCGACCATCGTCGCCGCGACTCTGCTGGCGCGTGCCGGCGGCCTCAGCGAGGCCGACGTGACCGCGCTGGCCGATGCCCTGCCGCTCGCGGTGCTCGGTGGCGGCTCCCGCGTCGGCGTCATCCGGCCGGGCGCGGGTATCTGACCGCGCATCGACGGCACGGGACCCGTGTACCGCGGTCGGGTGGTCAGCGACGCCCCAGAGCATCGATGACCACACGCCGGGGTGCGCGGTCGCCGATCACGGACCACGCGCGTCCGGCGTCGGGTCGGGCGTACGGCGGGCGAGCGCGGATGCCGACGAGCTGACGCAGCTCGCTGGGCCGCTCCGCCCGGATGAGCACCTCCCCGTGCGACCGCACCCGCTGCCACAGCGCCCAGTGACGTTGCCAGCTCTCGGCATCGGCGACGAGCACGAGCGGCTTGCCGGTTCCTACCCGTCTCGGGACCCGCGGCCTGCACGTCCCACTCCGGGTGCGCCGAGGCCAGCGTCTCGACGACCGACGCCGCGCCCGGGGTGACAAGCGCCGTCACCTCCCCGGCCGGCGCCCAGGCCGGCACCCCCTCTCGAAGCGTGTGCACCGGCCGCACGGGCATGCGCTCGGTATCGACCCACGCGAACTGCATCTCCCGCTCCTCGAGCACTGCCCGCCCCGGCGGACGGTCGCGTCGGAAGGCCGCCAGCTCGCCACCGGCGGCGAGGTGCTCGACCCGGGTGGGCATCCGGAGCACCGCCCGTCGCGGAAGCGCATCGAACACGCGCGCCAGGGGGCCCACGGCCCGACTCGCCGCCAGCACCCAGGTGACGGCCACCTTCGACCGCACGAGGTGCTCCCAGCGCTGGACGAAGTCCTGACCGTCTTCGAGAGGCAGCGCCGCATGGAGAGCGTCGAGGTCGTCGGCGAGCACGACATCGGACGGAGCGGCGTCCCCCTCCGTCCACGCGAGGAGCTGATCGACGGCGCTCTCGAGGTCATCAGGGAACCACGTGCATTGCGAATACTGCGCGGCGATCACGCGCAGCGCTGCCGTCCTGCCGGTCCCCGGAGCGCCGAGCACGGCGATGCCGCGCTCGCGCCCCGGACGCAGGACCTCCAGCGGCTGTGCCTGGTGGTCGGGGTCGTCGGCGCGTCCGAGCACGATCAGGGGCCCCTCCTCGGTTCTCCTGTCGCCCGTCCTCGACCCGGCTCGCAGCGTCCCGAGCGGCAGGCACGTGGGGAGGGCCGGGTGCCACGGCGGTGCGGACCGGGTCGTTCCGGACCATCGCTCCTCGATGCGACGGATGTGCTCGTCATCCGCGAGCGCTGTGCGCACGGGGTGGGGCTCCTCGTCCTGGGGGCGTCGGAGCAGCGCCCGACCGCGCCCGTCCGCGCCTCCGGGCAGATCCGCCGCTCCCCCGGTCCCGATCACCGCTCGGCTGTCGGCGGCCTCCGCGACGCGGAGGCTGATCCGCAGCGGGCAGTTCGTCGCAAGAGAGTCGCGGATGACGCCGGCGGCACGCTGGGTGCCCAGGATCAGGTGCATGCCCAGCGCACGCCCCCGCGCCGCGACATCGGTGAAGACCGCCGCCAGCTCCGCGTGATCCTGCAGCAAGGCGGCGAACTCGTCGACGACGATGACCAGACGGGGCAGGTCGGTCTCGCGCACGTCCCGGGCGCCCATCGCGGCAAGGGCTGCCTCGCGACGCCGCATCTCGGCGGCGAGGCTGGCGACCCCGCGTCGCGCCTCCGTCTCGTCGAGGTCGGTGATGACACCGACCACCTGCGGCAGACCGCGCAACAGGTCGAAAGCCGTTCCTCCTTTGAAGTCCGCGAGGAGGAAGCTCACCCGGTCAGGGCCGTGTCCCGCGCAGACCGCGACGACCCAGCTGACGAGGAGCTCGCTCTTGCCCGTGCCCGTCATCCCCGTCACGATGGCATGCGGACCGTCCTCGACGATGTCGGCTCCCACGGGCGCGCCATCCCTCCCGGTGCCCAGCGCGACGTGGAGGCCCGGCCCCGCCGGCGGCTGCGGAAGGTCTCGCAGGGCTGTCGCGGTGACGGCGGGTCCCTCCCCGTCCCCCTCGCCGCACAGCTCCGCCGCGGCCGATGCCTGGGCGGACGAGAGGAACTCCACGGCGAGGTCGGCCTCGCCGTCCGCCGTCCGCAGCGTGGCCGCGCCCGGTTCCTCGATGTCGATCACCGTCGTGATGCCCTCCGGGACCTCGGCGCCGGACGGAACGGTCCAGATCACGGCATCCGCACCTGCCCCCGCCCCGCCGGCCGAACCGGAGGCGAGAGCGAGACGGAATCCGCCGCGTCGCGCCCGCTGCGCATGCGGAAGCGCTCGGAGCGCCCGGTCGCACCCCTCGTCGCCGACGAGGGACAGCACGCTCGGCGAGAAGCGCAGGCAGAGCTGGATCACGAGAGCGCGAGCTGCGGCCTGCACGAGCGGCTCCCGGCCGCGGAGACACACCCCGCGGCCGAGGGCGACGACCCACGGCGCATCCTCCAACACCGCGCAGCGGCGGCGGAAGGACTGAGCACGAGCGTCGTCACCGCCTTCGCAGCGCACCCCGCTCGCCCGGGAACCGCGTCCCACCACGAGCGAGGTGTCGTCGCCCGGTGGTCGGGCATCCCGGAACGGTCGCTCGCGGATGCAGGATGCCGCATCCGGATGACGGCGCTCCACCTGCGCCCGCTCCTGCGCGTGGCGACGATGCAACTCGGCCTCGATGTCGGCCCACGCGGTGCTCACCCTGAGCGCGTCGGCCTTCCGTTCCCGGCGGCGCCCCCGGGCCGTGTCGAGGAGAGAAGCGCCCAGCATCAAGGGACCGAGAGCCGCGAACCACAGCGCGTGCACCGCCCCCGTCGTCATCCAGAGCGCGAGGCCGGCCGCCACGGGGACGACCGCGGCGACGAGGGGAAGCGGGCGGCGGCGGAGCGGTGCCGATGCGGACGGCAGGAGCAGGGGCGAAGGGTCCATGCCCCCAGTGCATCCCGCCCCCGGCGCCGATGCGGCCTCTCCACAGGCTGCGCGGCGCTACTCCGCGGAGTCGTCGGATGGGGAGGAGGAGTCGTCGGGTTCGTCGACCTGCAGGACGATCACCGTGACGTTGTCGCGGCCCCCGTTGTCGAGTGCCGCGGCGAGCATCGCGTCGACGCTCTCGGCCGGGTCGGCGTGGGCCCGGAGGAAGTGCTGGATGCCATAGTCCGTGAGCTCTTTCGTGAGACCGTCGGAGCAGATGACGAACCGGTCTCCCGGGCGCACGTCGATGGTGATGTAGTCCGGCGCCGTGAGTTCGCTCGCGCCCACGGCACGGGTGATCACGTTGCTGTAGGGGTGTCCCTCGGCTTCTTCCGGGCTGAGCTTGCCGGCGGCGATGAGCTCCTGCACGACGGAGTGATCGGTCGTGACCTGCAGCAGCCGATCGTCGCGCAGGAGGTAGACGCGGGAATCGCCGATGTTCAGCGCCACCCAGTGCGGTTCGCCGTCGCGCTCTTCCAGGTACACACCGGTGAGCGTGGTACCCGTGCCCTCATCGGTGGTGTCGGGGTGCCCGGCGATGTCGTCCACGGCGAGAGCGAGCGCCTTCTCGATCGAAGACGGAGAGACCTCGTCGGCGTCCACCACCGCGCGCAGTCGGGTGACCGTGCTCTGACTGGCGATCTCGCCACCGGCGTGGCCACCCATGCCGTCCGCGACGATGAACAGCGGGTACTCGGCGAGCAGAGCGTCCTGATTCGTCTCCCGGCGTCGCCCCTGGTCGGTGACCCCGGCCCAGGACAGCAGTAACGGACGATGCGCAACCGTGACGGTGTGCGTCTTGGTCTCAGCCACGAACTGCCTCCGATGGACCTGCGGCGAATGGGGCGGGCGCAGGATACTCACACATCGTAGTGGAACTCGCTCTCCTGCTCCGCACCGGGGTCTCTGTGAACGGGGCGCGGGACGAAAGGAGGAGAGTGAACGGCCCTCCGGTGCGACGAGTCCATGTTTCCACGTTAGCGGCATGTCGGGGCGTGCCGGCACCACGGACGCGAAGAACCCCCGGTCCGGAGACCGGGGGCTCTTCCACCGTCGTCACGCAGGAGGCTGCGTGGGATCGTTCGGCGTGGTCGGCGGAGCCGGAGGCGCCGCAGGCGGAGCCGCCGGAGGCGCGGGAGGCGTGGTGGGCGGAGCCGCGGGCGGAGCCGGCGGAGTGGTGGGCGGCACCGGAGGGATCGGCGCTCCCGTCGCCGGAGCGGTCGGCGCGGCCGGCGGTGCGTAGCCCGGAGCGGCGGGCGGGGTGTACGGCTGCGTCGGAGGCGCGTACCCCTGCGGAGGGGTACCGTAGCCCTGCGGGGCACCGTACCCCTGGGGCGCGCCATAGCCCTGCTGCGGCGCGGCCGCGGCGGGCTGGACGGGGATGCCGTCCCAGACCCTGCGGTCGCCGAGGAATCCGTTGCCCGCCCACGGTGCCGGCTGGATGTTCGGGTTCCAGCGCGACTTGTCGAAGGCGTTGATGCCGAGCCAGACGACGGCGAGGAAGACGTAGAGGACGACCCAGACGGCGTCCTTCTGGAGCTTGAGACCCACGCGCCACGCGGCGATGGCCGAGAGCACCCCGAGGGCGAGCGAGAACAGGAAGCCGATGCCGATCCAGCTCAACAGCGCGGCACCCGCGATCCCGTAGAGGACGAGCCACGGGCTCAGGTCGCCGAGCTTGAAGAAGATCATGGAGTTGTAGACCGGCACCCAGGCGCGCCAGTTCCCCTGGACTCCGGCCTTCTGGAAGATCTTCATGTAGAAGAGCGACACCAGGACGTATCCGGCGACCGCGATCAGCAGAATGACGAAGAAGTAGGCGAAGAGCAGGCCGAGATAGCCCGCTCCGTAGTCGTCGTAACCCATGAGGCTCACATTCTCTGGTCAGGGGAGACGGCTTTCGTCCCCCACCACGAGACTCCCCGCCTCGCATTGGACATGGTAGCGGTGCGCCCAGGGGGCGGCAACGACCGCCGGAGGCGATTCGCCGGGCTCGGGGCGGGCGTCAGTCGGCGACGACCAGCTCGACCTCGCCGGGCACCGCACCGTCCCGGAGCACGACGTCATGCGCCTGGGCCCACCGCTGCAGGGCGCGAAGCGAACCCAGCCGCGGACGCTCCTCCGCCAGCGCCCGCACGAGCAGCCCCTTGCTCTTCTTGTTGAAGTGGTTCAGGGCTCTCCCCTGCTCCGTGACGACCCGCACGTACGCCGACGACACCGCGCTCGGAACCGGACCGAGCGCCGCGTAGGCCTCGCTGCGCAGATCGAGGACGAACGCCGGGGCGTCGGCCGCGATCGCCGCCGTCGTCGGATCGGCCCAGTGGCGGCGGAGCGGCGCCACTCCGGGCAGCGCCGTGCCGGCGGCGAGCCGATACGTCGGAATCCCGTCCAAGGCGGCGACGGGGCCGAACGGGGCGCTGTGGATCCACACATGGGCATCCAGCCAGCGCCGAGACGCGGTGGACAGCGACGCCGCGTCGAGGGCGTCGAACAGCACCCCGGTGTAGCGGTCCACCGCGGGCATCGTGGAGGAGGTCCGCAGGGCCCGGTTGTGCGCGACGTCTCCCCGCTGCCGCTCGCTGAGCTTGAGCACCCGCCGGGCGGCGTCCTCGTCGTCCGCGAGAGCGACGAGGGCGTCGATCACGGCATCCCGTTGGGGGGCGAGGCCGGGAAGAGCCAGCGCCGACACGTCCAGCGGCCCGCCGTCACCGCCCTCGCGCTTGGTCTCGGACGGCGGAAGCAGGATCTTCATAGCACCTCGGGGAAAAGAGACGCGTCCGCCTCGACACCCGGGCAGGGTGTCGAGGCGGACGCGATGTACAGGAGTGTCAGGAGATGAGTGCCGCGTTGCCGGCCACGATCGTCAGGACGTCGCCCTCCATGGAGAGGAATCCGTCCTGCGCGTTCGCCAGCACCTTGGCGCCATCCGTCTGGGTGATCCGGACCTGGCCCTCGGCGAGGATGGCCAGCACCGGCTCGTGACCGGACATGAAGCCGATCTCGCCCTCGACGGTCTTGGCGACCACGAGGCTCGCCTCTCCCGTCCAGACCTCCGCGTCGGCGGAGACGAGGCTGACGTGCAGCGCCATGGTCAGGCGTTCTCCTTCTGGATCTGCGCCCAGCGCTCCTCCACGTCGGAGATGCCACCGACGTTGAAGAAGGCCTGCTCGGCGACGTGGTCGAAGTCACCGCGGGTGATCGCATCGAACGACTCGATGGTCTCCTTCAGCGGCACGGTCGAGCCCTCGACGCCCGTGAACTTCTTCGCCATGTAGGTGTTCTGCGAGAGGAACTGCTGGATGCGACGTGCACGCGACACGACGATCTTGTCTTCCTCGGAGAGCTCGTCGACACCGAGGATGGCGATGATCTCCTGCAGCTCCTTGTTCTTCTGGAGGATCTGCTTGACCGTGGTGGCCACGCGGTAGTGGTCCTCGCCCAAGTAGCGGGGGTCCATGATGCGCGACGTCGAGGTCAGCGGGTCGATGGCCGGGTACAGACCCTTCGACGCGATCTCACGCGAGAGCTCGGTCGTCGCGTCGAGGTGCGCGAAGGTCGTGGCCGGAGCCGGGTCGGTGTAGTCGTCGGCCGGCACGTAGATCGCCTGCAGCGAGGTGATCGAGTGACCGCGCGTCGAGGTGATGCGCTCCTGGAGGAGGCCCATCTCGTCGGCGAGGTTCGGCTGGTACCCCACGGCGGAGGGCATGCGGCCCAGCAGCGTGGAGACCTCGGAACCGGCCTGCGTGAAGCGGAAGATGTTGTCGATGAAGAGCAGCACGTCCTGCTTCTGCACGTCACGGAAGTACTCCGCCATCGTCAGAGCCGACAGGGCGACGCGCAGACGCGTCCCCGGCGGCTCGTCCATCTGGCCGAAGACGAGGGCGGTCTTGTCGAAGACGCCCGCCTCCTCCATCTCGTGGATGAGGTCGTTGCCCTCACGGGTGCGCTCACCGACACCGGCGAACACCGACACACCACCGTGGTCCTGCGCGACGCGCTGGATCATCTCCTGGATGAGGACGGTCTTGCCGACGCCGGCACCACCGAAGAGACCGATCTTTCCACCCTGCACGTACGGGGTGAGGAGGTCGATCGACTTGATGCCCGTCTCGAACATCGTGGTCTTCGACTCGAGCTGGTCGAAGTTCGGGGCCTTGCGGTGGATGGGCCAGCGCTCCGTGACCTCGATGGTCTCACCGGGCTCGCCGTTGAGGACCTCGCCGATCACGTTGAAGACCTTGCCCTTGGTGATGTCACCGACGGGGACCGAGATGGCCTCACCGGTGTCACGCACCTCCTGACCGCGGACGATGCCGTCGGTCGGCTTCAGGGCGATGGCGCGGACCAGGTCGTCGCCGAGGTGCTGCGCGACCTCGAGCGTGATCTCGGTGGACTCCTCGCCGATCGTGATCGTCGTCTTCAGCGCGTTGTAGATGTCGGGGATCGAGTCGTGCGGGAACTCGATGTCGACAACCGGACCGTTGACGCGGGCGACGCGCCCGACGACCGCGGTCGCCGGCTGCTCAGCCGTGGCGGTGGTGGTCATTTCTTCGTCTCTTTCCTGAGGGTCTGTCAGCTCGATGCGAGAGCGTCGGCGCCACCGACGATCTCGGCGATCTGCTGGGTGATCTCGGCCTGACGCGCGTTGTTGCGCAGGCGGGTGTAGTCGGTGATGAGCTTGTCGGCGTTGTCGCTGGCCGACTTCATCGCCTTCTGCGTCGCGGCCTGCTTGGCGGCGGACGACTGCAGGAGGGCGTTGAAGACGCGGCTCTGGATGTACACCGGCAGGATCGCGTCGAGCACCGTCTCGGCGTCGGGCTCGAACTCGTACAGCGGGTAGACGGTGCTGCCCGCCTCCGAGTCGTCGGCCTCCGCGATCTCCAGCGGCAGCAGGCGCACGGACTCCGGCGACTGCGTCATCATGCTGACGAAGCGGTTGTACACGAGGTGGATCTCGTCGACGCCGCCGTCCTCTCCCCCACGGTTGAAGGCCTCGAGAAGCGTCTGCGAGATCTCCTCCGCCGTGTGGAACGAGGGGGTGTCGGTGTCGCCGGTCCACTCTGCAGCGGCCTCGATACGACGGAACTGGAAGTACCCGACGGCCTTGCGGCCCACGAGGTAGAACACCGGCTCCTTGCCCTGCTCGCGCAGGAGCTCCGCGACCTCGAGACCCTCACGGAGGATCTGCGAGTTGAAGGCTCCGGCGAGGCCGCGGTCCGACGAGAAGATCACGACCGCGGAGCGGCGGATCGTCTCGGGCTCGCGGGTGAGCGGGTGGTCGACGTTCGAGTGCGTCGCGACGGCGGACACGGCCCTCGTCACGGCCCGCGCGAAGGGGGTGGACGCCTTGACGCGTGCCATCGCCTTCTGGATGCGCGAAGCCGCGATGAGTTCCATCGCCTTCGTGATCTTCTTGGTCGTCTGAGCAGAAGAGATCTTCTGCTTGTAGACCCTGAGTTGAGCGCCCATGAATCAGTACCTCACGCGATTACGCGCGACGACCCTTGACGATCTTCTCCTGGTTGACGTCCTCGGCCTCGGCCGCAGCGTGCTCCTCGTGACCAGGGGCACCGATGGCGTGGCCCTTGCCGCCCCGGAACTCCAGGAGGAAGTTGTCGGTCTGCTTGTCGAGCTCGGCGACGGTGGCGTCGTCCAGCACGTTCGTCTCCCGAAGCGTGTCGAGCACCTTGGTGTTGCGACGCAGGTAGTCGAGCAGCTCGCGCTCGAAGCGGAGCACGTCCTCGACCTCGATCGAGTCGAGCTTGCCGTTGGTGCCGGCCCAGATCGAGACGACCTGCTCCTCCACCGGGTACGGCGAGTACTGCGGCTGCTTGAGCAGCTCGGTCAGACGGGCACCGCGCGAGAGCTGACGGCGCGACGCGGCGTCGAGGTCCGAGGCGAACATCGCGAACGCCTCGAGCGAGCGGTACTGCGCCAGCTCCAGCTTCAACGTTCCGGAGACCTTCTTGATCGACTTCACCTGGGCGTCACCACCGACACGCGACACCGAGATACCCACGTCGACCGCGGGACGCTGGTTGGCGTTGAAGAGGTCGGACTGGAGGAAGATCTGGCCGTCGGTGATCGAGATCACGTTGGTCGGGATGTACGCCGAGACGTCGTTCGCCTTGGTCTCGATGATCGGGAGACCCGTCATCGAGCCGGCACCGAGCTCGTCGGACAGCTTCGCGCACCGCTCGAGCAGACGCGAGTGCAGGTAGAAGACGTCACCAGGGTAGGCCTCGCGGCCCGGCGGGCGGCGGAGCAGCAGGGAGACGGCACGGTAGGCCTCGGCCTGCTTCGACAGGTCGTCGAAGATGATCAGGACGTGCTTGCCGCCGTACATCCAGTGCTGGCCGATGGCCGAACCGGTGTACGGAGCGAGGTACTTGAAGCCGGCGGGGTCGGACGCCGGAGCCGCCACGATGGTGGTGTACTCCAGAGCGCCGGCCTCCTCGAGCGCGCCCTTCACCGAAGCGATGGTCGAGCCCTTCTGACCGATGGCGACGTAGATGCAGCGGACCTGCTTGTTGACGTCGCCGGACTCCCAGTTGGCCTTCTGGTTGATGATCGTGTCGATCGCGATGGCCGTCTTGCCGGTCTGGCGGTCGCCGATGATGAGCTGGCGCTGGCCGCGGCCGACCGGGATCATCGCGTCGATGGCCTTGATGCCGGTCTGCATGGGCTCGTGGACCGACTTGCGCTGCATGACGCCCGGGGCCTGGAGCTCCAGCTCGCGGACACCCTCGGTCGCGATCGCGCCGAGGCCGTCGATCGGGTTGCCGAGCGGGTCGACGACGCGGCCGAGGTAGCCGTCACCGACCGGGACGGAGAGGACCTCACCCGTGCGGGTGACTTCCTGACCGGCCTCGATGCCGGTGAAGTCGCCGAGGACGACGACGCCGATCTCGTGCTCGTCGAGGTTCAGCGCGAGACCCTTGGTGCCGTCGGCGAAGGTCACGAGCTCGTTCGCCATGACGCCGGGAAGTCCCTCGACGTGAGCGATGCCGTCGGCGGCGTCGATGACGGTGCCGACCTCGGTCGCCGCGGCCCCGGTGGGCTCGTACGCGGCGGCGAAATCCTTCAGCGCGTCACGGATGACGTCGGGGCTGATCGATAGTTCTGCCATTGTCTTCCCTTTGTATCTGGGTGCGCGGTTCCCCGCGCGAAGTCGTGTTAGCCCGCGAGCTTCTGGCGAAGGTCGGCGAGTCGTGCGGAGATGCTGCCGTCGATGACGTCATCGGCGATCTGCACGCGCAGGCCTCCGACGACGGTGGGGTCGATGACGACGTTGAGGGACACCTGGCCGCCGTATCGCTGCGAGAGCGTCTGGCCGAGTCGCGTGCGCTGGGCGTCGCTGAGCTCGGTCGCGGTGTGCACCGTGGCCACGAGGCGGCCGCGCTGGCTCGAGACGATGCGCATCGCCCGGCTCAGCAGCTGCCGCACCCGGCGCTCGCGCGGCTGACGCACGAGGGACGTGACGATGAGGGCCGTCGGAGCGCTGGCGGAGGCGTCGGCGAGGAGACGCTCGACCAGGGTGGCCTTCGCGTCCTCTCCCCCGAGCCGGCTGCCGAGAGCGAGTTCGAGCTCCGGGTTCGCCGCGATCACGCGCGAGAAGCCGAAGAGCTCTCCCTCGATGTCCGCGCCGGGCTCGGCGCTGGTCGCCGCCCGGATCGCGAGCTCTTCGAGGCCGTCGATCAGCTCGGACGCGTTCGACCAGCGCTCGGCGACCGCGGTGCGCAGGATGCCCTGCGTCGCGGAGCCGTACTGCCCGAACACGGCGGACACGACGTTCTGCCGCGCCGTGGCCGGAGCCGAGGGGTCAGCCAGCGCGCCGCTCAGCTGAGACGATTCGCCCACGGCCCGCGCGGCCGCGAACAGCTCGCGCGCAGTCTCGAGGGTGATGTCCTTCGCTGCGGCAAGCGTCTGAGTGGATGCCGCGAGTGCCTGAGCGGTCGCGCTGCCCATTACGACTGCCCGCCCGGTACCTGAGCCTGTCGAAGGTCGGATGCTTCGAGATCGGCGAGGAAGCGGTCGACCACGGCGGCCGCGCGAGCGTCGTCGGAGAGCGTCTCGCCGACCACGCCGCCGGCGAGGTCGAGAGCGAGCGAGCCGACCTCGCTGCGCAGGGAGACGAGAGCCGTCTGGCGCTCGGCCTCGATCTGCGTGTGCGCGGTGGCGGTCAGACGCGCGGCCTCGCTGGCTGCGGTCTCCTTCGCCTCGGCGATGATCTTCTTGCCGTCCTCACGGGCGGCCTCACGGATCTCACCGGCCTCGGTGCGTGCCTCGGCGAGCTGCCGGGTGTACTCCTCGAGAGCCGCTTCCGCCTGCTTCTGCGCCTCATCGGCCTTGGCAATGTTGCCCTCGATGGCGGCGGACCGCTCGTCGAGCATCTTCGTCAGACGGGGAAGGGCGACCTTCCACACGACGGCGAGGATGATGAGGAACCAGAAGCCCGACCAGATGATGTCGTACCACGCGGGGATCAGCGGGTTGTTCGCCGCCTCACCCTCAGCCGCGAGGTTCGTGACAAGAGCGTTCAGCATCCTGTCTCCTTCAGAAGTCGGTGGGGATTACGGGAAGGGGATGAATCCGACGGCGATGCCGACGAACGCAAGCGCCTCGGTGAAGGCGATACCGATCCACATGAGGACCTGCAGGCGACCGGCCAGCTCGGGCTGACGGGCGACGCCCTCGATGGTCTTGCCGACCACGATGCCCACACCGATGGCCGGGCCGATGGCCGCGAGGCCGTAGCCGACCGCCGCGAGGTGGCCGTTGATTTCAGCGAGAACCGTAGTTGCGTCCACGGGTTTTTCCTTTCGTTGGGTGGGTGGGCTGTTGCCCGCCCGCTCAGTGCTCTTCTGCGACCGCGAGCTGGATGTAGACCGCGGTGAGGACGGTGAAGACGTAGGCCTGCAGGACGGCGACCAGGATCTCGAAGAGAGTGAAGGCGCCGCCGAAGGCGAGGGTTCCGATACCGAGGGCAGCCCAGCCGCCACCCGCGGTGAAGAAGAAGAACTGGGTCGCCGCGAAGCAGAGGACCAGGATCATGTGGCCGACGACGAGGTTCATCAGCAGTCGCAGGGTGAGGGTCACCGGGCGGATGATGAACGTCGAGATGAGCTCGATCGGCGTGACGATGAAGTAGACCGGCCACGGCACGCCCGACGGGAAGAGCGCGTTCTTGAAGAAGTTCTTCGGGCTCTTCTTGATACCGGCGTAGATGAACGTGACGTAGCTGACCACGGCGAGCGTGAGCGGCACCGCGATGATCGCCGTTCCCGGCATGTTCAGGAACGGGATGATGCCCGTGATGTTCATGAACAGCACCATGAAGAAGATCGTGGTGAGGATCGGCAGGAAGCGGTCGCCGTCCTTGCGGCCCAGCAGGTCGTGGGCGATGCCGCCGCGGACGAAGCCGAGGCCCATCTCGACGAGGCTCTGGAACCGGCCGGGCACGACCTTCATGCGGCGGGTGCCGAGCCAGAGGATCAGGACGACGGCGATCACCGAGAGCAACTGGATCAGGTGGATCCGGTTGACCGGGATGGGTCCGACGTGGAAGAGGATCTCCGGGAAGAACTCATCGATCGAAGGGCCGTGGAACTCGCCATCAGAGGACGCGAGTCGGGGGGTCAGGGTCGCAGCAAGATTAAACAGCGCGGGCTCCAGCTTCGGGGCACCGGTCAGAACCGGGGCGACGATGGTCGGTGTGCTACACAGCGCAAGCGCTCGCGGGCGAGCGGCGGGCACTCCTCAACACTATCAGAATCCAAGGGTGCCCTAAGACCGCGGGGCGGCGTCCGCCGGGCCGTCCGGAGCATCGTTCACCGCTCCCGGGGCGCGGTCCTCCGGTACTTCGGTGGGCAGCGTGGTGTCGCTGACGTTCGGCAGCCGCATCTGGGTGAGGACGACGACATCGATGATGAGGGACATCAGCACCCCGGCGACGATCGACAGGAAGAACACCATCGGCTCGATCCACGGCTGTCCGGCGAGCAGGATCATCACGACGACGAAGACCCCGAGCTTCAGCAGCCAGCCGCCGAGGACGATCGCGAAGAAGAGCTGCACGTAGAGCGGGTCGCCATACCACCGGTTGGCGATCAGGATGCTCAGCCCGGTGATGCCGAGGAACAGCGCGGCCAGGAGCACGCCGAGAAGGCCGCTCACGAGCCCCTCCCCCTGCGCGACCGCGAAGCCGATTCCGCCGGCGACGAGAGCCAGCACGACGGTTGCCACCGCCGACCAGACGAGCGTGCGACGCAGGATCGGGGTGCTGGAAACGGGGCTGGGACTCATCGGGGCTCCAGGGGGATCGGGTCGGGCGCAGCGCCCGCGGCGGTCTTGCGTCGGCGGGTGGGGCTCAGGGTGATGACGAGGCACGCGGCGATGCCGACGACCCCGAAGGCGACCCCGGGGAGGTACTGGCCGGGCCAGTCCTCACGGGCGCCGACGTACATCAGGAGGACGGCGAGGGAGATGACGGCCGTCCAGGCGTAGAAGATGAGGACCGCATCGCGGTCGCGGTGCCCGAGGTCGAGCATCCGGTGGTGCAGGTGCTTCCGGTCCGGGGAGAACGGCGAGCGGCCTGCGCTCATCCGACGCAGCACGGCGAGCCCGAAGTCGAGCAGCGGCAGGAGCACGACGAGCAGCGGAAGCAGGATGGGCAGGAAGGCGCCGATGAGCTGCGAGCGCCCGAGGCGCTCCGGATCCAGGGCGGACGGATCCATCTGCCCGGTGATCGCGATGGCCGAGGTCGCCATGAGCAGACCGATCACGAGCGCACCCGAGTCGCCCATGAAGAGCTTCGCCGGACTCCAGTTCAACGGCAGGAATCCGAGGCACGCGCCGATGAGGACCGCAGCGAGGAAGGTGGAGAGGTTGAAGTAGCTCGACGCGCCGGAGTCGCGCGTGAAGATGTACGAATAGGCGAAGAAGACCCCGTTGGAGATCAGGCAGACGCCGGCGACGAGGCCGTCCAGCCCGTCGATGAAGTTCACGGCGTTCATGACGATCACGATCGCGAACATCGTGATCGTGATGCTCAGCCAGCTCGACACCACGATGAGGTCGCCGAACGGCAGGGAGAGGATCTGCAGACCGCCGCCGACCGTGATGATGCCGGCGGCGAGGAACTGCGCGCCGAGCTTGATCATCCAGTCGATGTCCCAGAGATCGTCCATCACCCCGATCACGGCGATGAGGAGCGCGGCGGCGAGGATGGACCACGTGGTCTGCGGGGGCGTCCAGATGCTCTGGAAGAAGGGGTTGGCTGCCGAGACCGCGAAGGCGGCCACGATGCCGAGGAAGATCGCGACGCCGCCGAGGCGGGGTGTCGGCGTGGTGTGCACGTCGCGCTCGCGGATGCCGGGATACAGCTTGAAGCGCAGGCTCAACCGCCACACCGCCCACGTCAGCACGAAGGTGATCGCGGCGGTGACGATGATCGTGAAGAGGTACTGCTTCACGAATCCCCGTCCTGCGGCTCCGGCTCGAGCAGGTCGCCCAGGACCACGCGCAGCTGCTCCCTGGTCACGACGCCGTCCCGCAGTATCCGGACGACGCCCTCCTCGGTATCGGGGCCGCGGCGCACGAGAGAGGTCGCGTCGACGATCGTGGAGGCGACGCCGTTCCTGCTCATGCCGTCGTCCAGGTACACCGCGACGCTGTCGCCCAGCATCTTCTCCGCGTCGAGCGCGGAGATCGCCGCCGCCTTGCCGGTGAGGTTGGCGCTGGACACCGCGAGCGGTCCGGTCTCGGCCAACAGCTCGAGCACCACCCGGCCCTCGGGCATGCGGACGGCGACCGTGCCCTGGGTCTCCCCCAGATCCCACACCAGCGAGGGCTGCGCCGGCAGCACGATCGTGAGTCCCCCGGGCCAGAACGCGTCGACGAGACGCTGGACGGGCTCCGGAACAGCCTCCGCGAGGGCCGTCAGCGTCTCCTTCGTGCCGACGAGCACGGGCGGCGGCTGATTGCGGCCGCGACCCTTGGCATCCAGGAGACGCTGCACCG
Source organism: Microbacterium paraoxydans (assembly GCF_900105335.1). Taxonomy (NCBI): domain Bacteria; kingdom Bacillati; phylum Actinomycetota; class Actinomycetes; order Micrococcales; family Microbacteriaceae; genus Microbacterium; species Microbacterium paraoxydans. The sequence goes on along the minus strand of NZ_LT629770.1, from coordinate 3,432,023 downwards.
CGGGCGGCGAGAAGGCGTCGGCGGCGACGCCGTAGACGGTGTCGGTGGGGATGACGATGAGGTCGCCGCGGCCGATCGCCTGACGCGCATTGCGCATTCCGGCGAGCAGCTGCGCCTCGTCGCTGCAGTCGAAGATGGGGGACATGACGGTTCGATTCTACGCGGGGCGGGTTCGGGACGAGCTCGACGACTGCTGATCAGGGACGCACGGCGGTGGTGGCGCGATCGCGCAGCGTCAGATCGCGATGGGTGGCCGCGGCCCGCCAGCCGTCCGCCGCGAGCAGCTCCCGGATCGGAGCGCCCTGCAGTTCTCCGTGCTCGATCACGAGGGTTCCGCCGGATCTCAGCAGGCGCAGAGCCCTGGTGCTGAGCACCCGGACGACATCGAGCCCGTCCTCTCCGCCGTAGAGCGCGAGGGCGGGGTCGAACAGCCGGACCTCGGGGTCACGGGGGATCGCCTGTGCCGGCACGTAGGGCGGGTTCGAGATGACGACTGCTGCCGTACCGTCCAGTTCCGGGAACGCCTCCGCGAGGTCCGACAGCACGAGCGTGAGGTTCTCGACGCCCTCGACGTTGCGGCGGGCCCAGGCGTGCGCCTCCGGAGAGAGTTCTGCGGCGTAGACCCGCGCATGCGGCACCTCGGTCGCCATCGCGAGCGCGATCGCACCGCTCCCGGTGCCGAGATCGACGCCGATCGGGGAAGGATCGCCCGATCCCAGCAGAGCGTCGATCGCATACTGCACCACCGTCTCTGTCTCGGGACGCGGGACGAAGACGCCGGGACCGACCGCGAGCTCCAGGTGCCGGAACGGTGCCGTTCCCGTGAGATGCTGCAGCGGCTCCCTGCGCGCGCGGCGGGCGACGAGGGCGTCCAGCGCCGCCGCGTCGTCATCGTCGAGCCGGTCACCGCGGATCACCGCCGCCTGCACCTCTCCCCGGCGCTGTCCCCGGACGTGCCCGGCGAGCAGCTCCGCGTCGACGAGGGGGTCGGGCACGCCGGCGTCGGCGAGACGCTGCGCGGCGGCGCGCACGGCGGCGGCGAGGGAGAGGTCGGGCATGGCTCCAGCGTAGAGTGCGCAGCCGTCACAATGCCCCGTGCCCCATCGCGCTCGCCTAGGCTGGAGCGGCAGCGCACCCGCACAGGAAGGCTCCCCCATGTCCGGCATCCACCCCGACATCACCACCGCTTTCGGGAACACCCCGCTCGTCCGCCTCAACCGCGTGGCCGAGGGCCTCGGCGCCACCGTGCTCGCGAAGCTCGAGTACTACAACCCGGCGTCGAGCGTGAAGGACCGCATCGGCATCGCCATGATCAACGCGGCCGAGGCCGCCGGCGAGCTCTCCCCCGGCGGCACCATCGTGGAGTCGACGAGCGGCAACACCGGTATCGCCCTCGCCATGGTCGGCGCCGCCCGCGGCTACCGCGTCATCCTCACCATGCCCGCCTCGATGTCGAAGGAGCGCCGTGTGCTGCTCAAGGCCTTCGGCGCGGAGATCGTCCTCACCGACCCCACCAAGGGCATGAAGGGGGCCATCGAGGAGGTCAAGCGGATCGTCGACGAGACCCCCGGCGCCGTCTGGATCCGCCAGTTCGAGAACGCGGCGAACCCGCAGATCCACCGCGAGACCACGGCGCAGGAGATCCTCCGGGACACCGACGGCGCGGTCGACATCTTCATCGCCGGCGTCGGCACGGGCGGCACCGTCACCGGCACCGGGCAGGCGCTGAAGGCGGCGAAGCCCGAGGTCCAGGTCATCGCCGTGGAGCCCAAGGACTCCCCCGTCCTGACCGAGGGGCACCCCGGACCGCACAAGATCCAGGGCATCGGCCCGAACTTCGTGCCCGATGTGCTCGACCGCGACGTGCTCGACGAGATCATCACGGCGGAGTTCGAGGACTCCCTGCGCGTGGCCCGAGAGCTCGCCGCGAAGGAGGGACTGCTGGTCGGCATGTCCTCCGGCGCCGCCGTCTCGGCCGCGCTGACCGTCGCCGCGCGCCCGGAGAACGCCGGCAAGACCATCGTCGTGATCATCCCGGACACCGGCGAGCGGTACCTCTCCACCGCCCTGTTCGAGGATCTGCGCGAGGACTGAGGTCGTCGATGGGCATGATCGGGCGAATGCGCGAGGACATCGCCGCCGCGCGCCTTCGCGATCCGGCCGCGCGCAGCGCGATCGAGGTGGCTCTGCTCTACCCCGGCCTGCATGCTGTCTGGGCGCACCGCGTCTCCCACGCGCTGTGGCGGCGACGCTTCCGACTCCTCGCCCGTGCCGGGTCACAGGTGTCCCGCTGGCTGACCGGCGTCGAGATCCACCCGGGAGCCCGGATCGGCCGGCGCTTCTTCATCGACCACGGCATGGGCGTCGTGATCGGCGAGACCGCGGAGATCGGCGATGACGTGCTCATGTACCACGGTGTGACCCTCGGCGGTCGGACACGGGACGTCGGCAAGCGGCACCCCACCCTGCAGGACGGCGTCGCCGTGGGCGCGGGGGCGAAGATCCTCGGCCCCGTCACGGTCGGCGCCCGCTCGGTGGTGGGTGCCAACGCCGTGGTCACGAAGGACGCACCCGCCGACAGCGTGCTCGTGGGCGTGCCGGCGAAGCCGCGCCAGCGGAGCGCTGGTGAGGACACCAGAGCCCTGCTGACCGCCCCGGACTACTCCATCTGACGCGCCGCCCGGCGACCGGCGTTCTTCGTCACTGCGCGACGAAGAACGGGACGGCGCCGACCAGGATGCCGATCCCCAGCATCACGAGTGACACGATGACCGCGCGCCACAGCACCTTGCGGTGGTGGTCTCCGAGGTTCACCCCGGCGAGGGAGACGAGCAGCAGGATCGCGGGCACGAGCGGGCTCTGCAGGTGCACCGGCTGTCCGGTGATCGAGGCCCTGGCCATCTCGACCGGATCGATGCCGAAGTTCGCGGCGCTCTGCGCGAGCACCGGGAGGATCCCGAAGTAGAAGGCGTCGTTCGACATGAAGAACGTGAACGGGATCGACAGCACGCCCGTGATCGGAGCGAGGAAGGGGCCGAGCGCGGGCGGCAGCACGTTCGTGATCCAGGTCGCCATGGCGTCGACCATGCCGGTGCCGGAGAGGACTCCCACGAGGACGCCGGCCGCGATGACCATCGACACGACGCCGACGATGCTCGGGGCGTGCGCGACGATCTCGGCCGCCTGCTCCTTGATGCCGCGGAAGTTGACGACGAGGGCGATGCCCGCGCCGACCATGAACACGTAGGGCAACGGCAGGATGTCGATCACCAGGAGCACCATGACCGCGACGGTCAGGAGGAGGTTGAACCAGATCAGCCGCGGACGCAGGGTCGGCCGGGCCGGGTCCAGCATGGTGTCGGCCATCGCCGTGTCCGCGGGGTCGACGCTCCCGGCGGCGACCGGAGCGTGTCCGCCGGCGACGACGACGAGATTGCCGGTGCGCAGCGAGGCGCGCGCGCCCGGCTTGAGCTCGGCGCCGCGGAAGATCCGGGGCACCGAGGAGAGGACGCCGCCGTCGGCTCCGGTGAGCCTGCCGTCCGCGTCGATCCGTCCCAGGCGCCGCCGCTCCCCCAGGCCGAGGAGCCAGGCGAAGCCGAGCGTCACGACGATGCCTGCGCCCAGAGCGGGGAGCATCGGCACGAAGATCTCCGTCGGCTGCACACCGAGCGCGGTCGCGGCGCGCACGGTCGGGCCGCCCCACGGGACGATGTTGAGCGTGCCGTTCATGAGTCCGGCGACGCAGGTGAGGACGACGGGGCTCATGCCGAGGCGCAGGTAGATGGGCAGCATCGCGGAGGTCGTGATGATGAACGTCGTCGAGCCGTCGCCGTCGAGGGACACCGCGCCCGCGAGGATCGCCGTCCCGAGCACCACCTTTGCGGGGTCGTCACCGAGCACCCGCGTGATCAGCCGGATGAGAGGGTCGAAGAGTCCGACGTCGATCATGATGCCGAAGAACATGATCGCGAACATCAGCAGCGCCGCCGTGGGCGCCATGGTGCCGATCGAGTCGAGGATCATGTCGCCGAGCCCGAGCCCCGCTCCCGCGAAGAGCCCGAAGGCGGTCGGCACCAGGATCAGGGCCACCATCGGGGTGAGGCGCTTGGTCATGATCAGCGTCATGAACACGAGGACCATCGTGAAGCCGAGGATGACGAGCACGCCCTCCGGCGGCACGAAGGCCACGTCGTAGGTCGGTGCCTCCTCCTCGGCGGCAGCGATCAGCGCGGTCGATGCGTGGAACATGCGTGACTCCTTCGTCGTCGCTCCGTCATCGCTGACGGATCCTGACGAGGCTAGGGAATCCGCGGACGCGGAGCGCGGTATGCCGCATAACCGCGCCTTGTGCGCGTACCGTGACTTCTGCGCATATTGCGCGATGGGAGGAGGTGGCGATGGCCCCGCGGAGACGGGTCCGGTTCGCGACCCGCGCGCTGCTGCTCCACCTCGCGGCCGTCGCCCTGGTCGTGACGCTGTGCACGGGCGTGTACCTCGCCCTCGCGGTTCAGCAGTTGCGCGCCGAGGCGGAGTCGACCGCGCTCGGCATCGCGAGGACCCTGGCCGAGGATGCGCAGGTGCGGGCGGCGGTCGCCGCCGTCTCCGCCTCGGACGACGAGCCGGACGCGGAGGCGCTGCGCGACGGAGACCTGCAGCAGATCGCCACGGACGTCATGGCCCGCACCGGGGCCCTGTTCGTCGTCATCACGGATGATGAAGGCATCCGTCTTGCTCATCCCCTGCCGTCCCGGATCGGCGAGGTGGTGAGCACCCCCTTCGCCGCGGTGCTGGCGGGCCACGAGGTGGTCGACTGGCAGACCGGCACGCTCGGCGAGTCCGCCCGCGCGAAGGTGCCGGTGCGCGACGACTCCGGCACGCCGGTCGGCGAGATCAGCGTCGGGTTCGAGCGCGCGGGTGTGTTCGACGACCTGCCTCCCCTACTCGCCGCTCTCGGTCTCACCGCCGCCGGCGCGCTCGCCCTCGCCCTCCTGACCTTCCTCCTCCTGCGCCGCCGCTGGGAACGGTTGACCATCGGCGTGCAGCCCGAGGAGCTGGTCGCCCTCGTGCAGAATCAGACTGCGGTGCTCGACGGCGTCGGCGACGGCGTGCTCGCGGTCGATCAGGACGGTGTCGTGCGCGTGAGCAATGCGGCGGCGGACCGGCTCCTCGGGCTTCACGATCCGGTCGGCCACACCGTGGACGCGCTCCCGCTCCCGCCGGTCGTGCGGGATACCGCCACCGGGGCTCGCGACCGTGCGGAGGCCGTCGTCGGCGACCGGATGCTGTACCTCGAGTCGCGCGCGGTGCGACGCGACGGGCGCGCGCTCGGCGAGGTGCTGATCGTGCGCGACCGCACCGACCTCATCGCCCTGACCGAGCGGCTGGAAGCCGTCCGGACGATGACCTCCGCGCTGCGTGTCCAGCGCCACGAGTTCGCGAACCGCCTTCATGTGGCCGCGGGCCTCATCGACGCCGGTCGTGTCGACGACGCCAGGGCATTCCTCGACGAGCTGGTGAGCCGCGGTCCGGTGGCGTTCCCCGTCACCGGACTCGACCTCGTGCGCGACCCGTTCCTGCACGCCTTCCTCGGAGCCAAGGGCGTCGAGGCCGCCGAACGGGGCGTCGCCCTGCGGATCGGAGACGAGACTCAGCTGATCGGCACCGTCCGCCGGGCCGAGGACGTGGCGAGCGTGCTCGGCAACCTCGTCGACAACGCGGTCGTGGCCGCCGTCGCGGGCACGCGGGAGCCGCGGTGGGTGGACGTCTCCGTGCTGAGCGACGGTGACGCGCTCATCGTCACCGTGGCCGACTCCGGCGACGGTCTGCGCGAGCCCGACCCGCGGACGAGCACCGTCGAGGACGGAAGCGACGACCCGGTGCACGGGCACGGCATCGGTCTGCCGCTCGCGACGGAGATCGCTCGCCGCAGCGGAGGCGACCTCTGGATCATCGACCCCGGCGGTCCCGGCCACGGCGCGGTGTTCGCCGCCCGCCTCGGGGATGCCGTCGACCCCGCTCCGCGTGTCCCGAAGGAGGACCCATGACCGAACCGCTGCGCGCGCTCATCCTCGACGACGACTTCCGGGTGGCCGATCTGCACCGGACGATCGTGGACGACCACCCCGGGTACGCCGTGACCGGGACCGCGCGGTCCTGCGCCGAGGCACGCGACCTCGTGCGCTCGACACGCCCCGATGTCCTGCTCGCCGACGTCTATCTCCCCGACGGCGACGGCATCGGGCTCGTCCGCGAGGCCAGCGTCGACGCGATCCTCATCTCCGCCGCGGACGACGCCCCCACGGTACGACGGGCGCTGCGGACCGGCGCCGTCGGCTACCTCGTGAAGCCCTTCGAGCGCCGTGCCCTCACCGGGCTCCTCGACCGATACACCCGCTACCGCAATCTGCTCGCGGGCGATCGTGCGCTCACGCAGGAGGACGTGGACCGCGCGCTGGCGATCCTGCACGGGGGCGGCGAGCCAGTCTCCCTGTCGCGTTCGGCAACCGAGCAGCGCGTGCTCGAGGCGCTCGGGGCCGACGAGGCCTCCGCCGCGGAGGTCGCCGAACGGGTCGGCATCTCCCGCGCCACGGCGCGACGGCACCTCGCCGCTCTCGCCGCGCGGACCATCGTCGAGGTGCGGTTGCAGTACGGGTCGACCGGGCGTCCCGAGCACCGGTACGCCGCGCGCACCTGACGCCGTCGCGGCGGCCGCTCAGCCCTCGGAGCCGACGGCGGCGAGACGCGCCTCCTCGTCGGCGGCGATGGCGCTCTCGATGATGGGGTCGAGCGCACCGTCCATGACCTGATCGAGGTTGTACGCCTTGAACCCGGTGCGGTGATCCGCGATCCGGTTCTCGGGGAAGTTGTACGTGCGGATGCGCTCCGAACGGTCCATGCCGCGAATCTGCGACTTGCGTGCGTCGGAGGCCGCCGCATCGAGCTCCTCCTGCTGCTTGGCGAGCAGTCGGGCGCGCAGCACGCGCATCGCCGCCTCGCGGTTCTGCAGCTGCGACTTCTCGTTCTGCATCGACACGACGATCCCGGTGGGCACGTGCGTGATGCGGACAGCGGAGTCGGTGGTGTTCACCGACTGCCCGCCGGGTCCCGATGAGCGGAACACGTCGATCTTCAGATCGTTCTGATCGATCTGGATCTCCTCGGGCTCGTCCACCTCGGGGAACACGAGCACGCCGGTCGTCGAGGTGTGGATGCGCCCCTGCGACTCCGTCGCGGGAACCCGCTGCACGCGGTGCACGCCGCCCTCGTACTTCAGATGCGCCCAGACGCCCTGCGCGGGGTCGGACGACGAGCCCTTGATCGCGACCTGCACGTCCTTGTAGCCGCCGAGGTCGGACTCGTTGCGCTCGAGCAGCTCGGTCTTCCACCCCTTCGACGCGGCGTACTGCACGTACATGCGCAGCAGATCCGCGGCGAAGAGGGCCGACTCCGCGCCGCCCTCCCCCGCCTTGATCTCCATGATCACGTCGCGGGCGTCGTCCGGGTCGCGCGGGATGAGAAGGCGCCGCAGACGCTCCTGCGCCGCCTGCACGCCCTCTTCGAGGGCGGGGATCTCCGCGGCGAACGCTTCGTCCTCACGGGCCAGTTCCCGCGCCGCCTCGAGATCGTCGACGGCCCCCGTCCACGCCTCGTGCGCCGCGACGATGCGCGACAGTTCGGCGTACCGACGGTTGACGCGCTTGGCGCGCGCCGCGTCGGCGTGCACCGCCGGGTCGGAGAGCTCCTCCTGGACCCGGCGATGCTCGCCGATCAGAGTCTGGACGGACTCGAACACGTCGGACCTCAGCGGATGTTGTTGTCGTGCCCGTGGGCGCCCGAGGGCAGCGTCGGGATCGACTTCTGCATCTGCACGAGGAACTCCACGTTGGAGTGGGTCTCCTTGAGCTTGCCGAGCACGACCTCCAGGGCCTGCTGCGGGTCGAGGCCGGCGAGAGCGCGGCGCAGCTTCCAGGTGATCTTGACCTCGTCGGCCGAGAGCAGCATCTCCTCGCGGCGGGTGCTGGACGCGTTGACGTCCACCGCCGGGAAGATGCGCTTGTCGGCGAGCTGACGGGACAGCCGCAGCTCGCTGTTGCCGGTGCCCTTGAACTCCTCGAAGATGACCTCGTCCATCTTGGAGCCGGTCTCGACGAGCGCGGTGGCGAGGATCGTGAGGGATCCGCCGTTCTCGATGTTACGGGCGGCACCGAAGAAGCGCTTCGGCGGGTAGAGCGCGGACGCGTCGACGCCACCGGTGAGGACGCGGCCCGACGCCGGAGCGGCCAGGTTGTACGCGCGTCCGAGGCGGGTGATGGAGTCGAGGAGCACGACCACGTCGCGGCCCAGCTCGACGAGGCGCTTGGCCCGCTCGATCGCGAGCTCGGCGACCGTCGTGTGGTCTTCCGCGGGGCGGTCGAAGGTCGAGGCGATGACCTCGCCCTTCACGGTGCGCTCCATGTCGGTGACCTCTTCGGGGCGCTCGTCGACGAGCACGACCATGAGGTGGACCTCGGGGTTGTTCTGCGCGATCGCGTTGGCGATCTGCTGCAGGACGATCGTCTTGCCGGCCTTCGGCGGCGCGACGATGAGGCCGCGCTGGCCCTTGCCGATCGGCGCGACGAGGTCGATGATCCGCTGCGTGAGCTTCTCCGGAGCCGTCTCCAGGCGCAGACGCTCCTGCGGGTAGAGCGGGGTGAGCTTGCCGAACTCCACGCGGGTGGCCGCGTCGTCGACGGAGAGGCCGTTGATCGAGTCGACCTTGACCAGCGCGTTGTACTTCTGGCGGCCCTGCTGCTCGCCCTCGCGCGGCTGCTTGATGGAGCCGACGACGGCGTCGCCCTTGCGGAGGTTGTACTTCTTGACCTGGCCGAGCGAGACGTAGACGTCGCTGGGGCCGGCGAGGTAGCCGGTCGTGCGCACGAAGGCGTAGTTGTCGAGCACGTCGAGGATGCCGGCGATCGGGATGAGGACGTCGTCCTCGGTGATCTCCGTCTCGAACTCGTCGACCTGGCCGCCGCTGCGACGCTTGTTGCGCTGACGGTTGCGGCCGTTGCCGTTACCCGACTGGTCGTCGTCGGCCGGCGCGTTCTGTGCCTGCTCCTGGCCGCCGCCCTGACCACGGCCACGGTTGCGGTTGCGGTTGCGGTTGCGGCCCCGACCGCCCTGCTCCTCGCCGTTGTCCGCCTCGCCGGATGCATCCTTCGCCGGAGCGTCCGCCTCGGCCTCGTTCTTCGCGGCAGCGCTGTCGTTCTTCGACTCGCTCTTCGCCGCATCGTTCTTGGCGCGGCCGCCCTGAGCAGCGCCCGCCTCGGCGGTCTCCGCCGTGCTGTCGGCCGGTGCGGCCTCGGCCTTCTCGGTCTTCGCCTGCGGGGCCTCGGCGTCCGCCTTCTTCGTACGACGCCCGCGGGCGGACTTGGGGGCCTCGGCGGGCGCCTCGGTGGTCTCGGCAGCCGGTGCCGCTTCCGCCGGTGCGGCCTCGGCCGGAGCCTCGGCGTCCGCCTTCTTCGCCCGCGTGCGGCGCGGAGCCTTCGCCTTCGGGGCCGCCTCCGCCGCCTCGGCGGAGTCGCCGGCAGCCGCAGGGGCCTCCGCCGAACCGGACTCCTCCGCGGCCTTGGCCGCCTTGGCCGCAGCCGTGGCGGTGTTCGCCCGGCGCGGCGCGCGCTTCTTGGCCGGAGCCGACTCGGTCGCCTGCTCGGCGACGGGGGCGTCGGCGGTCGGAGCCGCCTGATCGTTCTGGGTCTCGGAGAGGTTCTCCACGAGTACTCCCTTATAGGTCATGGGAAATGAGCGTGAACGCGCACAACGGGTGCTGCGCACGATCGCACGGGCTGACGCTCGGCGTCAGCCAGCCTCGGCACTTGTGCCTCAGGGGTTCGCGTGCGGGTCTTGCAAGAGATGCAATGGGGCCAGATTCACGAATGCTACGTGGAGCCCTCCGCTCGATCCCCCACTGTACCACCACGGACGTCGACGGCGAGCAGGAGCGCCTCCCACGGGGTGTCGGTCACCCTGTTGGCCACCTCCACCGCATCCAGCCGACTGCCGGGACCGTCGGCGAGCACGAGCACGCTGGGCCCGGCACCGGAGACGACGGCCGCGAATCCCGCGGCGCGCAGCGCCTGCACGAGGCGCTGCGTCTCGGGCATGGCGCCGGCGCGGTAATCCTGGTGCAGCCGGTCCGCGGTCGCGTCCAGCAGCAGCTCCGGGCTCTGCATCAGCGCCGCGATGAGCAGCGCCGACCGGGACACGTTGAACACCGCGTCGGCCGTGGAGACGTGCGGCGGCTGCAGGGAACGGGCCTGCGAGGTGGACATCGTGTAGGCCGGGACGAGGACGAGCGGGGAGACGCCGCGGTGCACGAGGAGCTTCTTGTGCTGCGGGCCGCGCTCCCCCATCCACGCGATCGTGAGTCCGCCGAACAGTGCGGGCGCCACGTTGTCCGGGTGGCCCTCCAGCTCGGTCGCCAGACGCAGCAGATCGGTGTCGGAGATGTCGACGTCGCCGGCCAGCAGTCCCTTCGCCGCGAGCACGCCGGCGGCGACGGCCGCACCGGAGGAGCCGAGACCGCGGCCGTGCGGGACGGCGTTCTCCGCAACGATGCGCAGGCCGGGCATCGGCCGGCCGACGTCGGCGAACACGTAGGCGATCGTCCGGACGATGAGGTTGGACGCATCCTGCGGGATGTCCTCGGCGCCGGAGCCGGAGACCTCGATCTCGAGCTGCCCTGCGGGAAGCGCCGTCACCTCGAGACGGTCGTAGATGCTGAGCGCCAGGCCGAGCGTGTCGAAGCCGGGGCCCAGGTTGGCGCTCGTCGCCGGCACCGTCACCTCGACCGTGCGGCCCACGCGCGCACCGTGCTCCTCCGGGGCGGGAGCCGTGGCCGTCACCGTGGTCACTCGCCTTCCACCCGGAGGACGGACAGCACACGAGCGACGACGTCGCTGCCCGCGAGCACGTCCACCGTGTCGCTGAGGGCCTGCTCCGTCGCGCGGTGCGTGCCGATGATGAGGCGCGCGGTCGGCTCGTCCTCCCCCTCGACGGTCTGCACGACGGTCGCGACGGACACCCCGCCGTCGCTGAGGATCCCGGCGACGGTCGCCAGCACGCCGGGGGCGTCGGAGACCTCGAGGGTGATCTGGTACCGCGTCGTGACGTGGCCGATGGGCACGACGGGAAGGTTCGCCCGGGTCGACTCGCCCACGCCGACGCCGCCGGCGATATGCCGACGCGCGGCGGAGACCACGTCGCCGAGCACGGCCGAGGCCGTCTGGATGCCGCCCGCGCCGGCACCGTAGAACATGAGGGAGCCCGCCGCCTCGGCCTCGACGAAGACGGCGTTGTTGGCGCCGTGCACGGAGGCGAGAGGGTGGGCGACCGGCACGAGAGCCGGGTAGACCCGCACCGAGATGGACTCGGCGCCGTCGGCCTCGATGCGCTCGCAGACGGCGAGCAGCTTGATCACGAAGCCCGCCGCGCGGGCCTCCTCGATCATCGACGCCGTGATGGCGGTGATCCCCTCGCGGTGCACCGCATCCAGCGGCACCGCGGTGTGGAAGGCGAGGCTGGCGAGGATCGCGGCCTTCTGCGCGGCGTCGTAGCCTTCGACGTCCGCGGTGGGGTCGGCCTCCGCGTATCCGAGGCGCTGCGCGTCCGCGAGCACGTCGGCGAAGTCGGCGCCCTCGGTGTCCATCCGGTCGAGGATGTAGTTCGTGGTGCCGTTGACGATGCCCATGATCCGCACGACGCGGTCACCCGCGAGCGAGTCGCGCAGCGGACGGATGATCGGGATGGCACCCGCGGCCGCCGCCTCGTAGTACACCGAGGCGCCGACGCGATCGGCCGCCTCGAACAGCTCCGGCCCGTGGGTGGCCAACAGCGCCTTGTTGGCCGTGACCACGTCGGCTCCGGAGCCGATCGCCTGGAGGATGTTCGTGCGGGCGGGCTCGATGCCGCCGATGAGCTCGATCACGATGTCGGCGCCGAGGATGAGCGACTCGGCGTCGGTCGTGAAGAGCTCCTTCGGGAGGTCGACGTCGCGGGGCGCGTCGAGGTTGCGCACCGCGATGCCCGCCAGGTCCAGCGCGGCGCCCGCGCGGTCGGCCAGCTCGTCGCCGTGGCGGAGCAGGAGGGCCGCCACCTGGGAGCCGACGGCTCCGGCGCCCAGCAGCGCCACGCGAAGTCGTCTGTAGTCAGTCATGGATGCTCCTTCGGTGGTGGGTCATCGTGCTCCCTCAGGGGCGTGCGCCCCGTCGATGCCCGCGTCGCGGGCCAGCAGGTCGTGGACGGTCTCGCCGCGGACGATCACCCGCGAGCGCCCCTCGCGCACTGCGACGATCGGCGGCCGCGGGACGTGGTTGTAGTTGCTCGCGAGCGAGGCGCAGTAGGCGCCGGTCGCCGGGACGGCCAGCAGATCGCCCGGTGTCACGTCTCCGGGGAGGTACTCGTGGTCGACGACGATGTCGCCGGACTCGCAGTGTTTGCCGACCACTCGGCTCAGCTGAGGCTCGGCCGTCCCCGTCCGCGAGGCGAGGCGGGCGGAGTAGCTGGCGCCGTAGAGGGCCGTGCGGGCGTTGTCGCTCATCCCGCCGTCGACGCTGACGTAACGCCTGGTCGCTCCCGAGGCGACCGTGACGTCCTTCGTCGTCCCGACCTCGTAGAGGGTCACACCCGCCGTGCCGACGATCGCGCGCCCGGGCTCGAACGAGAGCGCGGGCACCGCGATGCCCCGCGCCGCGCAGCCCTCGGCGACCGCCGCCACGATGCCGTCGGCCAGCTCGTCGATCGGCGTGGGGTCGTCGACGCGGGTGTAGGCGATGCCGAAGCCGCCACCGAGGTTCAGCTGCGGCACCGGTCCGTCCTCGAGGAGGGCGGCGTGCAGTTCGAGCACGCGCGACGCGGATTCGCGGAAGCCGGCCACGCCGAAGATCTGGGAGCCGATGTGGCAGTGCAGGCCGGCGAACTCCAGCCCCGGGATCTCGCGGATGCGCGCCACGGCGACCTCGGCTTCGGCGAGCGGGAAGCCGAACTTCTGGTCCTCGTGGGCCGTGGCAAGGAAGTCGTGGGTCTCGGCGTGGACGCCGCTGATGACCCGGACCATGACGCGCTGCATGGTGTCCGTACGCGCCGTGATGGCGGCGAGGCGCTCGATCTCGATCGCGCTGTCGACGACGATCGTGCCGACGCCGAGAGCGACCGCGCGCTCCAGCTCGGCGACCGACTTGTTGTTGCCGTGGAACCCCAGCGAGGCCGGCGCGACCCCCGCGGCGAGGGCGACTTCGAGCTCACCGCCGGTGCACACGTCGACGCGGAGCCCCTCGTCGACGACCCAACGGGCGACCGTCGTGCACAGGAACGCCTTGCCGGCGTAGTACACCTGCGCGGTAGTGCCGTGCGCGGACGCGGCGCGGTCGAAAGCGTCGCGGAAGGCCCGGGCGCGGCGACGCACCTCGTCCTCGTCGAGCACGAGGAGCGGCGTGCCGTAGGTGCGGGCAAGCTCGGGCGCCGGCACTCCGGCGAGCACGAGGCTGCCGTCCTCGTCGCGCGTGGCCGACGATGGCCAGACACCCGGCGCGAGATCGTTCGGATCCTCGGGGACGACGAGCCAGTCCGGAGCGAGCGTGGCGGCAGAGTCGAGCACGGAACACCAATCGTGGGACGGATCTCGGGCGGAGGCGCACATCGAGTTGCCCCGATTCTAGGGCACCCTCTGTCCCGGCCTGGTCATGGTGACACGCCGCGTCAACCCCCTGGGGAGCGGTATCGCCCGGCTCATAGGGTGGGCACGTGGCAGACACCGACAACCGAGACTCCGAGAACCGCTCCGCAGCCCTGGCCCGCCCGGGGCTCGTCGCCCGCATCACGGGCCCGGTGATCGCCTGGGCCCTGGCTCGGCGACCGGTGAGGGCGGTGCTGCTGTACTCCGAACGACGCGGTCCGATGCTCGCCGACAGCGTGACCTATCGCGCCCTGTTCAGCGTGTTCGCGGGCGTGCTCCTCGGCTTCTCCCTCGCGGCCCTCTGGCTCTCCGGCAACCCGGAGGCCTGGCGCGCGATCATCGACGCCGTGCAGTCCGCGGTGCCCGGGCTCATCGGAGAAGGCGGCGTCATCGACACGAAGGACCTCCGGACTCCGGCGTCGTTCTCGATCGCCGGCATCATCTCCCTCGTCGCCCTGATCGGTGCCGCCCTCGGCGCCATCGGCTCGCTCCGCACGGCCATCCGGACCATCGCCGGCACGATCCAGGCGGACATCCTGTGGATCTGGGTCATCGTCCGCAACCTGCTCCTCGCCGCCGGCATCGGGATCGCGTTCGTGCTCGCCGCCGGTATCACGTTCATCGGTCAGCTCGGGGTGACCTGGATCGGCGACCTGCTCGGGGTGCCGTCGGATTCACCTCTGCTCGCCTGGACGGTCCGGATCCTGTCGCTTCTCGTGGTCTTCGTCCTCGATGCCGCCCTGATCGTCGGCGCCTTCCTCCTGCTCTCCGGCGTCCGGCCGGCCGCCCGTTCCCTGTGGAGCGGCGCCTTCCTCGGTGCCTTCGGCCTCATCGTGCTGCAGCAGCTCTCCGGACTGTTCGTGGGCGGAGCGACGAGCAATCCCCTGCTCGCCTCGTTCGCTTCCCTCCTCGCCCTCCTGATCTGGCTCCAGCTCTCCACGCAGGTCATCCTCGTCGCGTGCGCGTACATCGTCACGGCCGAAGAGGAGCGCGGCGACCGCCTGCACGAACGGTTCGGCGCGCGGACGTTCGTCCAGCGACGGCTGCAGCGCGCCGAGGTCGACGTCAAGATCGCCACGGCCGAGCTGCGCGACGCCCAGCGTGCGGCGGCCGAGGAGAACGGCACCGCCGCCACGGAGTGATGCCCTCGTTGTGACCGGAATCGATACGATGGTCACAACGAGAGGGGACGCATGTCCGCACCACGACGGCACACCGTGACCGTTCCCGGCGCGGCGGTTTCGATCCTGGAATGGTGCCCGTCCGGGGAGACACAGCCGCCCGTGCTGCTGCTGCACGGCGGCGGGGCCGACAGTGCGGAGCTCTCCTGGGGCGAGGTCGGGCCGGCGCTGGCGGCGGCCGGGCACCGCGTCTTCGCGCCGGACCACCCGGGCTTCGGACGCAGTTCACACCTCGATGCACCGCTGACGCAAGAGCGCCTGGTGCAGTATGTCGGCGACCTCGTCGATGCCCTCGGGCTGCACGCCTATGCCATCGGGGGCCTGTCGATGGGCGCGGGGATGGCGCTGGGCCATCTGCTCGATCGCCCGGACGGAGCGCACGCCGCCGCCCTCCTCGGCAGCTATGGTCTGATGCCGCGCCTGACGGACGGCGCCTTCGGACCCCTCTCCCACCTGTCGACGTTCCTGCTCCTGCGTTCGGGCCTGCTCGGTGCGATGACACGCGTCTACGCACGCGACCGCAAGGCGATGACGCGAGGCCTTCAGGATCTCGTGCGCTCCCCCGACGCCCGCACCCCTGCTCTCGTCGACGCGGTGCTCGCCGAGGCTGCGACCGGCTCCGGTCTCAAGACCTTCGGCGGCTGGCAGCGCGACCAGGTGCGGCCGCTGCGGCTCCGCACCGACTACCGTGATCGACTCGCCGAGATCCGCGTCCCCGTCCTCCTCGTGCACGGCGACCGCGACTCCGGCGTCCCGCTCCGACGGGTAGAGGCGGCCGCGGAGAGCCTGCCGGACGGGCAGCTCTTCGTGGCCCCCGGCGCCGGGCACTGGGTGCAACGGGACCGTCCCGACCTCGTGATCCCCGCCCTGCGCGAGTGGTTCGCACGAGGCTCCGATGCCTAGGCCGCTCGTCCCGGACCGCCGGGCACGCATCCTCGACGCGGCGGAGGGGATGGTCCTCGCGGAGGGGTTCGACACGATGAGCGTCGCGGCGATCGCCCGCGTGGCCGGTATCGGCAAAGGCGCCGTCTATCTGGAGTTCGCCGCGAAGCGCGACATCCTCGACGCCCTGCTCCAGCGCGGAACCGCTCGGATCACCGACGCCGTCGCCCGCACCGCAGGACCGCAGCCCTCGCTCAGCGCCCTCTACCGCGCCACGGCGGCCGCTCTGCTCGACGACGAGCTCATGACGGCAGCGTTCCTCGACGATGCGGGAGTGCTCGGCGCGCACGTCGCCACGCAACCGACCTCCCGGTACCGGACACGTCACGAGCGGGTCGTCACCGGGATCCGTGACCTCCAGCGTCAGGGCCGTATCGTGCCGGACGTGGAGCCCGAAGCCCTCGCCCTCGTGCTCTCCAGCGCCACCCTCGGACTGCTCTCCGCGGCCCGAACGCTGGGACCGCTCGACCGGGGCACGCTGAAGAGCGCCATCGACACGGTCGGCCGCATGGCCGCGAGCTTCGAGACGGAGTGACATGCATCACGAGACATCGGGTCCCCCGGGAACACCACCGCTTCTGCTCCTGCACGGCGGCGGCGTCGCCGGCTGGATGTGGGAGCCGCTGCGCACGCACCTCGATCCTGCGCGGCGGGTGATCGTCCCTGATCTTCCCGGTCACGGCCGCAGCGCGACCGAGGACTACGCGTCGCACGAGGAGACGGTGGCGGCGCTCGTCCCCCTGCTGGAGCGGGAGACGGGACCGGCCACGGTCGTCGGATTCTCCCTCGGCGCGCAGCTCGCCGTCCTGCTCGCGGCACGACGCCCGGACCTCGTCGCCGACGCCGTCGTCATCAGCGCCCAGGCGGAACCGCTGCGCGCCATCCGACCGACCCTCGCGCTGCTCCGCCTCACGGCCGGGCTCGCCAGGAACGAGCGCTTCGCCCGTCTGCAGGCGCGCGAGCTGTTCGTCCCGGACGCGCTGCTCCCCCGCTATCTGGAGACCTCCGCCGCCATCTCACGCACGACCCTGCTGCGCGCCGTCGAGGAGAACCTGCGTTTCACGCCGCCGCCCGCGTGGAGCACGCACCCCGGCTCGGCACTGGTCCTCGTCGGAGGCGACGAGAAGCCGCTCATGCGCCGTTCCGCCGCGCTGCTGAACCGTGTCCATCCCCGCAGCACCCTCGAGGTCCTTCGTGGTTACGGACACGGCATCCCCCTGCAGCGGCCGACGGAGCTCGCCGCACGGCTGCAGGAGCGCCTGCCCGATTGAAGCGGGGTCCGGTCAGCGGTCGCAGGACCCCTTCTCCTGGAGCGCCTCATCCGTGACGATCGCCCCGTCCACGTCGATGTCGATCACGGCCTGATCGTCGACGATCTCGACCCCCGTCAGCGTGAGACCGGCCGGGAGCTGGTCCGCGATGCACACCCGCCGCGGCTGCGTGATCCCGTCACCGAGGGAGCCGAGCGACGACCCGACGCTGTCGAGATCGATGTCGACGCCGCCGATGCTCGCCGCCACCGGGGTGAGTTCGAGGTCGCCCTCGACAGCCCCCGGAGTGAGGGTGACGGAGACCGGGACCGCGGTGCCGAGCACGTCGAACGAGCCTCCGAGGGTCGCGTTCGGTGCCGCGAACTCCACGGTGTCGACCGGGAGCTCCGAGTCGGCGAGCAGAGCGGTGAACTGCTCCTGGTCGATGCGGATGGTGCCGTCGGCGCCGTCGAGGTCGCCGCCCCGCAGCGGAACGCCGGTCGCCGTGACGTCAGCCGCACCGGTGATGCCCTGCAGTGTGACGGCGTCCGTCGACAGCCGCAGGGTGTCGAGACGACCGGCGAGCAGCTGTGGGAGGAGGACCCCCTCGGTCTCGACGTCCAGCTGCTGGTCGGCGGGCAGATCGAGCTGCTCGATGACGATCGAACGCACGACGCCGGGCAGCACCGCACGGGCGACGAGCTCCGCCGCGACCACGAGGGCCGCGACCACCACCACGACGATGAGGACGACCCATGGCCACCGGCGCCGCCGCGGCGCCGAGCCCTTCCGCTCGCGACCGTCCGCCGGGTCAGGGACCACGAGCGTCGGGTGCTCGTCCGAGGGCTTCGGGTACGGGAGGGTCGGGTTGTCGTCGCTCATGGCGCTCCCTACATGCGCTCGGGCGCGGAGACGCCGAGCAGGTCGAGCCCATTGCGGAAGACCTGGCCGGCGGCGTCGTTCAGCCACAGGCGCGTGCGGTGCACGTCCTCCACCGGGGCGTCGCTGAGCGGGATCACCCGGCAGTTGTCGTACCAGCGGTGGTACAGCCCGGCGAGCTCCTCCAGGTAGCGCGCGACGCGGTGTGGCTCGCGCACCTCGGCGGCGAACGCGACGATGCGCGGGAACTCCTGGAGCGCGCCCAGCAGCGCCGCCTCGGTCTCGTGCGTGAGGGTCTCCGGGGCGAAGACCGAGCGGTCGATGCCGGAGTCGGCGGCGTTGCGTGCGACGTTGTGGGTGCGGGCGTGTGCGTACTGCACGTAGAACACCGGGTTGTCGTTCGTGCGCTTCTGCAGCAGTTCCGGGTCGAGGTCGAGCGGCGAGTCGGCCGGCGAGCGCTCCAGCGAGTAGCGCAGCGCGTCCGTGCCGAGCCAGTCGAGCAGGTCGTCCATCTCGATGATGTTGCCGGCGCGCTTGCTGAGGCGGGCGCCGTTGATCGAGACCATCTGGCCGATCAGCACCTGGATGTTCTTCGCGGGGTCGTCGCCCGCCGCCCCCGCGACCGCCTTGAGACGGTGCACGTAGCCGTGGTGGTCGGCGCCGAGCAGGTAGATCTTGTCGCGGAAGCCGCGGTCGCCCTTGTTCAGGTAGTAGGCGGCGTCGGCGGCGAAGTAGGTGTACTCGCCGTTCGAGCGGCGGATGACGCGGTCCTTGTCGTCGCCGAAGTCGGTGGTGCGCACCCAGACGGCGCCGTCCTCGTCGAACACGTGGCCCTGCTCGCGCAGACGGTCGACAGCCTGGTCGATGAGGCTGGTGCCCGAGGCGTCCTTCGCGTGGAGGGTGCGCTCGGAGAACCACACGTCGAACGGCACGTTGAAGCGCTCGAGGGAGTTCTTGATCTCGGCGAGCTGGTACTCGTAGCCGAGCTCGCGGGCGACGGTGAGCTGGTCCTCCTCGGGGAGGTCGAGCAGGTCGGGACGGGCCTCGAGAACGCGACCGGCGAGCGTCGCGATGTACTCCCCCGGGTAGCCGCCCTCCGGCGTGGGCTCTCCCTTCGCCGCGGCCAGCACGGACGCGGCGAAACGGTCCATCTGCACGCCCGCGTCATTGATGTAGTACTCGCGCACCGCACGGGCGCCGCTCGCGAGGAGCAGGCGGACGATCGCGTCGCCGAGGGCCGCCCAGCGCGTGTGCGCGATGTGCAGCGGTCCGGTGGGGTTCGCCGAGACGAACTCCACGTTGACGCTCACGCCCTCCTGCGAGGAGTTCGTCCCGTAGGCGGGACCGGCGTCGACGATGACCTTCGCGAGCGCACCGGCGGCCGCCGCGTCGAGGCGGATGTTGAGGAAGCCGGGGCCCGCGACCTCCACGCTCGCGATGCCGTCCACATCGGCCAGTCCGTCGGCGATCTGCTGGGCGAGCTCGCGCGGGTTCGTGCCGAAGGGCTTGGCCAGGCGCATGGCGATGTTCGAGGCCCAGTCGCCGTGGTCGCGGTTGCGCGGGCGCTCCAGCACGATGTCGGCGGCGGAGAGGTCGAACGGCTCGCCCGGACGTCGTTCCTCGGCGATGGGGGCGAGGACGGCGAGGAGGGCGTGGGCGAGCGTTTCAGGATTCATAGATCCCCCAGTTTACGGGGGTGCGCCGGCCCGTTCCGTCGCCCCGTGTCCCGCGGAGTTTGCGATCCGTCCTCCGTGATCTACTCTCACACCATGAACGCCCCCGCCGCCCCTCGTCGACTGCGCATCGCGGGCGTCGCCGCCGCCCTCCTCGTCGCCGTCGCCGCGGGCGTGATCGGGGTCTGGCGACCGTGGGTCCCGGCGCCGTCGTCCCTCCCGGTCGGCGCCGCCGCCGGAGACGAGTCCGCCGCGGTCATCGCCCCCGCGCCGCTCGCGCTCCCCGACGAGCCGACCGTCCTCGTGTTCGGCGATTCCTGGACCTACGGTTCGGCCGCCTCCGACCCCACGCTCGGCTACGCGTACGTGCTCGCCGACCTCCTGCACGGCTCGACCATCGTCGACGGCGTCCGCGGCAGCGGCTACCTCAAGCCCGGGATCGACGGCCCCGACTTCGGCGACCGCATCGCGGCGCTGGACCCGACCCTCGATCCGGACCTCGTCATCATCCAGGGCTCCATCAACGACCGGGCGCAGGGCGCGGCCGGCTACCGCGAGGCCGTGACCGCCGCGTGGGACGCGCTGACGGCGCTGTATCCGGAGGCGGCGATCGTGGTCCTCGGTCCCGCGCCGCACGAGCTGCCGGTGGGCGCGCAGACCGCACGGATCGACCGGGATCTCGCAGCTCTCGCCTCGGCCCGCGGTTGGTGGTACATCTCCCCGATCGAGCGGGACTGGATCACCGAGGACAACTACCTCGCCGTCATCGACGTGGAAGTCGGACGCAAGCATCCGTCCACCGACGGCCACCGCTATCTCGCCGAAAGGCTCGCCGCGGCGCTCGACGAACTGCGCGCCGCGCCGGTCACGGAGGCCGGTGGGTCGGAGACCACCCCCGACGAGTGATATTGTCGATCGGTACGCCTCCGTAGCTCAGTGGATAGAGCGCCGGTTTCCGGTACCGTAGGTCGCAGGTTCGACTCCTGTCGGGGGCACGTAGGGTTGTACGCGGATCCTATGGAAACACGTACGCGGAACTCCCGAGCACGAGAAAAGCCGCCCGGTGTCGGGCGGCTTTTCTCATTGATGCTCGTCGACGGGTTCAGCCATGGCGAGTTGGACGCCCGCTGAACACAGAGAAGGCCCGAAGGCTGACGCCGGAACCGTTGACTCGGCATGCTGGCGCCGACCTTCGAGCCGGTGATCTGAGTGGATGTAGCGGATCCGCCCGCTATGTGCGGACGGGGTTTCGGTTCGCTCGACCGCGCTGGTGCGTGACGCGCTGCTGGGGAGTGCTGCGACGAGGCTTGCGCTTCTTGGAGCGGGGAGCTTCGATGCCCGCCTCGTAGTCAAGACCGTCTTCGACCTTCTGAGCGGCGAAGTCGATGATCTTGTCGAGATTCGCAGCCACGACAGTCATCGTGGCCAGGAAGTACTGCGCTGCGGAGCCGCGCAGACGACGACGGGAACCGTCCTCAAGCGCGTGGGTGCCGCCGTCCTTGAGGTAGGCGTTGAAGGACTCGACGCTGTTGCGGCCGTGGCCGTACATCTCACGCCAATCCTTGGAACCGTACTGGTACTCCTGGGCGAACTTGCCGCCCGCGTGTGCGGGGAACGTCGCGCTCGTCTTGTTGTCACAGACTTTCGCGGGACCTTCGACTGGTCGCCTGATGATGGTGAGCGGAACCGTGCCCGATGCGAGCATGGTGGGCTTGCGAGGGCAGGCAGCAGTTGGCGAGTTACCCGCTGCAGGACACATCCAGGGCGTGCGTCCCTTCGCGTCCGGCAGCTCCTTGCGGTTGAAGAGGTAAGGCGCGCGTGCCTCGACATCGCTGTGCCATTGTTCGAGCCGGCTCTTGGCGCGGGCTGCGCGCTCCGTCTTTGTGAGAGAACGATTCTTGTCATCTGCATCTTCGCCCGCCCTGTATCTCGAGCTCGCGTCGATGAGCTTCTGAGGCATGGACGCGCAGTACCAGTTGCCGTCGACCATGATGGCTCCGGCATAGCTGTCTTGATAGCCGAGGAAAGTCTTGTGATAGTCCATGACGAGCTTCGCGCCAGCCGAACGCAGGTAGTTCTGAAGATCGGCTTCTTTGGCGCCGGGGAGGTATGCGCGGTCGCCGATGACGTGGTCGAGCTGGAGACCGCGGTTCACGATGTTCTCGAACATCGCGCGAGCAGCCTTGCCCGGTCCGAATGCGGGGGCGTGGTGGCCGATGCCGACGACGATGTGCGGGATGTCCTCGGGACGCGTCGGGTCGTTGCTCGTGAGCACACCGAGCTCGAGTTCGTAGGCGTACTTCATCTTCGTGATGGAGGTCTTGCCATCATCGGAGTGGTCGTCGGTTCCGCGGGCCCAGAAGGCAGCGTCGGGTTCGATGGAGACTGTGCCTTCAGGGTCGAGGCTGGCAAGGCGACCGATGCCGATGCCTCGGGCGTGCACCCGGACGGCGGTGGCGTCGATGGTGACGGAGATCTTGTCGCTGCGCAGGCGCTTGGGCATCCACAGGTAGGTGGCGTGAAGGAGGCGGTTCATCAACTCGTCGGCGCGGTGCGCTCGTACGGAGAGCACCTCAGCCATCTCGGCACGGTCCGAGCGGACGCGATCCCACTCGTGCTTCTGCAGACGACGGTGTCTGTTGAAGATGGGGTGATAGTCGATCAGGCTCATGATGCGGTTGGTCGACCGCCGTGCGCGTTCATACCAACCGTCAGGGCTCACGCTCGCGTCGAGGGTGATGCCGAGAATCGCAGCTGTCTCAGGGGTCAACCGTTCGGTGATGATGTCGCGGAGCTTCTTCAGCTGAAGGGGCTGGTGTTCCCAAGCGAGCACCAGCCACAGAATGAGGATTCCCCGCATAGGCACGGCGGCTGGCCTGCCCCCTCGGCTGGGAGCGTGAACTTCGAGATCCCACTGAGCCAACAGCTCGGGGATGCCGACGCTGTCGATGAGCTTGGCGCATTGCTGCACCATGCCCGTCGCAACAGGCCCACGGGCCCGTGGGTTGAAGAGCATCCCCTCGAGATCAGCATTGTCATCGAGGAAGAGGTCGTTCTTCTTCGGCTTGTCCGTTCTCATCGGCCCGCACCCAGCATGCGAAGCGCCTCATAGGATGCGTCGACCGTCATAGGCCGGACGTAGCTCATGGCTCGACGGAGAGAGTCGGTGGACGTCATCCCGGACGCCGGGAGAAGAGCGGCAAGCGGTGTTCCGGCTTCGAGGTGCGCGACGAGCCACGTCATCCGCAGGCGTGCCGCGGTCGGCTTCACGTTCCCCGTCGACGCCTGCAGGACGTGTCGCATCGCGCCCTTGCGGTCGGTGGCGTTCGGTGCGACGAGAAGCGCGTCCGTTGCATTCGCGAGGACCTTCTCAAAGCATCCGCGCCAACGGTTCACGACGGGAACGACTCGTCCGTCGCGTGCGACCCGCACTGCCAGGACCCCCCTCAGGTCAAGCAGATCGCTGCCGCGGACGGCGAGGATCTCCCCGGAAGTCAGGCCGCATCCGACGCTGAGGGAGAAAATGGCCATGCAGGCGACACGCTGGTGCTCTGTGCGCTGGTATGAAGCCCAATGGTGGAAGGTCGCCAATTCGTCCTCGGAGTACGGGCGCTCCGGCTCCGATGCGGTCGATACTGCACGCTTTTCGACCGACGGCGCGATGCCGGCCAGCCGCCGGAGCATTTTGCGCTCTCGTTCGGCCATCACGCGCACGATCTCGCGTGCACGATCTTCGGTGTAAACGTCGATCACGTCGTCCGCCAGGGCTTCGTCGAGCTGCACCATTCCCGTCTGGACGACCCAGTCGCCGAAGTACGCCAGCGTCCTCTGGTGCTCATGGATCTGACGCCGACTCATCCCAGCGCACCGCTCAGCCGTGACCTTGTCGACGAACGGCTGGATGCGAGACCAGGTCGCGGATGCAAGCATGGGGTTGTACGTCGTGGGTGAAGTGGCCGTGCTGGCGTGTGGGAGGTCTGTCATGCCGACCGTGTGCGCGGCTTTTCCCATCAACCACGAGAAAGTGATGTCAAGACTCACGCTGCATCTATTCGTGACATCAAGACTCACGAATAGTGCGAGGATGGACCAGTGCCCACGAATAGTCGCGCTCCGCGGATGTACGCCCCGAACCCTGGCAAGTTCGGCCAACACGCAGCGAGGCGAAGCTGGACCCCGTTGCCACAGGAGCCGGCAGAGCGCGCCCGTAGCCGAGCCGCTCAGATTCAGGATGCCGCGGTCGGGCTCGTGCTCGCCGGGCTGAAGGCCGGCCGATACAAACGAGCCGACCTTCTCGAACGAACGGGTTGGGGCCGCGAGCGTCTGTCCCGCCTCATGAACGGGAACACTCCGGCCGGGTTGGATGACCTGATGCTTCTGCTCGATGCCGCCGGCGTGCCGTTCTCCACGGTCGCGTGGTCTTCGACAGAGGAGCAGCACAGAGAGCGGCAACGCCTCACCGACGTCCGTGACTATCTGGCGAAGGCGCAGCAGCAGGTGCAGGAAGAAATCGTTCGAATCGAGCGAGCGCGTCCAGCGACTTGACCCCGGCCACGTAGAGGAGATCCTGAACCGGAATACCGTCGCTCATCCGTCGCACGAGCCAGGTCGCCCGCATCCGCTGCGGCTTCGGACGAAGCTGGTCTCCCCGCGTGGTTCGGACGAAATCGCTGATCTTGTTCGGGTACCACCGCACGTTCGGCTGAAAGATGGGGCCATGCGTGATGTGCAATGCCGCATGGAGAGCGTCACGCCACTCCTCCTCGACGCGAACGACTCGCGCTCGGGTCCCAGGTACGTCGACCCATGACGCATCGGACGAGATGTCGGATGCCGAGACCGCGCAGAGCTCCGAGGCCGTCAATCCGGCTCCGATGCCGAGAGCCAGCAGAATCCTCGCCGGCTCTCGTCGCCTCTCCTGCTGGATTGCGGACCACACCCGGAGCTCGGCGATCTCTCGGTCCACGTATGGCGCGCTCGGCTCGGAACCGTAGAGCGGCGGCATCGCTCGCTCGGTGACTCCGAGGGCTTCCGCCACGCGCAGGAGGATCGCACGGCGACGGCCGAGTGATGCGTCGGACTTCATCGGGAGCTGTTGCACGGCCACCGCGATGACGTCTCGCCGGAAGAGGAACTCCCGCTCGAGGGGGAGCCCTGACACCACATGCGCCCACCGAACGTGCTGTTGGATTGCGGCGAGAAGGTTCTCCGGCCGATAGGACAGGCGTCGGCTCACGTCGTCGACGACGAGCGCGGCGAAGCGGCGCGCGTCCAGGTCCACTCCGTCGACCGTGTCGTCGAGTTCGAGTGGTTTCGGTGACGTCATGACTCCTCCGAGGCCTTCGCTGTGATCACGCCACGCTAGGCCGATTGCTCGCGCACACGTCGCATCAACTACGAGCAACGGCGCCAACACGGCGTGTCACTCCGGGGGAACGGGACCGCGCATGCCTAGCGCATGCACACACCACGCAAGACCTCCAGATCCAGAAGGGACCGCGGCCCCTGGTGGGCTGCCTACGAACGAGTCGCCGAGCACGCATACGCACTCGGGCGCCTCCCGCGCCTCAGCGACGGAGTCCCCGCCGACGTCGTCGGGTGGGCCGCCGGCCAGCGCCGTGCCACCATGCTCACCGCAGATCAGAAGGCCGCACTGAGGGCACTCCCGGGGTGGAGCGACAGGCCGCGCGCGGACGCGTGGGAGGAACGGGCAGAGGAACTCCGTCGCTTCATCGCAGCCGAGGGGCGGCTACCCCGTGTGAGAGGTACGCTTCCGGGCGAATCGGCGCTCGCCCACTGGGTCTCTCGCCAGCGCGTCGCTGAGGCCGACGGACGACTCTCGCCTGAACGGGTACGACTCCTGGCGTACGCGACCCGCAGCATCTGAACAGACCAGCTGACGCCGACTGCGTCCGTGAGAAACGAAGAACGGGCTGTCCGAGGTGGACAGCCCGTTCTTTATCTCTCAGCGCCTAGTTGAAGGCATCCGTTTGTTGCAGCGGGTCTGCGCCGACGGGACCGCAGCCGGGCAGAGCAGGACCCGTCGCTGAGGCCTGGGCTTGCAGGTGATTGCCCCCTCCCGGGGCGCGACCGTCCGGACCTGCATCAGAGGGGAAGGGGCGCAGTTCGGTCACGCGGCGTCTCCCGCGTGCCGTGGAAGTCCTCGATGATGCGTGCGTTCGTTCCGATGACCGTGAGCACGCTGAGAAACCCCTGCGCCGTCGCTCCCCGCACTCCTCCGCGGGTGTTCTTCCGCGCTTCCCGCAGAGAGGCGGCGTAGGACTCGAACGCTTGACGGCCCATGTTGTTCACCTTGCTCCACTGCTCGGAGTGGTAGGGGTAATGCTGCTCATTCCGCTCAGTCGAGGGGGCCGCCGGGACGTGCGGGTGGAGGCGGGCGAAGTCGGCTCGCGCATCGACCAGCGCCTTGAGCTCCTGGGACGCCTCGGAACGCTCCTTTGGGTCGGTCGTCGCCGAGAAAGCCTGTGCGAAGTTCTGACCTGCGGTCTGCAAGCGTGCTGGCAGCGCGGGCGCATACCAGGTGCCGTCGACGAGGACTCCCGTGTCGGACTTCCGCTGGGCTCCGAGCCTGGTCGCCGGATAGTCCGCGACGAGCTTCGCACCCAGGTCGGCGAGCGAGGTGCGAAACGGCGCTGGCCGGGCTGCCATATAGGCTCGGTCGACGACGACATGATCCAGTCCCGCGGGCCGGGCTGCGATGTCCTGAAGCATCTCGGCAGCGGCTGCCGCGAACCCTTCGTGCGGACGGTGCGGGTTGATGCCGATGACGATGTTCGGCACGGAGCGTGGCTGATCTGGGTCGTTGGGGATCAGCACGGCGAGCTCGTCCTCCCACCCGTACCGCGCCTGGCCATGCTCACCCGCTGTTGCACCGTACACCGCGAAGCCTGCATCGGGCTCGGCGGAAACTCGTCCCTCGGACTCGAGAGCCTCGAACCGACGACGGCTGATACCGCGGGCACCCGCCGCACGGAAGCAGCTGTCGACGACGACGCTCACCGCGGCATCCGAGTCAGCAAACCCGGCCGTCTTGTGCTGAGCTCCGAGGAGGCGGTTGGCGAACACCGCAAATCGTGCGCGACGCTCCTCGAGTTCAGCGCAGCGCTCGGCGCGGTCCTGCAGGAGACGCTCCCACTCGCGCTTCGTGAGTCGACGTCCGCGAGAGTAGGACGGATAGGCATCGATGGTGTCCGTCAGACGCCGAGTCACACGCTCAACCGCGCGCGTGACCTGCTCCGGAACGAGCGACGAGAAGCCGTCGGGGAGATCGAGCGCGCGACGCCTCCCGGGTGTCAAGTGTTCGCACAGCACAGATGTGGCGTTCGAGACCGTCAACTCCTTCTGCGCCAATCCGAGAGAGATCCACACCGCGAGCACCTGCCGGGAGGTCAGTGTCGCCGGTCGCGCCGACCTGCCGCCCCCCTTCGCCCACTCCTCGAGAAGCCTCACGACGCCCGAGGCGTCGATCAGCGCGAGTGCTTCCTCGAGCGTCGCCGTCGGAATCGGAGCCGTCGAACGGGCATAGTACGACGAGGTGCGCAGTGCGTTGCCGACGGGCATGTTCGAGTTGTTGGCGGTCATGTTGCTAGCTGAGTTGTTCATGACAGCCGTGTGCGCGGCGGACTCTCCACTTCTGCGAGCATGTGAGCCAGGGTGTCACGCACAATCAAATCGTGCACGGCGATGTCACGATGTGATGATCACCTCGGCTTCCACTGCACGGGTTTCGTGTCCGAACGGCGTTCGAGACTTCGCCACACATGTAAAGCCGACCATCCACTCCGGAGGCTTCTCTGGAGAGATCGGCGCACGCCAGCTCGCGCAGCCCGAGAAGCACGTGTTCATCGTCGAGCTCGAAACTTCATCGCCGCGCCCCGACCTTTCTGACCGTCGCCGGCTATAAGCAGGGCCTCATGTCGTCGCGCACCCGGCGGCGCGCCTGGGGGTCGGCAGCGGTGTCGGCGGCTTCGACCATTCGTGCTGCAGGTCGTGGCGAGGCCCGTCGGCGCAGCCTGACTCAAGCGCGGACAGGGCAACTTGTCGAATTGAAGTCTCCTTCTCGCGTGTCCAGGTGAAGACTCGGTGAACTGTCGCGCCCCTGATTGATCCTTGCTTTGAATGATGTCAATATAGACGCATGTCGAATCAAGAGGTTGAGTTGGTCATCATCGGGTCGGGCCCCGCGGGCTTCACCGCAGCGATCTACGCGGCCCGAGCGAACCTCGCCCCGGTGGTGATCGCCGGGACGGTGACGACCGGTGGCGCGCTGATGACGACGACCGAGGTGGAGAACTTTCCGGGGTTTGTCGACCCGGTCAACGGCCCGGAGCTGATGGAGTCGATGCGTCAGCAGGCGGAGCGGTTCGGCGCCTGCGTTCTCCTCGACGATGCGGTCCGCGCCGACCTCGATGGCCCGTTCAAGACCATCGAGACCGGCGCGGGTGAGACGTTTCGTGCGCGTGCGGTGATCCTCGCCATGGGTTCCGCGTATCGGAAGCTCGGCCTCCAGGATGAGGAGCGGCTCACCGGGCGCGGGGTGTCCTGGTGCGCCACCTGCGATGGGTTCTTTTTCCGCGAGCAGGAGATCGTCGTCGTCGGTGGCGGGGACTCGGCGATGGAGGAGGCGCTGTTCCTCACCCGTTTCGCATCGAAGGTGATGGTCGTGCACCGCCGCGGCGAGTTCCGGGCGTCGAAGATCATGGCGCAGCGCGTGCTTGACCATCCGAAGATCGAAGTCGCCTGGAACAGCGAGGTCGCACGCCTGAACGGTGCCGAGAAGCTGGAGTCTGTAACACTCCGAGACAGCGTCACCGGTGCCGAACGTGAGCTGCAGGCGACCGGGCTCTTCGTCGCCATCGGCCACGACCCCCGTTCTGAGCTCGTCACCGGAAAGGTCGACACCGACGCGGCTGGGTTCGTGCTGGTGGACCACCCATCGACTCGCACGAGCATCCCTGGTGTCTTCGCGGCCGGCGATCTCGTCGATCACACTTACCGGCAGGCGATCACCGCCGCCGGCACGGGTTGTGCCGCCGCTCAGGACGCGCAGCACTTCCTGTCGCACCTCCAGAACCAGCCATCCACTTTGACCGAGGCCGAGGAGGTCTTCGCATGAGCACGCTTACTGCTGTCACCGACGCGACATTCCGCGACGAGGTGCTGACTTCCGAGATCCCCGTCGTTGTCGACATCTGGGCCACCTGGTGCGGCCCGTGCCGTCAGGTCGCTCCGCTGCTCGAGCAGCTCGCTGTCGAGTACGACGGACGGGCGAAGATCGTCAAGGTCGATGCGGATCAGAATCCCGAAACCGTGTCCGCAGCGGGTGTCACCTCGATTCCGACCCTCGGGTTCTACCGCGACGGAACCCGCACGGACATCCTCATCGGCGCGCACCCGAAGCCCGTCATCGCCGAGAAGATCGAGGCGCTGATCTCATGACCACCGCAACCGCCGCTTCTGCTCCCGTCGCCGTCCGGCGCCTGTCTACGCTCGACAAGTGGCTGCCGCTGTGGATCGGGCTCGCCATGGTCGCCGGGCTCCTCCTCGGCCGGTTCGTTCCCGCACTGTCGGATCTCCTCACTCGTCTCGAGGTCGGCGGCATCTCCGTGCCCATCGGGCTGGGGCTGCTCGTGATGATGTACCCGGTGCTCGCAAAGGTCCGCTACGACAAGGTCGCCGCCGTCACCGGCGACAAGAAGCTCCTGATCTCCTCGCTGGTGCTGAACTGGATTGCAGGCCCGGCGGTCATGTTCGCGCTCGCGTGGATCTTCCTTCCCGATCTGCCTGAGTACCGCACCGGGTTGATCATCGTCGGCCTCGCCCGCTGCATTGCCATGGTCGTCATCTGGAACGACCTCGCCTGCGGAGACCGGGAGGCGACCGCTGTGCTCGTCGCGATCAACTCGGTCTTCCAGGTGATCGCCTTCTCGCTGCTGGGCTGGTTCTATCTCACCGTTCTGCCCGGCTGGCTGGGGTTGGACACTCAGGGGCTGGAGATCTCGGTCTGGCAGATCGCGCTGAACGTGCTGGTCTTCCTCGGCGTCCCGCTCGTCGCCGGCTTCGCCTCCCGGTGGGTCGGCGAGAAACGCCGTGGTCGCGCCTGGTACGAAGAAAAGTTCCTCCCCGTGATCGGCCCATGGGCCCTGTACGGGCTACTGTTCACCATCGTGCTGCTGTTCGCCCTCCAGGGCGAAGCCATCACGAAAAGGCCGCTCGACGTCGCACGGATCGCTCTGCCGCTTCTGGTGTACTTCGGGGTGATGTGGTTCGCCGGGCTGCTGCTCGGCAAGAGCCTGGGCCTGAACTACGCCCGCTCCACCTCGCTGGCGTTCACCGCGGCGGGGAACAACTTCGAGCTCGCCATCGCCGTCGCCATCGGCACCTTCGGCGCCGCGTCCGGTCAGGCCCTTGCCGGCGTCGTCGGCCCGCTCATCGAAGTCCCCGTCCTCGTCGGGCTCGTGTACGTATCCCTCTGGTCCGCGCGCGCCTGGTTCCACACCGATCCCTACATTGGCGAAAGGATCGCTTCGTGAACGTCACGCCCGCGGAAACTGCCGGGACCTGCAGCCCGGTCCCCACCCACGCCATCGGGCAGGAGGCGGCCGCGACGGTCGCCGCGACGCTGAAGGCACTGTCGGATCCGCTGCGCCTGCGCATGCTCTCCGCCATCGCCTCTGACCCCCGTGGCGAGTCCTGCGTCTGCGACCTCGCCGAGCTCGCCGACGTGTCGCAGCCCACGGTGTCGCACCATCTGAAGGTCCTCAAGGACGTCGACGTGCTCACCTCCGAACGGCGCGGCACCTGGGTCTGGTATCGGATCACCCCCCGCCGTCGAGGCGCGGTTACCGCCCTGCTCGACTCCTTCGCGCCGGCTACGGTGACTGAGGCGACAGGCGCGACTGAACTGGTGGAGGGAGAGACCCGCCCCGACTTCGATATCCGAATCACGCACCTCGCAGACGAACTGGCCGCAGAAGTTCCGGAGCTCGAGCCGGAGACCGTGCTCAGCATCGTCCGGGAGTCGTACACCTCGCTCGCTCGAACCGCGAAGGTCACGGGAGCACTCGTTCCGCTCACCGAACGCTTCGCCCGTCAGCGCCTCGCGGACCTCACCCGCGACCGCGACGCGTCCGTGCCACAGGTGCTGTTCGTGTGCGTCGCCAACGCCGGGCGATCCCAACTCGCCGCGGCTCTGGTCAACCAGATCGCCGGCGGCAAGGTGCTCGCACGCTCCGCCGGGTCCAGGCCCGCCGAGGTCATCCACCCCCACGTGCGCTCGATCCTCGCCGAGATCGAAGGCGATGTCGCAGGCGAACGGTTCCCGAAGCCCCTCACCGACGACGCCGTCCGTGCAGCCGACGTGGTGATCACGATGGGCTGCGGCGACGTCTGCCCAATCATCCCCGGCGTCCGTTACGACGACTGGGCAGTGGGAGACCCCGCACTCGCCTCCCGAGAAGGCGTCGAAGCTATCCGGGACGACATCGCCGCCCGCGTTCGCATTCTCGTCGACGACCTCACCCACTGACCCCACCACCCCCAGGAGCCACCATGACCAACGCCACCGCCAAGCCCTCCGTCCTCTTCGTCTGCGTCCACAACGCGGGACGCTCCCAGATGGCCGCCGGCTTTCTTCGCGATATCGCAGGCGACCGCATCGAGGTGCGCTCGGCCGGGTCGATGCCCGCCGAGCAGATCAACCCCACCGCCGTCGAGGCGATGGGCGAACTCGGGATCGACATCACCGCTGAGCAGCCCAAGGTCCTCACGACCGAGGCCGTGCAGGCCTCCGATGTCGTGATCACCATGGGCTGCGGCGACGCCTGCCCGTTCTTCCCCGGTAAGCGCTACGAGGACTGGAAGCTCGACGACCCGGCCGGGCAGGGCATCGACGCGGTCCGCCCGATCCGCGACGAGATCCGCACACGCATTGTGAAGCTCGTTGGCGAACTCGTCTGAGGATGATGCGGTGGCCGCCCGGGATAGGTGTTACCTCCGCTCGTGGGATTCCCACTCGTCCCCACGCTCATCCCGCGAGCAAGGTCTAGTAGCTGCTGCCGTATCCGATTGGTCTGCGCGACGGGCGCTGCGCGCAGTCGCAACCGCAGACGGGTGCTGACAGCTCTAAATTGACTGTAATCGCTAGTGGGGATCCGTCGCGTGGGTCCGTGACGGTGACGGTCTTCTCGACCAGTTCGCTTGCCATGGGTATCTCCTTCTTCTCCTGTGTCGGCGCGAGTGCTCGTGAAGCGGCCTAGTGGCTGTCGCCCAGCCCACCGGTGAGACGTCCGTGCAGCAAAGTGGTGGCGTCGTTCATCCCGTGCAGGGTGACGTGTTTTCCGTGGTGTTCGTACTTCGTGACGATGGCGTCGAGGGCAGCGACGGTGGATGCGTCCCAGATGTGGGAGCGGGACATGTCGATGACGATTCGTTCGGGGTCGTGGCTGTACTCGAACTGTGTGGTGAGGTCGTTGCTCGAGGCGAAGAACAGCTCTCCGTCGACCGTGTAGTACGCCGTTGCGGTGCCGCCATGCTCGGCGATGTGGCGGGTCACCGTGGTGAAATGCGCGACCCGGCGGGCGAACAGCACCATCGCGGTGATGACACCGAGGATGACGCCGACGGCGAGGTTGTGGGTGAGAACGGTTGCAATGACAGTGATGAGCATGACTGCGGTCTCGCTCTTGGGCATCCGCTTCAAGGTCGCCGGCCGGATGCTGTGCCAGTCGAAGGTGGCGAATGCGACGAGGAACATGACGGCAACCAGGGCGGCCATCGGGATCACCGCGACGACGTCGCCAAGCGCAAGGACAAGGACGAGGAGGAAGCTGCCGGCGAGGAAGGTGGAGATGCGAGTACGGGCGCCGGAGGCTTTGACGTTGATCATCGTTTGGCCGATCATCGCGCAACCGCCCATGCCACCGAACGCGCCTGACAGAATGTTCGCCGCGCCCTGGCCGAGCGCTTCACGAGTCTTCCGTGAGTGCGTGTCAGTGATGTCGTCGACCAGCTTGGCCGTCATGAGGGACTCGAGCAACCCGACGACCGCCATCGCCAGCGCGTACGGCGCGATGATCCCGAGGGTCTCGAACGTGAGCGGAACGTTCGGGATGAAGAGCTCGGGCAGGCTTCTGGGCAGCTCGCCCTGGTCGCCCACATTCGGCACACCCCAGCCGAAGACGACCACCGCCGCAGTCAGCAGGACGATTGCGACCAGTGGCGCCGGGATGACCTTCGTGATTCGCGGCATCAAGATCATGACCAGCAGGCCGGCCGCGACGAGCGGATAGACCAGCCACGGCACATCGAACAGCTGAGGCAGTTGCGCGATGAAGATCAGAATCGCCAATGCGTTCACGAAGCCGACCATCACCGACCGAGGGATGAACCGCATCAACTTCGCCACGCCGAGCACCGCGAGCACGATCTGCATGGCTCCGCCCAGCAGGACGGTGGCGATGAAGTAGTCCATCCCATATTCCCGGGCCACAGGCGCGATCACGAGCGCGATAGCCCCCGTGGCGGCGGTGATCATCGCCGGACGGCCACCCAGGAACGCGATGGCGACGGCCATCACGAACGAGGAGAACAGGCCGACGCGGGGGTCGACACCGGCGATGATCGAGAACGCAATCGCCTCTGGGATGAGCGCCAGGGCGACGACCAGGCCGGCCAGGACTTCCCGGGTCAGCAGACGCGGGCTGCGCAGAGCTTGCATGACCGTAGGCTCGATGCGGTAACGGGACGGAATGTCAGATGTGGGAGTGATGGCAGTCAAAGGAACCTTCCTTAGGATGCTCGAATCGCGAGCGTGAACGGGACGCGCGCCGGCGCGCGGGCGTCGATCAGTTCGACGCGGAAGAATAGGGGGCTGAGCGAGATCACGCTCACGCACAGACTCTAACGTAACGTGAGGTTTGCGCGCGAATCGGAAAGGCAGGGCTCGTGACCGGCGAAACAGCACTCCGCATCGGCGAAGTCGCCGAACAGACTTCCCTGTCGTTGCGGACGCTCCGGCACTACGAGGAGATTGGCCTGGTCGCACCCTCGGCACGTACCGAGGGCGGATTCCGGCTCTATAGCGAGCAAGACGTCGCCCGTCTGATGATTGTGCGACGCATGAAGCCGCTCGGGTACACGCTCGAAGAGATGCGAGCGCTACTCGACGTGGTCGACGCAATCCGCGGTGGTGCAGCCGACGCTGAGACGGTGCAGAAATTGGACAAAATCCGTGACGAAGCCCATGCACGGCGAAAGAAGCTCGCCACCCAGGTCGCGATGGCGGATGACTTCCTGGCACAACTCGAAGACATCTGACGGCGATGTAACAAGCACTGCCGCCGGAACTACAGGCGTGGTTCCGCCGCGAATATTTCCTTCTACCGGCGAGCCCGATGAGCTCATCCAGGAGTTCGTCGCTGAGGGTGGAAAGTCTGAGGGCTGATGGAAGAGTTGGTCCTGTCCTTGAAGCATCGCGCTTACCGAACGCGCAATCGCTAGGCGCTGGTGACCTTGCTTTGGTGACGGGGTCTGCCCCGAGTCTTGTTGACAGTCGGGGTTTGGGGTGATCAGGCCGCTTTCGCGTCCGTGTAGATCATCTCAAACTCGATGGGGGTGAGTTTGCCGAGGCCGCGCTGACGACGTCGACGGTTGTACTTCGTCTCGATCCAGATGACCATCGCGAGGCGGAGTTCCTCGCGGGTGTCCCAGCGTCTGGTGTTGAGGACGTTCTTCTGGAGCAGGCTGAAAAAGCTCTCCATGCTCGCGTTGTCTCCGGCCCCGTAAGACCGGCCCATGGACCCGACCAGGCCGTTGTTGCGCAACAGCCGCTGGGTGCGTTTCGCGCGGAACTGGCCGCCCCGGTCGGAGTGGCAGATCGTGCCGTGCGGGGACCGCAACGCGATCGCGTTGCGCATCGCCGCCCGTGCCAGGGACGACTTCATGCGGGTATCGATGGAGTAGCCGACGATCTTATTCGACCAGACGTCCTTGATCGCGCAGATGTAGAGCTTGCCTTCCCGGGTCGGGTGCTCCGAGATGTCCCACAGCCACACCTTGTTCGGCGCGTCGGCGACGAACTCGTGCCGCACCACACCATGCTCATCGACCACCGCGAGGAGATCATCGTGGGGTGCCGGGCCGGTGCTGCCGGGCTTGCTCCGCTTCTTGTGGTGCGACGCCTGGATCCCCGCGATCCGACACAGCCGGTGCACACGGTTCTCGCTGGCGACGATCCCGTGCTCGGTGTCGAGCTCGTCGGTGAGGAACCTGTACCCGAGGGTGATGTCACCGGCATGCAGGTCGTAGAGCACATCGATGAGGTGCGCATCGTCCCAGTCCCGCTGCGAGACCGGATCTTTGAGCCACTGGTAGTACCCCTGCCTGGATAGGCCGAGGACCCGCAACGCCACCGCGACCGGCGCCCTCACAGGAGCGCCGGCCGCAGCCATCTCGTGGACGAGCGGGAAGACTATTTTCCCGGCAGGTTCGCCTGCGACAGATAGGCCGCGGCCCGCCGCAGCACCTCGTTCTCCTGCTCCAGCAGCCGGATCCGCCGGTTCGCATCACGCAACTGCTTGCGCTCGTCCTCGGTCAGCCCGGACCGCTTGCCGTCCTCGATATCGGCCTGCTTCATCCAGTTGGCGAGGGAGCCTTCGGAGATACCGAAGTCCTTCGCGATCTGCGCCAACGGCGCCAAGCCCTTGCGGGCCACGGCCACGACATCGTCGCGGAACTCCTTGGGGTACGGCTTTGCCACAGGAACATCCTTCCAGCGAGGACGAATCCTCACAGATCAGATGTCAACCAAACTCGGGGCAGACCCACGCGCAGGCGAACTAGGCTCTGGATTCCTCGGACGAACCGAACGAGCGCAGCTCTCGCGAGCCGCGCAAGACGAACTCGTGCAAGGTTCTAGGCGTCAGCGCGACTTTCCTGCGGAGCGCCATGCATCTCGCCGCAGGCACTTTGATAGACGACCTTTCTGGTGCGCGGGTTTGGTAGAGCATCCCATCTCTGCTCGCATCAGATGCGCCCTTCTGGGACCGGCGCGAGTAGCGTGATGCTCGCGACATTGGCTGCGGGCTAGTGGTAGCAATCCCGCGCGCGCACGTACAAGCAAGCAACGGCATAGGGGCCACCTGTGAGTGATGCAGAGAGCGCGAGCGTCTGGGCAGAGATTATCGGCGACTGCTATACGGCCGAGGGATTGGCACTCGCTCTGGGGTGGGATGAGGCCAAAGTCGCGGAGGCTACGGAATCACTCCGCGTGCTCGCGTTGACGACGAGCGACGGCCGCCGGCTGTACCCACAGTTTCAGCTGCAGCATGGCCGGGTCCTCGAGGGTCTCGCAGACGTTCTCCGTGTCCTGAATACTGGTACACGCTCGACGTGGACCTGGGCACAGTGGCTGAACACCGCAACCCCCGGGCGTCGCTTTGGGCGCAACATCGATGTGCTCCGTGCGGGATGCATTGACTGTGTTCTTCGCGACGCGGAGCGGGTTGCGGCTTCGTGGCGGTTGTGACACAAATCGGAATCCATGTCCCACGGCGTTGGGGCCATTGAAGCGCCCTGGGGGTGCTGGAGGCTCCTGACCTTGGGAGCGAGGATGGAGTTATGCCGAAGGAACTGGCAAATGGACGTCGACAACGCGTCGTTACTCAGACAAGGAGAGGGCCAGGCTAGGGGGTCAAGTCCGTGCGGATGTGGGTGAAGCAGGCCAACATCGAAGACGGCGTCACTCCGGGCGTGAACTCAGCAGAAGCGCCGCGGGGGAAGGAACTTGGGCAGGAGACTCGAGAGTTGCGGCGGGCCAACGAGGTGTTGAAACGGGCAGCGTCTTTCTTCGGGCTGGAGCTCGACCGCCGCTCCCGGAGGAGTCGCGCGTCATCGAAGCGAATAAGGACGACCGGGTCGACGGCCGTCCGCTCGGGGTCGAGCTCATCTGCAGACTGCGACACGAAGCGAGTGAAGACCACCTCGACGCGATTGGGATGGCCCGCTGGCTCCGCGGTGCCCGACTCAATGACCTGAGGTGTCATGGCGACGCGGCATCTCAATTCACGTCGATTCGCTACGGCGAACGTTGCAGCCAACCACCCGATCTGCTGGTCGGAATCAAATAGCGCGAGTCTCCATCAGACCCAGGGCGCTTCATTCGGACAACCCCTGACCGAGTCCAGAGCGAACAGTCACCGACTTCTTCTGGGCAATGTCCCTCCGCCGAATAGGATCTCCCTGACGGCAACCGAGGAGTCTAGAAGTCTTGAGCAACAACCACGCCACGTTCATCTGGTCGATTGCGGACCTCCTCCGCGGGAGCTTCAAGGCCCATCAGTACGGCGACATCATCCTGCCGTTCACCGTGCTGCGGCGATTGGATGCCGTGCTTGCACCGACGAAGCAGGCCGTCTTCGCGGCGGTCGAGCAGGCGGCAGCGGACGGCATCCCCGTGCGCGCATCGTTACTGCGCAACACGGCTGGCCACGAGTACTCGTTCTGGAACGAGTCGAAGTTCGATCTGAAGACCGCGTTGGGTGACTCCGAGAACCTGGCGGCGAACCTCTCCGACTACGTCACCGGATTCTCGGAGAACGTCAAGGACATCTTCGACAAATACAAGATCTCGGACCGCATCGCCGAGCTCGACGAGCATGACCTGCTCTTCCATGTAGTGCAGCGCTTCGCAGCAGTCGATCTGTCGCCGGCGGCGGTGCCGAACGAAGAGATGGGGCACATCTTCGAGGAGTTGATCCGCAAGTTCGCGGAAGCCTCTAACGAGACCGCCGGTGAGCACTTCACTCCGCGCGACGTCATCGAGCTGATGGTCGACATCCTGCTCGCACCCGAATCCGACACACTCGCGAAGAAGAACGTTGTCCGCTCTGTCTACGACCCGACCGCTGGAACCGGCGGCATGCTGTCGGTCGCCGAGGATCACATCCGCAGCGCCAACCCGACCGCGACGCTGACGCTCGCCGGGCAGGAGATCAACCCCCAGTCGTACGCGATCTGCAAGGCCGACATGACGGTGAAGGGCCAATCGGTAGACGCAATCTTCTTCGGTGACACCCTCCTCAACGACGGCCACGCCGGCGCCACGTTCAGCTACGGCCTCTCCAATCCGCCGTTCGGTGTCGACTGGAAGAAGCAGCAGAAGGCCATCACCGAAGAGCACACCCAGCGCGGCTACGCGGGCCGATTCGGACCAGGCCTGCCGCGTGTCTCGGACGGATCCATGCTGTTCCTCATGCACCTCATCTCCAAGATGCGCTCAGCCGCAGATGGGGGTGGACGTGCCGCCATCGTTCTCAACGGCAGCCCGCTGTTCACGGGCGGGGCAGGGTCGGGAGAATCGAACATCCGCAAGTGGGTGCTCGAGCGCGATCTGCTCGAAGCGATCATCGCGCTGCCGACCGACATGTTCTACAACACCGGCATCGCCACCTACATCTGGGTGCTCTCGACCAAGAAGAGCGCCGAGCGCACGGGCCGGGTGCAACTCATCGACGGCACCAAGCTGTACCGCAAGATGCGCAAGGGCCTCGGCTCGAAGCGCAACGAGCTCGGCCCCGACGACATCGCCACGCTCGTGAAGCTCTACGAAGGCGAGCGAGATGAGCTGCGCTCGAAGACCTTCGCCAACGAAGACTTCTTCTACCGCACCATCACTGTCGAGCGCCCACTCCGGCTAAACTGGGCGCTCACACCAGACCGGCTCGCCGTGGCCCGTGAGGCGAAGACACTCGCCAAGCTCGACCTCGCTCCGCTCGGCAAGGTCATCGAGCGAACGCCAGACATCGAAGTGCCTACCTATGACCTTGCCTCATTCCGCAAGCACGTCACGACCCGCCTCGCGGATGCCGGCCTTACGCTCACCGCACCGCAGCTCAAGGCCCTCATCTCAGGGCTCTCGGAGCGCGATGAGAACGCGCCCATAGTGCTCGACGCGAAGAAGCGGCCTGAACCCGACCCCACCCTCCGCGATACCGAGAACGTGCCCTGGAACGAAGACATCCACACGTACTTCGCGCGTGAGGTGACACCCTTCGCGCCGGATGCCTGGATCGACGAAGCGAAGACGAAGGATGGATGCGAGATCCCCTTCACACGCCACTTTTATCAGTACGTACCCCCGCGCTCCCTGGCTGAGATTGACGCCGACCTCGAAGCCGTCCTGGGGCGCATCCGCTCGAGGCTCGAGGCGGTAAGAGCGTGACTGGACAAGCGCCTTACTCGGAGTACAGACCGAGTGGCGTCGAGTGGTTGGGCGAGCTTCCAGCCCACTGGGGGCCACGCCCAGATTCGTCGAGTGTCGGCAGTTGTGAACGGAGGCACCCCGCCTCCGGACGCTTTGAACTGGGGCGGCGAGATTCCCTGGGCGACGCCAGTGGACCTGAACACGGCCGACGGGAGCGTGCTTCACTCCACGCTTCGAACTATCACGGCACAGGGGCTGGCATCCGGCTCATCCCTTGTTCCGGTGGGATCGGTGATCTTGTCAACTCGCGCTCCCATCGGATATTCGGTCTTGTCCGGGTCGCCGGTAGCTTTCAATCAGGGATGCAAGGCACTCATTCCCACGCTCGCAGTTGACCCGCATTTCTTGCTGCTTGTGATGCAGGCCGCAAAGAGTGAACTTAGCCGCCGCGGTCAGGGGACGACGTTCTTGGAGTTGTCGTCGATGGCGCTTGGATCTGTCGAGATTCCACTTGTCCCCGTTTCAGAACAGCGCGAGATCGTAAGTTACCTGATTCGGGAGACGGCGGAGATCGACGCGTTCATCGCGGACCAAGAAGAGCTCATCGCGCTCCTCACCGAGCGACGCGCCGCGACCATCACTCACGCTGTGACCAAGGGCGTCGACCCCGACGCCCCCATGAACGACAGCGGAGTTGAGTGGCTCGGCGACGTTCCGCAGGACTGGGCAGTTGCTCCATTGAAGTGGCGGGCTCGGTTAGTCACAGGGGGAACACCAAAAGCCGCAAATGACTTCAGTGAAGTTTCGGGTCTCCCGTGGTTTCGCCCGGAGGATCTGGATGTTTCCGGCCGAAATTCGGTAGCGTCTCGATCTATCTCTACTGTGGGGGAAAAAGAGCTGCGATCTTTCCCTGCGAGCTCAACCCTCATTTGCACTATTGGAGCCACTCTCGGCAAAGCGGGAGCGATTGGGAGCGAGGGGTACAGCAACCAGCAGATAACCGCGGTAATTCCTCGGACTGACAACCCTCGATTCATCTATTACACTATGGTCGCGGCGCGTACCGAGATCGTTCGACTATCGGTGGGAAACACGCTGCCGATCATAAACAATGACCGGATGGGCGTCTTGCGGATCCCCATCCCGCCAAGCGATTACCAACATAGAATCGCGGATTACCTCGACCACGAGACAGCCGAGCTCGATGCGACCATCGCCGACGCGAGCGAAGCTATCGCGCTCTCGAAGGAACGGCGGGCGGCGCTCATCTCCGCGGCGGTCACCGGCAAGATCGACGCGCGCGGTCTCGTATAGCGCGCATCACGGCGACGTCTTCGACAATCCTCCCCGTGCACTGCCAGAGTGAAGGTGTGGCGATTCAGCATGAGGACGCATTCGAAACCGAGCTGTGTGAGCACTTGGCTGCTCACGGGTGGGAGTATTCAGCCAACGCCGACGGGTACGACCGTGGGCGGGCATTGTTCCCGGCGGATGTGTTCGCGTGGCTTGAAACGACGCAGCCGGAGCAGCTTGAAAAGTTGGTGAAACCAGGCGCATCCGAGACGTCGAGGGACTTGGGGCGTAAGCAGATCCTTGACCGTATCGCGGCGGCGCAGGGCAACGACACGATGAATGGCGGTGGCACGCTCAATGTGCTGAAGTCGTCGGTGGGTGTGTTGAACGCGAAGTTTTCGTTGTTCCAGGCGCGTCCGGCAACGTCACTGAATACGACAACCGTGGAGCGGTTCGCGGCCAATCGCCTCCGGGTGATGCGCCAGGTGACTTACTCTACGAAACACGCAAACCGGATCGACCTGGTTCTCTTCGTCAACGGCATCCCGGTATCGACTATCGAGCTGAAGACCGACCTCACGCAGAATCTCGCCGCGGGGCTGAAGCAGTACGCCCAGGACCGCAAGCCTGAGGGAGAGCCACTGCTCACCTTCGGCCGCGGCGCGCTCGTACATTTCGTCGTGACGAACGAAGAAGTGCACATGACGACGAAGCTGGACGGTCCGAACACGCGATTCTTGCCGTTCAACCGAGGGAAGAACAACGGAGCGGGCAACGCGGCACTGCCGGGTACGAGCCCGACCGCGTACTTCTGGGAAGAGATCCTCGAGCGGGGCACGTGGCTCGACCTCATCGGACGGTTCCTGCACTACCGGTTCACGGAGAAGACCGACCCCATCGACGGGAAGAAGACATACGACAAGGCGCTCCGCTTCCCGCGGTACCACCAGTGGCGTGCAGTGTCGAAGCTCGAGCGAGCCGTGCTCGCGGAGGGGCCCGGCCATAACTACCTGATTCAGCATTCGGCGGGGTCGGGCAAGACAGACTCAATCGCGTGGGCCGCGCATCGGATGGCGCAGTTGCATGACGCCGGCGGACACAAGGTGTTTGACGGGGTCATCGTCGTCTCCGACCGGCAGGTGCTGGATGGGCAGCTGCAGCGCGCGGTGGAGCAGCTCGAGACGACAGCAGGCGTGTTCGAACCCATCACACGGGGTGGTGACGCCTCCAAGTCGAAGCAGCTCGCTGAGGCCCTGCTGGCGGGTAAGCAGATCATCGGCGTGACCCTGCAGACCTTCCCCCACGCGCTCGACACCATCGAAAAGAACACCGGGCTCGCCGGTCGCAACTACGCGGTCATCGCCGATGAGGCGCATTCGTCGCAGAGCGGCGAGGCCGCCGCGTCCCTGAAGCAGGTCCTCACCGCCGGGGCGCTGGATTCAGGCGATGACACCGTCGACGCTGAAGACGTGCTCGCCGATGTCATGGCGCGAAAGGTCGGGATCGGAAGGATCTCGTTCCTCGCGTTCACGGCGACGCCGAAAGGAAAGACTGTCGAGCTGTTCGGTCGGGCAGACGAAGCCGGCGTGAAGCAGGCTTTCGATCTGTACTCGATGAAGCAGGCCATCGAGGAGGGGTTCATCCTCGATGTGCTGAAGAACTACCTGCCCTACGACCTCGCCTTCACACTCGCGCACAAGGACTCGGCGACCGGCGTGGATGTCGAGGTCGACACCGCGAAGGCCGGAAGTGAGGTCATGCGTTGGGTGCGGCTGCATCCGACGAACATCGCGCAGAAGGTTGCGGTCATCGTCGAACACTTCCGCACGAACGTGCGAAGCGAGCTCGGCGGGCGGGCGAAAGCGATGGTGGTCACCGGGTCGCGGAAAGAGGCGGTGCGCTACAAGCTCGCCATCGACGCATACCTGAAGGAGCACAAGCTCGATGGACAGCTCGGAGCGCTCGTCGCGTTCTCCGGCTCGGTGGTGGACGAGGCCTCAGGGCCAGACGAATTCACTGAAGCATCCCTCAACCCGGGTCTCAAGGGCCGGTCGCTGGAGGCGGCGTTCGGTGGCGACGAGTTCCAGGTGATGATTGTCGCGAACAAGTTCCAGACTGGGTTCGACCAGCCTCTGCTCGTCGGAATGTATGTCGACAAGAAGCTGTCTGGCATCACCGCGGTGCAGACACTTTCGCGGCTGAACCGTGTGATTCCGGGCAAGGAGAACACGTACGTCATCGACTTCGTCAACGACCCCGCCGAGATCCTTGCTGCCTTCCAGGTGTACTACGAAGAGGCCGAGCTGACCGAGCCGTCGGACCCGAACATCATCCACGACATGCTCGGCAAGCTGCGCAGCATGAACATCATCGACCCGCACGATGTCGATGCTGTCGTGAACGCCTGGCTCACCAAGACTCGCCATAACGCGCTGTACTCGCACATCAAGGCGTCGCGCGACGTGTTCTGGGACAGATGGAATGCCGCCGTCGATGCGTCCGATGACCTCGACAAGGCGCGTCTGGAGGAGTTCCGGGGGACGGTGTTCGCGTTCGTCCGCGCCTACGACTTCCTGTCGCAGATCATGGACTACGGTGACACCGACATCGAGAAGTGGGCGATCTTCCTGCGCGTCTACCGCCGGGTCATCGAACGCCACGATGCAGACCCCGCTGCGGTCAACACCGACGAGATCGTCCTCACGCACTACCGGCTGCGGCGACTCGATGCCCAGAACCTGGGTCTCACATCAGGGTCGGCGGGCGAGCTGTCAGGAATCACCGCGGCCGGCTCCGCACAACCGCGCGAAGCGAAGTACGGGTTGTTGCAAGACGTCATCGACAAGATCAACACCCTGTTCGCCGGCACCGACGTAGATGAAGTCAACGGGGTCAGCGCGGCCGAGACGATCCTCCGCCACGTCGTCGACAACCCGAAGATCCAAGCGGAAGCAATGGCGAACACCCCCATCGACTTCGAGACCTCGCCGACCATCGTCGCCGAACTCGAAGACGTGATGTACGCATCTGCCGCCGGCCACAGCAACGCGATGAAGGCGCTGCTGCAAAAGAGCGACTTCAGATCCATCGTCAATGTGCTTGTCGCGATGGGCCTGTACGAAAAGACCCGCGACGAGGCGGAACGCGCCGCAGCCGCCGGGTAGTGGCCGTCTCTAGGGCGGTCAGCCCGACTCAGCGCTCGCTACCTACACCTCCATCGCACCCCCGCGGTTCAATCGAACCCTTCAAGGTCGGCGAGCCCGGCGGAGGGAGGGTCGCATCAACCGCGAGCGGGTCGCAGTTGCGATTGTCGGCGATTGCTCGGCCGCACTGCCGCGTTCGCACTTGATGCGACCCTGACCCCTCGAGGGACCACGCCGAGCGGCATGGTTGACCATGTAGCAGCGGCCAACACCTCAGCGTGGAGGGGGGAACAGATGGACGGTTCGATGCGAGCGGTCGAGCACACGCCGATGATCGACCTCCCGGACGCGCGTGTAGCCGTCTGTGGAGACTGGCACGGGAACACTTGCTGGTTGCGGTCGCTTGCACCTGCCATCCGGAATATGTCACCGGACATCACGACCATCCTGCAGGTTGGTGACTGGTGGATGGATCTCGGATTCAGCGACCGGGTCTTCAAGGACGCTGGAATCGAGCGGGTGCTCGTCACGCTCGGCAATCACGAACCATGGCCACACATCAACCCGGTCTTAGACGCCTACCCTGGTGAGGCGGTTCGGGTCTCCGAGCGCACGTGGCTTCTGCCTCGGCCCTACCGGCTCCTCATCGGTGGACGACAGATTCTGTCCATGGGCGGGGCCACGTCGGTGGACAGAGCGTGGCGCAAAGCGGGCACGGAGTGGTGGCCAGACGAGGCAATCACGGAGAGGCATGTCGAATCCGCGTTGGCTGGCGGCCCAGCGGACGTCATGATCGCGCACGAAACCCCGGCGGCTACTCCTGTGCGCGCAGTGAGAGAGCTCCTGCGCACCAACCCGTTCGGTTTCCCCGCCGAGGCTCTTGTCGAGTCAGCAGCGTCCCGTGCTCGAATCACTCGAGTGTGGGACGCTGTCCGACCCGATCTTCTTCTCCATGGGCACATGCACGTCCCCGGCGGCGGAACAACGACCGACGGCCGCCG
Source organism: Microbacterium paraoxydans (assembly GCF_900105335.1). Classification (NCBI taxonomy): domain Bacteria; kingdom Bacillati; phylum Actinomycetota; class Actinomycetes; order Micrococcales; family Microbacteriaceae; genus Microbacterium; species Microbacterium paraoxydans. The sequence continues at coordinate 3,387,728 of NZ_LT629770.1, read as the reverse complement.
CGTGATCAGCCTCGGGCAGGACGAGCAGCGGGGACACCTGGCATTCCTTGACCTCGCGACGCTCACCATCGAAACGCCCAGCCTCCGCGAAATCCGAGACGCCAGCGCACGCGGAGACCACACTCGTCACCTGGGTTGGGGATGATCTGTCTCGCCCGCCGCGGACCGTCGTCGTGCGCATCGCACCGGCCACCAGATCCGTCGCATCCCAGCCGGGGGAGTGGGCGACTGCTGCTCAACATCGGTAGGACGGAGGGCAACGATGCCGGACTGGCTGCAATCCGAGCACTTCGAGCAATTCGGTTAGGACAATCACCTCGCATCGTCGGACGGAGCAACCGTGGAGTCTGAAGGACAGTCATCGCTTGCTGAGATCGCGACCGAGGCCCGTCGGCTGATGGAGGAGCTCGACGATGTGCCGTGGCCACAGATGAGCGCGCTCTTTTACTCGCACGCGTATGACGAACTCCGTCTCGTCCTGGAGCGAATTCTCGACGCGCTTGAACTAGAGCGGCCAGATGCTTGATGCGGCGCTCCTTCCTGAGGAGGTTCCAAGCCTTCGACCGCAGTCAAGTGGGCGCCCGATGCTCGGTACGACCAGACGGATCGACATTGACGAGCAGCCGATGCGCTCGAGAGAGAAGGAACGCGTATGTCAGAACGAGACCCGCGAGAACTCCTCGCGGCGCTGAGCTCCGCCCTCGAGCTGAAGACCAACGTGTCGGATCGCTCCACACCAGGGGTCTACATCATGCTGACCCGATCCGGCGCGGTGTACATCGCCGACATCCACGATCCAGACGCAACCCCGACGGTAACGCGATATGCCGGCGGTGCCGCCAACGCACTTCGTGACGGGCAACCTCTCCCCGGAGTCCACGGTTTCTCATTCAACGCCTGGACCGGGCTTGGTGCGCTGATCTGGTGGAAGGATCCGACCGAGTACACCGACCCGAGCCTCCCCTACGTGGGGACCACACGCTCAACATCACGCGTGCTACTGATCGCACGACTGAAGGATGCAACGACTGTAGGACAGGAGCGAGCTGTATCAATGCTCCACCAGCTGATTCGCGCGCTGCGTGACCCCGACCTTGACTATCCAGCACTCGTCGCGCGCCCATACATCGACGAGGAATGACGAGCCGGGTGAATCGGCCTGACTTCGGTTCCGTCCTCAACGAAGGGTGGAACACGATGAATCAGAGGTAATCTCCCGAGATGCGCGAGCGCGCGCTGCGGATGCTCGACGAGGCCATGCCCGAGCCCCCCCCAACCTCACGAGCACGGTCGTCACCTTCCCATGCAACAGCCGTTTGGGAGAAGGACCACGACGAACATTCGGCTGCAGTACCCGCAACTACGTCGTCCAACTCGCGGCTTGATGGATTCCCAAGCCAACGGCGACCTCAGCAAAGGCTCGCTGCACCTTTGGTGGGGTTAGTGAGCCAACGACGGCAAACAGGGAGCTGAGCTCGTGTTGAACAGACCAATCAGCAGTCGTCGTGAGCTGACCACGACGGGTGGCATCACGCACGAACTCCTCAGCGTGAGCGCGTAGTACCGGCTCGGGAATGTCCGAATACGCGCTGTCACGCGAAAGCGGGCCAGGAGCGGCCGCGCTAACGATGAGCGACTGAGGCGCAAGTTCGCCGAGGGCGAGTCCGAGGTCACCCCACGCTGTGCGTTCTTCTGGGGACTGACCCCCGCTGACGGAGTCGATACGCGACTGCCACTCGGTCTGGATCCATCCCCAAGCGGTCGGACGTCGGTCGAGCTCTAGGTCTGAGACCTCTGCCCGAAGTGCTTCAAGGAGGCGAAGAAGATCCGGCTGGTCCGTGGGCAACGAGAGTTGCTGGAGCAGTGCAGATCGGTCGATGGCCTGAGCTGAGGAGTAGATCGACGCGGCAGCTATCAGTCTCCAATACTGCTGACCGAAGTCACGCTGTGCAGCCCCGCCGTTCGCAGCGCGCCCGCGGACAAGTACCTCCCAGAATCCTGCGTCGAGAAGTGCGTCGTCGACTCGAGGGTTGTGGAGGAAGGCACTCCACATCAGCGTTGCACGGTCACCACCGGCCGTTGGGTCAAAGAGAGGGAACACCTTCGATGTGACGAAAGCGTCGTCGGCGGCGAAAAGGAAACGGAGATCAGTAGCGAGGATAGCTAGTGCAGGCCGATGGGCCGGCCCGAAGTCATTGAGGATCGAGTCGAGACTGGCTTTCTCGTCGTCGCTGAACCCGTCCCAACTGTCGCTCATTCGCCAGCGAAGGCTGATCCGATGCATCCAGTATTGGGCGTATGCTCCCGGCCATGTGTTTAGGGCCTCAGTAAGGGGGTCGGTCCACGAGCCGGTCTCATACTGTTCTGCTTCGTCGGTCCAGATCGAGTTGATGAGTTTGTCGGTCAGGGTGAGCAAGGGCTCTGGTCTACTGCCGGTTTCGCGGTTCACCAGCGAGAGGCAGAGGCGGGCGGTCGGTCGTACGAGGTCCCCGCGAGAATAGAGCGAGTCAGTTGTCGTCGCCGCGACATCCGCCTCAGTATCGTCTAGGCTCCCGTTTTCCCAGCCCTCGAGTACGGCGGCGAGGAGGTCCTGCTGATTCATGAACGGTGTAGGAACCAGCGCATCGACGAGCGGCTTACCTAGTTCGGGATGAGATCGGACCGCTGCCGTGATAACTGTGCACGTATCCGCGATGCTCGAGCCGTCGAAGTTGCGCTCACTGAAGTCGTGGTTCATCAGGGCGCGGATTGCGGCCCCGGCGCTTTCTCTTTGAGCCAGCTCAACGAAGGCGCTCGTGTCCATCGGTGGGTTACCGCCCCAGGTGCCGGACTCCATCCAGGAATCGAAATCGGCGTGGGGACGGACGCCGATCTCTGGGCGACCGGCCCGGATGTTGCTGAGTTCCGCCTCGAGCTCCTTCCAGCCGGAAACGTACCTCGAGGTCCATTCAAGTAGGTCGAACATCACGCGTTCTCGGAGACGAGCGTTGGTTTCTTCGTCCGTGTTGAACGCGGGCGGCCCTTCGAGCACAGCGGCCAGGAACTTACCTCTGGCGATTTCGTCGAGTTCGGCCGCGGTCGAGGCGACGAGCGTGAAGACTTCGTGCTTGAGATGGCGGTCGTAGACTCCACGTCCTTGCAGAAGCTCCTCGATCTTCTGGTTCGCGGTGCGGGCGTCATCTTCCCGCAACAGGTGAACGGCGAGTCGGCGAAGTAGAGCGTGTGGGCTGGAAAGCCACCTTGGTCGAATCGATGCATCTACGCGCTGTTGTATGGAGGCTGCATCGCGAAGAGTGTCTATGAGCTCGTCCTCGATGTCGCGGTGTTCGTCCTGGGCGTGCGGTTCGATGGCTGAGCGACGAAAGGACCAACTGTCGAAGTGGTTCGCATCGAACGCGTCAAGGATCTCGTAGGCATTGGAGAGGGCTTGCTCCAGTAGCTGAACTACCTGCGCAGCGACCGGGACGAGATCCGCCCGGACACGCTCCAGTAGGCGGCCCATGTCGGACTTGTCGCCAATCCACTCGATGCCGAACTTCAATCGCGTCGACTCGTCCGTGTCTTCCTCGGAGAACCATGACCGCTCTTCGGCCAGAGTAAGGCGTGCAGCGACGGCCTCGCGCACGAATGGGAGGAGCTCTGACGACGATAGGTCCTCGTGTCCGTACGTTTGAAACCAGAACTCGCGCGTTCGGTCGGCTGTGCTCATCGCGGCTGAGACGACGAGCGCCCACTGCCGCGCGAGACGCGAGTGCTCCTTCGGCATCCTGGCGCTGCGAACGCTAAGTTCGTATCGAAGGTATGGGTTGACGAGTGGTCCATGTCGGGCGAACACTCGCATTGCGAGATCGGCTCGGTCGGGTTCCATTGCGTAGTTTTCCGAGAACCATCCGGTGAGCACTCGCGCGCTGTCGGACATTTCAATGTCAGGGTCGAACAATTGTTGGAACGATGGTTGCGTCTCCGCCCAACGTAACCACTCGGGACCGGTAGCGGACTTTGCGAACGCGCGCACGCCGGACGGGACGGTGATGGCATACGCGAGGTAGTCGGCCTCGTCGGGGATCTTCGGTGGGCCGCCCCGAACGATAGAACGGACTCGTTCGTGATGATCTAGGTGGCCCATTCGCTGGAGAGTCGCCCATGCGTCCAGGGCTTCGGGCAGAGCCTTGTGGCCGTCAGCAGACGAATAACCAATCGCTTCGATCCGAAGATCGTTCCACCGCGGGTTCTCGGGCTTGTCGGTGAGCACGAATCGACGGGTATTCGGGGGGAGGCCTCGCGCCAGGTACGTAACAACCACGTCGTTGTGGCTGTAACCGATGAACAGAACAGTTCGGTTGGTGAAGAGATCCTGCACGAATCGTCTCGCCCAACCGTCGGTGAGGTAGGCGCGACCGAAGTCTGCGTCCGTCAGGACGAGGTCGTCAGTTGGGCGGGACACGGCCCCATGAAGGTGAACCACACCGCGAAAACTACGCGCGAGAGGCACCGCCGGAGCGTTGAAAGTCTCCCCCAGGACGAGGTTCTCTGCTGCTGCTGCTGCCGTGATGTGTTCGTCGTAGTTGGTCGTGACCACGGAGGCCGAGGTCGACGCGGCTAGGCAAGCAATCCCCCGGTGAGTATCGTTCGCGGAGGATGAGGGGCGCGCGATGATGTCGCGCGCGATGTCGCGCACATAGGGGAATTCATTCGACAGTCGGCCAAGGAATGCGTCGGCCGGTTCCTTGCCATCGAAGACGACGCCGACTCTCCCGGCTACTTGCCGAGCCAACTCATTGAAGTCCGGAAGATCGGACTCCCCGCCCATCGATGCGCCGGCGCCAACAAACAGCACCAGTTCGCCCGCCCGGGCTGCAGCGAGGAGCTCTTCAGGGAGCTCGACACCTGGGGTGATCTTCATGAAACCCTCGACACCTACCTCAGAGCTATTGAGTGGGTTCCGCCGGTGACGCCAAGACGCCGTCCCAGCAAGCACCTCCACCAAACTGGTACATCTCCCGAACGGCACAGTCACCATCGCCGGTGTTCGCCTCAAGGTACACGGCGAGGTCAGCCACCGCGGGGTTGTACCCGGCGTACACGCCCGGTGCGAGTGCGACGGCCTGAGGCGTCTTGATCCAGTTTGCCAGCCGGTAGTCGAGCTGCGCGGTGTCGACGACCAACGGGTAGCCGACAACAACGGGATCGCCAGACGCGTAGTAGAGCTGTTTCGTGCGAGTCGGATCGTCGGGGAAATCGTCCATTGAGTCGAGCACGCCATCGCCGTCGGTGTCCGGAGGCGGGGTGGGTCTCGGAGTCGGTGTGAGTGCCGATGTCGGTTCTACCGACGGCGACGACTCGGAGTTCGGTGCCGAGGATGAGCATCCTGTCGCGAGCAGCGCGCAAGCGACGACGGTGGCGGCCCAAGCGCCGCGTCCCCCCAGATTCATGCGGTCAGCCTAGTCGACCGATGCGGTGCTCATGGCGTCGCTTCGACTGATAACACTGGTGTGGAGTGAGTAGCCTGGCGCCAGAGACGCACACATCTATTAACTGACTCGCCCCAGCATGTCCGGAGAGCTGGGACTGCTGCACGAATAGGTGACCACTGATCTGGCTTGCCCGAGGGCCGGCCTGGAAGGATGTTGCTGTGCCCAAGCCCTACCCGTCCGTGTTCCGTGACGACGTCGTGCGCGTCGCTCAGAACCGTGAACCCGGCGTGACCATCGAGCAGATCGCGAAAGACTTCGGGTTCATCCGATGACGTTGCAGAAGTGGTTGCGTCGCGCCGACATCGACTCAGACGCCAAGCCCGGCCAGTCGCGGACCGAGGCTGCCGAGCTGCGGGAAGCGCGCAAGCGGATCCGGCTTCTCGAGCAGAAGAACGAGGTTCTCCGGCGAGCGGCGGCGTATCTGTCGCAGGCAAACCTGCCGGGATAAGGTTCTACCCGCTCGTGACAGAGCTCGCCGAAGCAGGGATCCCTGTGACGGTGACGTGCCGGGTTCTCAAGCTCTCCCGCCAGCCCTACTACCGCTGGCTGGCGACTCCCATCACCGCCAGCGAGGTCGCGGAGGCGTATCGCGCGAACGCGCTGTTCGACGCTCACCAGGACGACCCCGAGTTCGGACACCGGCTACTCGCCGGCGAGGCCCGCGACAACGGTGAGGCGATGTCGGACCGGACCGCGTGGCGGATCGCTTCCAGCAACGGCTGGTTCAGCGCATTCGGGAAACCCAAACGGGGCAAGAACCGCCGGCCCGGGCAGCCCGTTCACGGCGACCTGTGCGCCGTCGTCGACGAGCACGGCCGCACCCGGCACGTCTTCGCCGCCGATGCGCCGAACCAGCTGTGGCTCACGGACGTCACCGAGCACAAGACCGCCGAAGGCAAGCTCTACCTCTGCGCGATCAAGGACGTGTTCAGCGGCCGGATCGTCGGGTACTCAATCGACTCGCGGATGAAGTCCCGTTTGGCCGTCCAGGCGCTCGACAACGCCGTCGCCATGCGCGGCGACGTCGCCGGCTGCCTAGTCCACTCCAACTCCGCGCCCCATCCGCTGTGCGCATCATGGTGACGAGTTTGGCTCCGCCCGACCATGATGCTGGCCCGGCTCGGGGGCTTCCAGAGCTTGCGGCCCCGTAGCCGCGGTCGTTCGCTTCTTACCGCTCGACCTCTCCGGGGACGCGCCTCATCCCGCCGAGCAGGTCGCGGCGGGGCTCGCAGCGTCGTTGGTACTCGGAGTCACGTGCGGCAGCCTGCAGACGAGCTCGACTCCTAGCCGGCTACCGTCCACCGCGACTGCCTTCTTCACCGACGAACGCGACCACTTGCTGTACTGGCGGTTGAGCTCGAAGAGAGGCAGACCACTTCAGCGCGTCGGTGGCCCGACACAACTCACGGTTCTGCCCGCTCGCGCACCGGGTCGACTCAGCCGAGTTCACGTCGAGCACGAACCGTGCTGGATATTGGCCTGCATGGCCGACGTCCGCACGTACTCGACGCCATCACAGAGCTACGTCGCGACCCCGTGTACCCTCCCTGGTGACGCTGAGGTCGACGCGCAGTATTCCCACCATCCGCACCGCGGCGGCGGCCTTCTCCTCGCCTGTTCCGATTGTCCACATCTCTCGTTCTCGATAGCCTGACGTTGAACAGAGGATTACGACGCGGTCGGTGGAGGATCGGTGAGTAAGCGGACGGTCAGAACCCTTGAATTCACAGGGGAGAACGGGTTCCGCGTACAACCCACGTACAGCAAGAGGGATCGTCCAGACGGACGGTCCCTCTTCTCGTTCCCCCGGAGGTCGCTCAGCGGGCCCGCCGCCCGACCGGTAGCCTGGATCCGTGCCTTCCCTCCTCATCGCCGGTTCGACGCGCGCCCCGCGCCGTCTGTCGTCCGCGACGCCGATGACGGAGTGGATGCGCGTGGTGCTGCACCCCGGCACCAACGGGTGGACGAGCGTCTGGGGCACCCTCTCGCACGGCGAGATCGCCGGCTGCCCGCCGCCACGGGGATAGGCCGCGCCCGGACGGGTGCGGCGACATCGCGCCACCCATCCATCTGCCGTGAGGTATCCCTGTGTCTTCTTCGTCGTCCCCTGCCCGTTTCCGTCTCGCGCCGCATGAGCTCTGGCGCGGCATCCGCTCCACCGCCCGCAGCGACGTGCTCGGCGGCGGTCTCCTTCTGACCGCCACGCTCGCTGCCCTGATCCTCGCCAACTCCCCCGCCGCCCCCTGGTACGAGGCCATCAGGGACTTCCGCTTCGGGATCCCGGAGTGGCACCTCGAGCTCAGTGTCGGCGCCTGGGCCGCCGACGGTCTGCTCGCGGTGTTCTTCTTCGTCGTCGGACTGGAGCTGAAGGAGGAGTTCGTCGCCGGACGCCTCCGCGACCCGCGCCGTGCCGCGCTTCCGATCGCCGCCGCGGTGGGCGGCGTCATCGTCCCCGCCCTCTTCTTCGTCGCGATCAACGCCTCGTCGGGCGCCGAGGTCCTCCGCGGATGGGCGATCCCGACAGCCACGGACATCGCGTTCGCGATCGCGGTGCTCGCCGTCGTCGGCCGCTTCCTGCCGCCCGCCCTGCGGGTGTTCCTGCTCACGCTCGCGATCATCGACGACCTCATCGCCATCACGATCATCGCCACGTTCTACACCGAGACCATCAGCTTCCCCTGGCTGATCCTCGCGCTCTTGCCCCTCGCGGGCTTCGCACTCGCTGTGCAGAACGGCATCCGGTCCTGGTGGATCCTGCTTCCCCTCGCCCTGGCCGTCTGGGCGTTCGTGCATGCGTCCGGGGTGCACGCCACGGTCGCCGGCGTGCTGCTCGGCTTCATGGTCCCCGTGCGTCCGACGGCACGCGCGCGGGTGCGCACCGCGACGGACGCCGACGGCGCTCCGGTGTACGACGGTCTCGCCGCGCACTTCGCCGACCGCTGGGGCATCGTGGCGACCCTCGTCGCCGTGCCGGTGTTCGCGTTCTTCGCGGCCGGGGTCGAGATCGGCGGTGTGGAGGGTCTCGTCTCGGCCCTGACCGACCCGATCACGCTCGGGATCATCGTGGGCCTCGTGCTCGGGAAGCCCGTCGGCATCCTGCTCACGACCTTCCTGTTGAGTCGCGTACCGGCCCTGCGCCTCGATGAGTCGCTGCGCTGGCCGGATCTCGCGGGCATGTCCCTGCTCGCGGGCATCGGGTTCACGGTCTCGCTGCTGGTGGGCGAGCTCGCGTACGGCAGCAGCAGCGTCGCGGACGATCACGTGAAGATCGGCGTGCTCGTCGGCTCGCTCCTCGCCGCGGTCCTCGGTGGCCTCTGGCTTGCAGCCCGCAGCCGCCGGGCACGCGCGGAGATCGGGTCCCCGCCCAGGGCCTGACTTCGGCCCGCTACGCTCCCCGGCGCCATCCGTCAATGCCCTGAGTCATCCTCGAGGCGGCGCCTAGCGTCGGTCACTCCACGTAGCGAAGGAGCATCCGATGAAGGCGATGACCTACCGCGGACCGTACAAGATCCGCGTCGAGGAGAAACCTGATCCGACGATCCAACACCCCAACGACGCGATCGTCCGGGTCACGAGAGCCGCCGTGTGCGGGTCGGATCTCCACCTCTTCCACGGCATGATGCCCGATACCCGCATCGGGCACACCTTCGGTCACGAGATCGTCGGGGTGGTGGAGGAGGTCGGCGCCTCGGTGGAGAGCCTGCGGGCGGGAGACCGGGTGATGGTGCCGTTCAACATCTACTGCGGCTCGTGCTACTTCTGCCGCCGAGGCCTCTTCTCGAACTGCCACAACGTGAACCCCAACGCGACCGCGGTCGGGGGGATCTACGGCTACTCGCACACGACAGGCGGGTACGACGGCGGGCAGGCGGAGCGCGTGCGTGTGCCGTTCGCGGATGTCGGCCCGTCGGTGATCCCGGAGTGGCTCGCCTCCGAAGACGCGCTGCTGCTCACCGACGCGTTCTCCACCGGCTACTTCGGCGCGCAGCAGGCCGACATCGCCGAAGGGGACACGGTGGTCGTGTTCGGCGCCGGTCCCGTCGGCCTGGCCGCCGCCCGCTCGGCCTGGTTCCTCGGCGCAGGACGGGTCATCGTCGTCGACCACCTCGACTACCGGCTCGAGAAGGCGCGGGACTTCGCCTTCGCCGAGACGATGCACCTCCACGAAGCCGGTGACATCGTGCTCGCCCTGAAGAAGGCGACCGGCTACCTCGGCGCGGACGTGGTGATCGACGCGGTCGGCGCGGAGGCGGACGGCAGCGTCGTCCAGCATGTGACCGCCGCGAAGCTCAAGCTGCAGGGCGGTTCCCCCGTCGCGGTGAACTGGGCCATCGACAGCGCGCGCAAGGGCGGCACCGTGTCCATCCTCGGCGCGTACGGTCCTCTGGTGACCTCGGTGCGCCTCGGCGACATCATGAACAAGGGACTCACGGTGCGCGGCAACCAGGCTCCCGTGAAGAGGCAGTGGCCTCGACTGCTCGAACACATCCAGGCGGGGCACATCCGTCCCTCCGAGCTGCTGACGCATCGCTTCCCGCTGGAGCACATCGCGGAGGCCTACCACGTGTTCTCGTCCAAGCTCGACGACTGCATCAAGCCGCTCATCGTCGTCGGAGAGGAATGACCATGCCGTACGAAGGATCTCGACCCATCCCCGCACCGACCCCCGAGGAGCTGCGTGCCCGGATCCCGGGCTGGGGCGCCGACCTCGCCCCCGAGCACCGCCGCACCTGGCAGCAGCTGGAGGATGTCGGCGACACCGGCGCGCATTGGGACCTCCCCGAGCGTCAGGGCCCCGACCGCGGCCGCGAGCGCTCCATCGAGCACGGGATGCTGCCGCCCGTCTGGGGCACCGCCCAGCCGCTGCACGGCCTGTCCGGCGCCATCCGGCGCGTGGCCTACGACCGGTTCAGCGAGACGAAGAACACCCGCTGGCTGCTGCTCGTGCTGGGCGACCGGGTCGATGCGGTGACGGCGCACGCGCGCTCCCTGCTCACCCGGCGACCGGACGACCCCATCACGCAGACCGGTGTCCTCGCGGAACCGCAGCATCGTCCGCTCGCGTCGCGGTTCGGACGGGGACGGATCGATCTCCGGCACACGTGGCTCGACCCGATCATCGTCGTGGGACCCTGGGTGCTGACGGTGGTCCTGAGCGTCCGCGCTCTCCGCCGTCTCGGCCGTCGGCACTGAGCCGGGACCGAGACGGCGGCGTGGTGGCGCTCAGCGCTGCAGGATGCCCGCGGTGACGACCTCCGGACGGAGATCGAGCCGCCGGAGCAGCTGCGCGTTGAGCGCCACCACGATCGTCGACAGCGACATGAGCACCGCGCCGACCGACATCGGCAGCACGAAGCCGATCGGAGCGAGCACACCCGCGGCCAGCGGGACGGAAAGCAGGTTGTACCCTGCCGCCCACCAGAGGTTCTGCGTCATCTTGCGATACGAGGCGCGGGAGAGCTCGATCACCGACAACACGGAGCGCGGGTCGTCTCCGGCGAGGATCACCCCGGCGGAGGCGATGGCCACGTCCGTTCCGGCGCCGATCGCCAGGCCCACGTCGGCCTGAGCGAGCGCGGGGGCGTCGTTCACGCCGTCGCCCACCATCGCGACCCTGCGGCCCTCATGCTGCAGCTCCTGCACCTTCGCGGCCTTGTCCTCCGGCCGGACGCCCGCGAACACACGGTCGATGCCGAGGTCGGCCGCGACGGTGTGCGCGACGGCTTCCGCGTCGCCGGTGATCATCACGACCTGGACGCCGAGCGCGTGCAGCGCATCGACCGCATCCCGCGACTCCGGACGCACCTCGTCCGCGAGCTTGAGCGCCCCGATGACGCGGCCGTCCCGCAACACGTGCAGGATGATCGCGCCGTCCGCACGCCACCCTTCCGCGACGGGGAGCTCGTGGGCATCCTCCTCCGTGAGCAGGTGCGGGCCGCCGACGCGGATCACGGCGCCGTCCACCGTCGCGGTCACCCCCACCGCCGGCGAGGACGAGAAGTCGCGGCTCGCCGGCACGCGGAGCTCCTTGTCGCGAGCGGCCCGGACGATGGCCTTCGCCAGCGGATGCTCGCTGTCGGCCTCGGCGGCCGCGGCGAGCGCCAGCACCTCCTCCGCGGTCTCCGCACCGGCCACCGACACCTCGGAGACGACGGGCTCGCCCTTGGTCAGCGTGCCGGTCTTGTCGAACAGCACGGTGTCGACGGTGCGCATGCTCTCCAGGGCCAGCCGGTCCTTCACGAGCACGCCGCCACGGGCCGCGCGCTCGGTCGCGATCGACACGACGAGCGGGATGGCCAGGCCCAGCGCGTGCGGGCAGGCGATCACGAGCACGGTGATCGTGCGGATGACGGCGTCGTCCGGCAGGCCGACCGCGCTCCACACCACCGCGGTGATCGCGGCAGCACCGAGCGCGAACCAGAACAGCCAGCCGGCGGCCGTATCGGCCAGACGCTGTGCGCGGGACGAGGAGTTCTGCGCTTCCGTCACGAGCCGCTGGATGCCCGCGAGCGTCGTGTCGTCTCCGGTCGCGGTGATCTCCACGCGGAGGCCGGAGTCGGTGGCGACGGTCCCCGCGGTCACCGCGTCGCCGGTCGTCCGTGTGACGGTGCGGGACTCCCCCGTCACCATGGACTCGTCCATCGAGGCGCGGCCGTCGACGATCCGCCCGTCGGCAGGGATGCTCCCGCCGGGGCGCACCACCACGACATCGCCCACGCGGAGGTCCGACGGGGCCACCCGCACGACCTGATCGCCCTCGACGCGCTCGGCCTCGTCCGGCAGCAGCGCGGCCAGCGAGTCGAGGGCGGAGGTGGTCTGCGCCAGCGACCGCATCTCGATCCAGTGCCCGAGCAGCATGATCACGATGAGGAGAGCGAGCTCCCACCAGAAGTCGAGCTCATGATGCAGCAGCCCGAGACTCGCTCCCCACGACGCGACGAACGCCACGGTGATCGCGAGCCCGATGAGCAGCATCATGCCGGGCTGCCGGGCACGGATCTCGCTGACGGCGCCGGTGAGGAACGGCTTTCCTCCCCACACGTACATGACCGTGCCGAGGACCGGCGACACCCAGGCCAGACCCGGGATGTCGGGAAGCGGGTAGCCCACGATCATCGCGAACATGCCCGAGAGCAGCACGGTCGGCACGGCCAGGACGAGCATGATCCAGAACAGCCGCCGGAACTGGGCGACGTGGTCGCCGTGACCGCCGTGTCCCGCGTGGCCGCCGTGCCCGGCGTGCGCACTGTGTCCCGCGTGGTCCGTGTGGTCTCCGGGCGCGGCGTGCTCCGCGTGTCCGGTGTGATCCGCGTGCGTCCCGGTCCCCGCTCCCCCGGGGTGACCGTGCGCGGAATGGTCGTGATGCGAGGTGCTCATGTCTTCCCTCCAACGTCGATGATGCCGTGCGGGGCCGGATCTCGCGGCCCCGCACGGGTGGGGGCTCAGGCCGCCCTGGTGTACTTCGCGGGATCAGCGTCGAACGCCGGCCCGCAGCCCGCGCAGCAGAAGTAGTAGCGGGTGCCCTCGTGGTCGCGATACAGGCCCGCTGCCTCGGCGGTCGCGATCACCACGGGCGTTCCGGCCATCACCGGGCATTCGGCCATGCCCTCGGCCGGCACGGCGAGCAGGTCGGTGCGCCCTTCGGCGGAGACGCCGCTCTGGCGCGGGACGCTGCAGCAGGATCCTGCGGGGGAATCGGACATGTCGGTACTCCTCTGTCGTTCGTTCACGGGGTGTCCACCGCCCTGCTGCGGAAGGACCGCAGGCGGAGGCTGTTGCCGACGACGAAGACGCTGGAGAACGCCATCGCCGCACCGGCGAGCATGGGGTTGAGCAGACCGAGCGCCGCGAGCGGGATGGCTGCGACGTTGTAGGCGAACGCCCAGAACAGGTTGCCCTTGATCGTGCCGAGCGTGCGGCGGGACAGGCGGATCGCGTCGGCCGCGCTGCGGAGGTCGCCGCGGACGAGCGTGATGTCGCTGGCCTCGATCGCCGCGTCGGTCCCGGTCCCCATCGCCAGCCCGAGGTCCGCCTGGGCGAGGGCCGCGGCGTCGTTCACGCCGTCTCCCACCATCGCGACGACCTTTCCTTCGCCCTGGAGCCGGCGCACCACGTCGACCTTGTCCTGGGGCAGCACCTCGGCGATCACCTCGGTGATCCCCACCTCGCGGGCGATCTGCCCGGCCACCGCACGGTTGTCTCCCGTGAGCAGGACAGGCGTCAGTCCCAGCGCCCGGAGCTGCGCCACCGCCTCCGCGCTCGTGGACTTGACCGTGTCGGCGACGACGAGCACCCCGCGGGCACGACCGTCCCAGCCCACCGCGATCGCAGTCTTGCCCTGGGCCTCCGCCTCGGCCTTGACCGCAGCCAGCCCCGCGGACAGGTGCTGCGACCAGTCGGCGAGCAACGAGGCGCGTCCCACGACGACGGCGTGGCCGTCGACGATGCCCTGGACGCCCCTGCCCTCGACGTTCGCGAACTCCTCGACGCTCGGCAGGGCGCCGAGCTCCCGGGTGGCCGCGGCCGCCACTGCCTGCGCGATGGGGTGCTCGGAAGCGTCCTCGAGGGCACCGGCGAGCCGCAGCAGCTCCTCGCGCTGCACGCCGTCGTCGGTGTGCACCGCCGTCAGCGTCATGCGACCGGAGGTGACGGTGCCCGTCTTGTCGAGCACGACCGTGTCGACCTTCCGGGTCGACTCCAGCACCTCGGGCCCCTTGATGAGGATGCCCATCTGGGCACCGCGACCGGTGCCGACGAGGAGGGCGGTCGGCGTGGCCAGGCCCAGTGCGCAGGGGCACGCGATGATGAGCACCGCGACCGCGGCGGTGAAGGCGGCGGACGCCGGGAACCCGGCTGCCAGCCACACTCCCAGCGTGCCGAGGGCGATCACGATCACGATCGGCACGAAGATTCCGGAGATGCGGTCCGCGAGGCGCTGCACCTCGGCCTTCCCGGTCTGCGCCTCCTCCACGAGCCGCGCCATCTGGGCGAGCTGGGTGTCTGCGCCGATGCGGGTCGCACGCACCACCAGGCGTCCTCCGGCGTTCACCGTGGCGCCGGTGACGGCATCGCCGGGACCGACCTCCACGGGCACCGACTCGCCGGTCAGCATCGAGGCATCGACCGCGGACGTGCCGCTGACCACCACGCCGTCGGTGGCGATCTTCTCCCCCGGGCGCACGACGAACTCGTCCCCGACCCGGAGCTCGCTCGTCGGGATCCGGGTCTCGACGCCCTGCCGGAGTACCGCGACCTCCTTCGCTCCGAGCTCCAGCAGCGCCCGGAGCGCCGCACCGGCCTGCCGCTTGGAACGCTTCTCGAAGTAGCGCCCGGCGAGGATGAACGTGGTCACCCCCGCCCCGACCTCGAGGTAGATGTTCCCGGCACCGTCACTGGGTGCGACGGTGAACTCGAAGGGGTGCGTCATGCCGGGCATTCCGGCGGTACCGAAGAACAGCGCGTACAACGACCACAGCAGAGCGGCGATCGTGCCCATCGAGATGAGCGTGTCCATCGTGGCCGCACCGTGCCGGAGGTTGATCCACGCCGCCTTGTGGAACGGCCACGCCGCCCACACGATCACGGGACCCGCGAGCGCGAGCGACAGCCACTGCCAGTACGTGAACTGGAGCGCCGGGATCATCGCCATCGCGATGACCGGGACGGTGAGCACGACGGACGCGATCAGCCGGTGACGCAACGCCGTGAGCTCCGGATCCGGCTCCTCGCCGTCGGACTCCGCACCCGCGGGAGCGGGAGGCACGGGGACGACGGCGGTGTATCCGGTCTTCTCGACCTCGGCGATGAGCAGGGCGGTGTCGATGCCCGCGGGCACCGTGACGCTCGCCTTCTCGGTCGCGTAGTTCACGGTGGCGGTGACGCCGTCGAGACGATTGAGCTTCTTCTCGATCCGCATCGCGCACGACGCGCAGGTCATGCCGCCGATCTCCAGCTCCACGCTGGTCGCGGGCGGGGTGTCCATCAGGACCGGACCGCCTGGTAGCCCGCCTCGTCCACGGCGGCCAGCACGGCCGCGTCGTCGACGGGGGCGGAGCTGCGCACCACGAGCTTCCCGCTCTGTGCGCTCACATCGATACCCTCGATACCGGGGATGCGCGACACCTCGCCGCGGATCGCCATCTCGCAGTGGCCGCACGTCATTCCGGTGACCTGGTACTCGCTCGTGCTCATCATGCTTCCTTTCCTCGGGATACCCCCCTGGGGTACTCCTTCGGCACAACCCTATACCCTGCGAGGGTATTCCCGCACGCCCGGTCGCAGCGGGACTCGTCCGCTCCGGGTGAGGGACGCTCGGCATCCGACGCCACGCCTGGGAGGATCGTGGTCATGGACTCCTCACCTCTGTCTTCCTGGCGCGACACCGGCACGCGGCGCACGATCGAGGCGTTCGTCGCCGCCGTGACGGAGGGCCCCGACCCCGTCCCCGTCGACGAACGCATCGCCGTGTTCGACAACGACGGCACTCTCTGGTCGGAGAAGCCCATGCCCACCCAGCTGCACTACGTCGTCGAGCGCTGGCGCGAGGAGGCGACCCGTGACCCCTCCCTGGCCGACCGGCAGCCCTACCGCGCCGCGGTCACCGGTGACCTCGCCTGGCTCGGCACCGCGATCGACAAGCACTACGCCGGCGACGACTCCGACCTCGGCGTCATCATCCACGCGCTCCTGGGGCTGACCGACGGGGTGAGCGTGGAGGACTACGCCCGTTCGGTCACGGAGTTCTACCGCACCGCGCAGCACCCGCTCCTCGGTCGCTCTTACGCCGAATCGGTGTACCGCCCGATGGTCGAGCTGCTGCGGTATCTCGAGAGCCACGGCTTCACCTGCTACATCGTGTCGGGCGGCGAGCGCGACTTCATGCGACCGATGACCCAGGCGAACTACGGCATCCCTCCCGAGCGCGTGATCGGCTCGGCGCTCGGACTCGCCTACGACGAGAAGGATGCCAGCGTCCGCTACTCCTCCGCCCTCGCCTTCTTCGACGACGGGCCGGAGAAGCCGGTGCGGATCTGGAGTCGGATCGGCCGGCGCCCGCTCCTGGCGGCCGGCAACTCGAACGGCGACATGCCGATGCTCGACTTCGCGCACGGCGGCCCTCGGCCCGGACTCGCACTGCTGATCCATCACGACGACGCCGACCGCGACGACACGCCCTACGACACGGGAGCGGAGCAGGCCCTCCACGCAGCCGCCGACCGCGGGTACACCGTGGTGAGCGTCCGCGACGACTGGGCGTCCCTGTTCCCCGACCCCGTCTGAGTCGGGGAACTCCGGGCGGTCAGAGGGCGCAGCGGAAGCCGATGTGGGTCATGGCGGTGTCCTCCGCCTGCGCCGATCGCGCCGCGGGGCGGTAGCGGAGGCAGTACTCCGGAGCGCACAGGTGCGATCCCCCCTTGAGAACGCGGCGCGGGATGGGCGACCCGGGTTCGGAGGACAGCAGGCTCGCTCGATGCCCCGCCTCCACGCCCACGGCTCCCGGCGGCACGTGCCGGTGCGTCCAGTAGTCCGCCGTCCACTCCCACACGTTGCCGATCATGTCGTGCAGGCCGTAGCCGTTGACGGGGAACGAGGCCACCGGAGCGGTGCCGATCCACCCGTCGGCACCGTCGTTCCGGTACGGGAAGGCGCCCTGCCACGTGTCCGCCATGAGGGTGCCGCCCGGCTTTGTCTCCTCCCCCCAGGCGAAGCGGGCGCCGACGAGGCCACCGCGCGCCGCCCATTCCCACTCCGCCTCGGTGGGAAGGCGCCGGCCCGCCCACGAAGCGTAGGCGACGGCATCGGGGTACGCGACCTGCACGACCGGATGATCGAGGCGGTCGTCGATCGACGAGGCCGGTCCGAACGGCTGGCGCCACGACGCACCGGGCTCCCACCGCCACCACTGCCGCCAGTCGCGCAGGTCGACGGGGCCTCGGGTCGGCGTGAACACCATGGCGCCGGGGACGAGGTCGTCCGGATGCACGCCGGGGTAGTCGGCGGGGTCCATCGGCCGCTCGGCGATCGTGATGTAGCCGGTGTCCTCGACGAACGCGGCGTACTGGCGGTTCGTCACGGGGTGCTGATCGAGCGCGAACGCTTTCACACGCCGTTCGTGGACGGGGCCTTCCTCCGGGTAGAACTCGTCCGACCCCATGAGGAGCGTTCCGCCGGGGACCTCGATCATCGCCGTCATGCCCTCATGCTAGGCCGCCACCCCCTGCGTTCGGTCACTCGCGCGACAGCATCGCGGCCGCCTCAAGCTCCATATCGAGATACTGCTCCGTGCTCACGTCCACCGCCACGCCCAGGAGCTTGCCGCCGGTGAACGGGAACGGATTGCGGTACTGCGCGCTGACCGGGTCGGCGCTGTCCCACCCGACGCAGAGTCCGTCGCCGCAGAGCGTGAACTTCCCGACCTGCGCCCGCATCGGACCGGACGCCACCGCACGATCATCGACGTACAGCGTGGTCGTGCCTACGGACTCGCCGTGCTCCCCCGCTCCCTCGCGCACGAACTCCACACCAAGAGTGTGCGGGCCGGGAGTGAGCTCCTCCGAGGTGAACGACTGCTCCGGCGGGATGCCGAGGAAGTTGTACACGTAGACCAGTCTGTTGTCCTTGAGGAACAGCGAATGCCCGCCGAAGCGGGAACCGTGCGCGAAGATCACACCCTCGGCGCCCTCGTCGAGGACGGCATCGGCGATGATCTTGTAGGAGCGCCCTCGGACGTTCACCGCGACGCTCTCCGGCACCGCCGCGGTGCCGGGGAAGTACACATACCGTCCCCGCGGCGGCTCCGCCTGCGGACGCTCGACGTTCAGCAGGTCACGGGCCGAGCGGTCGTCGAGCGGAAGGGCGAAGTTCGCCTCCGCCTCTGTGAACCACGCAGCGATGAGCTCCTGCAGCTTCTCCGGGTGCGTCCCGGCGAGGTCGTTCGACTCGGAGCGGTCCTCGTCCACGTGGTACAGCTCCCACACGTCGTCGTCGAAGTGGCCCTTGCCGCTCAGCGGCGCGTGCACGGCCGCGGCTTTCCAGCCATCCTTCCAGATGCCCCTGGTGCCGAGCATCGAGTAGTACTGCACGCTCTTCTGCGTCGGTCCGTCCGGCGCCGCGTCGAAGGACGACTTCATCGAGACGCCGTCGAGCGGTCGCTGCGGCACCCCGCGGTACGTCTCCGGCATCGCGATGCCGATCACGTCGAGCACCGTCGCCACGACGTCCACCGAGTGGTGGTACTGGTGGCGCAGCTCGCCCTTCGCCGCGATCCCCTTCGGCCAGTGGACGACCATCGGGTCGCAGGTGCCCCCGGAGTACTGGGAGTAGCGCTTGAACATCTGGAACGGCGTGGAGAACGCGGCCGCCCACCCGGTCGGATAGTGGTTGTAGGTGTCGGCCGAGCCGAGCGTGTCGATCATCGCGAGGTTCTCGGCAAGATCGTCGGGGTACCCGTTGAAGAACTTGTTCTCGTTCACGGAGCCGTCCGGCGATCCCTCCCCCGAAGCGCCGTTGTCGGCGCAGTAGAAGATGATCGTGTTGTCCAGCTGGCCTGTCTCCTCCAGATAGTCCACGATCCGACCGACCTGCGCATCGGTGTACTCGGAGAAGCCGGCGAAGACCTCGGCCATCCGCGCGAACAGCCTCCGTTCGTCGTCGTTCAGCTCCGCCCACGGGCGCACGTAGTCGGCCGGGTTCGCCGCCTCGTCCGGCAACGGGTTGAACGGCGTCATCTGCGTGCCCTCCGGCAGCACGCCCTTCTCGATCATGCGGGCGAGCACCCACTCGCGATACGCGTCGTAACCGTCGTCGAACGCCCCCTTGTACTTGTCGATGTACTCCTGCGGCGCGTGGTGCGGGGCGTGGTTCGCGCCCGGGCAGAACCACATGTACCACGGCTTCGAGGGGTTCGAGGCCTGCTGGTTCCGGATCATCGCAAGTGCCTGGTCGGCGAGGTCCTTCGACAGGTGGTATCCCTCCTCCGGGCTGTACGGCTGCTCGATGAAGTGGTTGTCCTCCACGAGGTCGGGGTACCAGTTGTTGGTCTCACCCCCGAGGAAACCGTAGAAGCGGTCGAACCCGAGCTGCAGCGGCCACATCGAGCGGCTGCCCCCCGGCGCGATGTCCTCCTCCGGGACGTTGTGGTCTTTGCCGAGCCAGAACGTGCTGTACCCGTTCTCCTGCAGCACCTGCCCGATCGTGGCGCACTCCGCGGGGAGCCGCCCCGCGAAGCCGGGGAAGCCGTTCGTGCCCTCCATGATGACGCCGGCGCGGTTGACGTGGTGGTTGCGCCCCGTGAGCATGGTGGACCGCGTCGGGGAGCACAGCGACGTGGTGTGCCACTGCGTGTAGGTGAGACCCCCGGCGGCCAGACGATCCATCGTCGGCATCGCGATGCGGCCGCCGTACGGCGACCAGGAGGCGAGCCCGGTGTCGTCGTACAGCACCACGAGGACGTTCGGCGCGCCGTCCGGTGCCTTCCGCAGCTCGTACGGCGACCAGTCGGGACGGGAGTCGCGGACGTCCAGCGTGATCTCGCCCGAGAAGTCTGCGTTGAATTCCGACATCGTCTCTCCTTCGTTCAGGGCGCGTCCGCGCTCTCTTCGGCCCGAGTCTTCCGACCCCACGCGCATGCCGACAGCGGCCCTCACCCGCGCAGGGTGATCTCCGCGTCGTGCGCGTCCTCGACGACGGCGGCGTCCTGCTCCTCCGGCGCCGTGGCGGGGCCTGGCCGCCGCAGCAGCTCCACGAGGATCGTGAGCACGAGCACGCCGATCGCCACACCGAGGACGGCACCGAAGGTCACGGGACGCGTCGCCAGGAGGATGAGCACCCCGATCGCCATCCCGGCGATGAGGATCGCACCGCGATAGCGGTCGACCGCCCGCCCGAACCGCCCGGAGGAGATCCCCCGTGCCTCGGCTGCCTCGCGAAGCGCCCCGAACCCGCTCTCCGTGACGCCGCGCACCGTCCGGGCGCTGCGGCTCGATCCGGCGAGCCACGCCCAGAGTGCGATGAGGACCCCGACCAGAGCGAGCGCGACGATGGTGGAGCCGAGG
This sequence comes from Microbacterium paraoxydans, assembly GCF_900105335.1. Lineage (NCBI taxonomy): Bacteria > Bacillati > Actinomycetota > Actinomycetes > Micrococcales > Microbacteriaceae > Microbacterium > Microbacterium paraoxydans. Next base: position 3,367,201 of record NZ_LT629770.1, on the reverse strand, counting down.
AGCGCGGTGAGCTGATCGAAGAGGGACTCGGCCGCCGCGGCCGTCATGATCGACGGACTGACGGCGCTGACGAAGAACCCGCGTCCGATCCCCATCCCGGCGGCGAGGAGGAGGAAGACGACGGCGAACCCGGCGCTCGTCCAGAACAGCGCCCGCGGCCGGTTCACCGCGAGCAGCACTCCGAGGACGACGAGGCCGAGCACGACCCACGGCAGCCAGAAGCCCGCCGTCACCGCGATCTGATAGACCGTGCGGACCAGCACCAGCGCGTCGGTCTGCACCACCGGGATGGTGCGATCGACCACCGGGATGAGGTCGGCGACCCCGGCCCCGCGTTCGGCCAGAGCCTCCTTGACGCGTTCGACGACCGCCCCCACGTCCACCGAGAGCACCCCGTCGTCGCTGAGGTCCAGCGCGGTGCCTGGCTCGTCCTGCAGGATGGCGACGGCGCGCTCATGGGTGAAGCGCAGCGTCTCCGCCCAGATGTCGGCGAACTGCCGCGAGGACACGACCTCGTGCACGACGCCGTCGATCAGGGACGACAGGCCGGAGGCGGCCGGCGCTTCCAACAGCCCGAGGGCGGCGGTGGCGCGCGGCGGGAGGTCGAGGGCACGCAGGCCGTCGAAGAGCTCGCCGACCACCGCATCCAGGTCGACCTGCTCGTCGATGGCGGCCGTCACCTGATCGGCGACGAAGTCCTGTACGTCCGGATCCTCGGCCAGCGGGGCGAAGGTCGCGACGAACCGGTCCGCGTCGACGAGCTGCAGCCGCGCCCACGTCCCCATCGCCGCGATCGGCGCGAGGAGCACGGCGACCACGAGCGCGATCCCGGCGATGATGCTGCGGGCCGAGATCCGGCGTCGGGGGCGTCGGAGCGCCTCGTTCTCCTGCTCCAGCGCACGCAGCCGTGCCCGCAGGTCATCGATCTCGCTCATCGCGGCCTCGTCTCGATCGTCGCGACGCTCAGCTCAGCAGCTTCTGCTTCGCGGCGGCGAACTCCTCGTCCGTCAGCACCCCGGAGGCCTTCAGCGATCCGAGCTCCTGCAGCTTGGCGATCAGGTCGTCCGCCGCTGCGGGCGGCGCGGCCGGCGGGCTCGTCGGCGGCGCATACTGCGCCGCCGCGGTGCGGGCCGCATCGTCCATCTGGGCCTGTTGCTGGGCGGCCTCGTACTGCTGCTGCTCGTACTCGCTCTGTGCGCGGCGCTCCTGGTGCCGCATGGCGGCTCCCTGCACCGCGGTCGCCGTCCCGGCGACCACCGCGGTCCGCGCGGCGAGACCGATGAGCCCCGGCCGGCCGAATCTCCGCAAGGGCATGTCATTCACCTTCCTGTTCGAGGATGTCCATCACCGCGTTCACGACGGGTGCCGGAACGCGCTCGCTGCGCAGCACCTGGCCTCCCGCGGCGGCCACATCCTGGGGGAGGGTCCGCGCGAACAGGAGCTCCAGGACCACGACCGCCGCCGACCGTCCCGGCGGCACGACCTCCGCCAGGGCGCGCACGTCGTCCTCGCTCGCGAGCCCGGCGACGATCGGCTCGAGGCCGTCGAGGACGGCAGCCCCGTCGTCCTCCTCCACCTCGAGGATGTCGAGATCCCCGTCCGCCGTCCGTGTCACCAGCACGAGGTCCAGCACGCGCACCACGCCCTTCGACACCAGGTCGGTCAGTGCGCCGAACGTGGACGGATCCGGCCGATCACCGTCGAAGCCCACGAGATAGAACTCGACGGGCCCGAATCGGAACTCCTTAATGTCGCCACCCTTCATCCGCGGTCCAGAATGGCACCGCCGTCGTCGCCCGCGCGCCGGTCCTCACCCGCTTCGGGTGAGGATTCGGGCCTCCATCTCCGTGCGGCTGTCACGATCGGAGGACGCGACGAATCGAGGGTGGCCATGAGGAGCCGGGTGCTGGGAGACGTGGCGTTCATCGTGGTCGAGCTGCGCAGCGCACACCCGGGACCGCCCGTCCTGGAACCGCTGCTGCGTCAGGTCGAGGACGGCACGCTGCGCGTGCTCGACTTCCTCGTCGTGCGCCGCGATGCCGCCGAGGGGCACCGCATCACGGAGGTCGACGGGGACGACTTCTCGCTCGCCGGCCTGCCCCTGTACGCACCCGGCCTGATCTCCCTCGACGATGTCCGGCATTTCCTCCCGTGGGTGCCTCCCGGCGCCGTCGCCGCCGTCATCCTCGTCGAACAGCGCTGGGACGTCCGCTTCATCCGCGAGGTCGAGGACGCCGGGGACCGGATCCTGGCGACGCAGGCGATCCCCTCCGCGGTCGCGAACGCCGCCCTCGTCGCCACCCTCGGTGGGAGCCCCTGACGCCCGCGCCTGCTCACACGGTCGCGTGGACGGCCTCCCGCCGGGACGAGACCCCGAGCTTGCGGTAGATCGCGCGTTGATGCGTCTTCACGGTGTTCACCGAGACGCGCAGTTCCTGGGCGATCTCCGGCAGTGTGCGTGCGGTCTGCATCTGGTGGAAGACGTCGCGTTCCCGCTCCGACAGCCGATCGGTCACAGAGCCGACCGCGTCGACCGCGAGGCACCTCTCGATGAACCCCTCGAACTGCGTGCCGTGGTGCACGTGCGCCTGAAGCAGCCGGCGCACCGCGACCTCACGCGGACCGAAGAGCACGACGAGGTTCTCCGCTGACGCGACCGCGAGGGCGGCCTCGCACAGGTCATGCGCGTCCTCCTGGTGCCCCGTCGCCCTCCGGAGCGCGGCCGCGGTGATCAGCGTGGCGGCTTTGACGTACGACAGCTCGGACGCACCCCGCAGCGATCGCAGCATCTCCAGCGCCGCAGCGTGCTCCTCGGCGCGACGCAGGATCCCGGACAGGGCGACGCCCACGAGCGGCAGGTCGGTGCCGCCCGCATACTTCATCGCGATCCGCAGCGCCCGCTCCCTCCGCCCCACCGCCTCTTCGAGCAGGGCCACCGACGACTCCCGGAACGCCGGCCACGCCACCCCCTGCACGACGTCGATGGGGAGCTCCTGCACGCTGATGGCCGCTCGGCGGCAGATCCCGGGGTCTCCCGTGAGCGCGGCCGCATAGGCGCCCATCATGCGTGCATGCCCGGCCAGATCGCGGCCGGACGCGGCTTCCTCGCGTGCCGCGTCGAAGATCCGGACCGCCTCCTCCGCCTCGCCCGACCAGTACGCGACCCACCCCGCGGCGGCCACGGCGCTTCCTCGCGCGAAGGTGTTCCGCGGAGGAAGAGCCTCACGGGTGCTCTCGGCCTCGGCGAGCACGGCCGCGGCCTCCGTGAGTCGGCCGGACGTGGCGAGGCCGTAGGCGAGATGTCCGACGGCGCGGGACGTGAGCTCCCGATCACCGGCCTGCCTCGCCTCGCGCGCCGCCGCCGAGAAGTACTCGATCGCGAGGTCCGGCGATTCGCGATTGCGCAGCGCGGTCCACCCCAGCAGATGGTTGAGCGCCACCCGGCCGCCGTACATCCTGTCGTCCTCGGCATCCAGCAGCGCGCGGATCTCCGCACCGGACACCGCCACCTCGACGGACGACTCGGCGAGCAGCAGGCGGACGATGAGCAGGACGGCGGGGTCGGCCTGCCCCGGCGTGCGATCGAGGAGGGCCTCGGCCCGTCGACACAGCTCCCGGGCGACGCGATGGTCCCCGAGGACGTCGCTGGCTCCGGCCCGTACGAGCAGCAGGTGCGGATCGTCCGGGTTGTCGCGGAGGAGCGTCGTCGCCGTCCGCTCCACGTCGACGGCCGAGGAGCCGACCACGAGGCCCAGCCAGTGCCGGAGGAGGATGGCCCTGGCGCCCGCCGGATCCCCGGCGCGCCGCGCATGCGTCACGGCGGCGATCGGATCCGTGTGCTCCAGAGCACGAGCGGCACGGCGGTGCACCGTGGCGAACCGCGCCGCATCCGTCCGCGCGAGGTCGGCGCACCGACGCGCGAACGCGGGGTGCCAGCGGTAGGTCGGGCCCTCCGGGCCGTCGAACCGGTCGAGGAACAGTCCGAGCCGGACGCAGGTCTCCAGGAGGTCGGCGGCGTCGTCCCTCGCCGTCACCTGTACGGCGGTGTCGGGAGTGAGCTCCGCGCAGGCCGTCCCCTCGAGGACGAAGTCCGCGAGCGCGGGCGGCAGCGCGTCCAGGACATGCTCACGGATGTACGCGCCGAGGAAGGACGAGGCCGTCGACGCCGGGCTCGACGGCAGGGAGCCGCCGACGAGGACCAGCCGCACCGCGATGGGCCAGCCTCCGGTCTCGTCGCGCACCGCGGCCGCATCGAGCCCGCCGGGCGCCGATCGCGTCAGACTCCGGATCTCGTCCTCCGAGAACCGGAGGGTGTCCACGCCGACGAAGGCTCCCGGATGCATCAGGCGATGGCGGGACAGGGTGACCTCGATCAGGGTCGTCCCCACCAGGAGGAGCCGCAGCCCGTCCGGAGGCTGGTCGGCCAGCATCCCGAGGAGACCATCGCCCCAGGCTTCCCCGGCACGGTGGGCATCGTCGACGATGAGGTACACCGGGTGCTCGGCGTCCTGGAACGCCGCGCATATCTGCCGGTAGGCGCGCATCGGATCCTCGATGTCCCGCGGCGCGGCGAACACGCGCCCCGCACGCTCCGCCGCGAGCGCCAGCGCGTTCAGGACGCCGGCGGTCAGCAGTGCGGGGTCGTCGTCGGACGCGCTCAGCGCGAGCCAGGCGACGTCGTCGCGCGATGACGCCCAGGCAGCGACGGCGGTGGTCTTCCCATAGCCGCTGGGCGCGCTGAGGACCGTCACCCCGTCGGCATCGATGGCAGCCGCGATCGCCGCGGTCACACGTTCCCGCGGCACGACGCCGATGGGCGTGGCAGGCGGCCGGAAACGCATCGCCGGTCCCGGCCTCGTGGAACGTACGGGAGGCGACATGGCAACACGAAACCACGCGTCCGCGCGCCCTTCCAGAGCACCGGCGCGCAATCACCCGGATGAAAGTGCTCTCTCGGGGTCAGATCTTGATCGGGAAGGTGGCGAGCAGGACGACGCCGGTCACCGCGATGACGCCGCTGAGTGAGAAGAACACCGTGCGCCGCCACAGGGCGTGTTGATTCTGCGAGAGCGCGGCGAAGAACAGCACGAGCGCGAAGAGGACCGTCAGGAGGGAGTAGTCGTCGCCCCGCTGGTTGTTGCGCAGGGCGTCGGCGAAGCGCGCGTCGGCCTCGGCGGAGAGCTCCTCCGCCTCCCGTGCTCCGGGCGGGACGTACTCGTCCATCACGAACGGCCCCCGTTCGCTCCTGCCGTCCGCCACCCAGGCGTCGAAGGCGACGGCGAACTCGTCGGTGAACCGCTGTTCCACGAACTCGACGAGGTCGTCTCGCCCGTCCGCCTCGGCGAGCACCCACTCGGTGAAGAGGGTGAGGTCGTACTGACGTGCGGCCTGTGCGGTCGCCTGCGCCGATGCCGCCTGCACCCGCGCGGAGGACGCCTGGCTGAAGGCGATGGACATCTCGCCACCCCATTTCGACGCCTCGAACCCGCACCAGGCGGTGAGCACGGCCGTCACCGCCAACAGTGACACCGTGGCGATCTCGAGGAACCGATGGGGCCTGTGGGCCTCGCTCCGCGCGTCCATCCGCTCATTGTCCGGCCCCGAGGGAGCGGGCGGTCACGCGCTCACCCGGGTCGGGTGAGCCGTCCACTCATCGACAGCGGGACCGGGCGTGCCGCGGAACACGCGTGCGTTCGGCGGTTACGCTGGCGGCGTGACCTCGCTCCCGTCTGCTCCCGGCCCCGCCGGTCCCACACCGTCTCCGGCCCTGCGGACCCTGCTGATCCTGGCGGCGAGCGCGATCGTCCTCGCGGGGGTCTCGCTGGCGCGCGAGGTCTTCGGCCCCCTGGCCCTCGCGATCGTCATCGTGGTGATCTGCGAACCGATCCGCCGTCCCTTCCAGCGCCCCGGTCGCCCCGCCTGGATCGGGACGACCGCCGTGATCGTCCTCGCCTACGTGATCCTGCTGGCGATGGCGGCGCTGCTGTGGCTCGCCGGCACCCAGTTCGCCCGACTCGTCGGCGACCTCGCGTCCCAGGACGGCCTCGTGCGCGCCGCCGATCAGGTCGTCGCCTGGCTGCAGTCCCTCGGATTGGATCAGGAGGCGGCGGATGCGGCCGCCTCGATCCTCGACCCCGAGACCCTGCTCGGTGTGGCGGGGAGTCTGGGCAGCGCGGTGCTCGGCGTCGCCACCGCCCTGTTCTTCGTCTGCGCGTACATCATCTTCCTCGCCGCGGACGCTGCCCGGTATCGCACGGCTCCTGCCCTCTTCGGCGCCACGCACGGCCCCGCCCTGCAGCGCATCGCCCGGCTGCAGACGGGGGTCCGTCGCTACTACGTCGTGAACGCCGCGTTCGGTGCCGTCGTGGCGGTCGTCGACGGCCTCGCGCTGTGGTGGATGGGCGTCCCCGCCCCGGTCGTCTGGGCGATCCTCGCCTTCGTGACGAACTTCATCCCGAACATCGGGTTCGTGCTCGGTCTCATCCCGCCCGCGATCCTCGCCTTCGTCGTGGGCGGCTGGCCTCTGCTGCTCGGCGTCATCGCCGTGTACTGCGTGGTCAACGTCGTGCTCCAGGTGCTCGTCCAACCCAAGTTCGTCAGCGACGCCGTCGACCTGAGCCTCACGCTGAGCTTCTTCTCCGTCATCTTCTGGACCTTCGTGATCGGGCCGCTCGGCGCCATCCTGTCGATCCCGCTGACCCTGCTCGTGCGCGCCGTCGTGCTGGAGGGCGACCCGGGAGCGACCTGGGCGCGGTGGGTCAGCGGCGACCGCACGGCCGTCCCCGAGCCGACGCCGGAGTTGTCCGCGGCGCCGACCCGGCGTCGGTTCCGCCGACGCTGACGCCGCTTCGCCGGCACCGCACCGCGAAATCACCAGGGCGAGGTTGCCCGCCGCTCTGGTCGTCGCCGTCCGACGATGCCATCGTGAAGCCGGACACCACCGGTGACGAAGGGAGAGCGCATGCCGCGTCCGCTCGCAGGTCTGACCCGACGCACCCTCGCGACCGAGCTCACCGCGGGGGTCACCCTCCTGGCGATCGCCATCCCGCTCAACATCGGATACGCGCAGATCGCCGGGCTCCCCGCGACCGCCGGGCTGTACGCACTGATCGTCCCGACCGTCGTCTACGCGCTCGTGGTGTCGTCGCGCCAGCTGGTCGCCTCCCCCGATGCCGCCGCCGCGGCCCTCGTGGCCTCCTCCATCGGCGGTCTGGCCGTCGCCGGCAGCGCCGACTACGCCACCCTCGCCCTCGCCCAGGCGATCCTCTGCGGCGGGATGTTCCTGCTGCTCGCCGTCTTCAAGCTCGGCTTCCTGGCGAACTTCCTCTCCAAGCCGATCCTCGTCGGATTCGTCGGCGGACTGGCGCTGGACATCATGGTGAGCCAGATCGCGAAGATGCTCGGGGTGAAGATCGACTCCGGAGCCGAGTTCGTGGACAAGGTCGTCGCGCTGGTGACCGGCCTCCCCTCGCTCAACGGCTGGTCCGTGCTCCTCGCCGCCTGCTCCGTCGCGGTGCTGCTCCTCGGGCAGCGCTACCTCCGTGCCGTTCCCTGGGCGCTGGTCGTGCTCGTCGCCACGACCATCACGGTCGTCCTCACCGGCCTCGACGGGCGGGGAGTGGATGTGCTCGGCGAGGTCCCCGCCGGCCCTCCCGCGCTCACCTGGCCGATCATCGACTGGTCGCTGTGGCTCGCTCTCGTCCCCTCCGCGATCGCCCTGACCCTCGTGACCACGGCGGAGGGTCTGCTCGTGTCGCGCTCCTACGCCGAGAAGCATCGCTACCCGTTCCACGCCAACCGGGATCTGCTGGCGTTCGGCGTCGCGAACGTCGCCGCAGGCGCGCAGGGCAGCTTCGCCGTCGGGTCCTCGACCTCGCGCACCGCGGCGATGGATCAGGCGGGCTCGCGCACACAGCTCCCCGCCCTCGTGCTCGCCGTCGGGACGCTCCTGCTGCTGCTCTTCGGCACCGCGCTGCTCGCCGACATCCCCTCGCCGGCGATCGGGGCCATCGTCGGCGTCGCGATCATCCCGCTCCTCGGCATCCGCGACTTCGTGCGGTTGTGGCGCTTGGACCGGTTCGAGTTCGTCATCGGCGCGGTCTGCTTCCTCGTGACCTTGTTCGTCGGCTCGATCGCGGGGATCGTCGTAGCCTTCGTGCTGGCCCTCATCAACCTCGCCCAACGTGCCTCCCACCCCGCCATCGACGTGCTGGAGACCTCGGGCGACCCCGGCGAGTCCCTCCTGGAGGACGCTCCTACGGGCACGACCACGGCACCGGGGGTCATCGTCGTCCGGCTCGCGGCCCCGCTGTTCTTCGCGAACGGCGCCGTGTTCTCCGCTGCCGTCAAGGAGGCCGTCCGCGCCGCCGGCCCGGCCGCCGTCCAGCACGTCGTCATCGACATGGAAGCCGTCACAGACGTCGACGTCACGGGCGCTGAGGCCTTCCAGGCGCTGCGGGAGTGGCTGGACACGCAGTCGATCTCCCTCGCCTTCAGCCGCGTCCGTCCGAACACGCTCCGCCGCCTGCGGGCGCTGGACCTGCTCGACCGGGAGCCCGTGTACGCGACCAACCGCGCCGCGATCACCGACCTCGCGCCGACCGATGCCGCTTCGCCGGCTCCGAACAGGAAGGGCAGCTGAATGGGTACCGTCATCGGGGAGATCCTCCCCCTCGCCGTGGGCGTCGCGATCAGCCCCGTGCCGATCATCGCCGCGATCCTCATGCTCCTGTCCCCGAAGGCACGGGTCACGAGCGTCGGATTCCTGCTCGGCTGGATCGCCGGCATCGTCGTGGCGGTCGGCCTCTTCACCCTCCTGTCGGCGGTGCTCCCCGAGGAGGATCCGGACGCCTCCCGCCCGATCCGCGGCGTCATCCAGCTCGTCCTCGGACTCCTGCTGCTGGTGCTGGCGGTGGGTCAGTGGCGCAAGCGCCCGAAAGCGGGGCAACCGGCGGCCCTGCCGTCGTGGATGAAGGCGATCGACACGATGTCGTTCGGCACGGCGCTCGGACTGGGGTTCCTGCTGTCGGCGGTGAATCCGAAGAACCTCCTCCTGGCCGCCGGAGCCGGGGTCGACATCGGCGGCGCAGCGCTCGACGGCGGATCCACGATCCTCGTGATCGCCGTCTTCACCCTGATCGGGGCGTCGACCGTGCTCGTGCCCGTCGTCGGCTACCTCGTCGCCGCCGCACGGCTGCGCGCCCCGCTCGACGCCCTGCGCGGATGGCTCGCCGCCGAGAACGCGGTCATCATGGCCGTGCTGCTGCTCGTGATCGGCGTAGCCATGATCGGCAAGGGCATCGGCAGCTTCTGAGTGCGCCGCTGCCGCGCCACGGAGATCACCCGGATGAACGCATCGCGGGACCCGTGACCCCGGCCCTGACCCGGCAGTACTGTGCGGGGAAGGCGGTTCGGCAGAGATGAAGGAGATGGACATGGCCCGTGACTTCCAGGGCAGAATCGAACTCGACGTCCGCGATTCGGAGGCCGACTGGGAGGCGTTCCTCCCGGCGAAGCCCCGCGAGGGAGCACCCAACGTGCTGGTCGTCCTCTATGACGACACCGGCATGGCGGCCTGGTCCCCGTACGGCGGACGCATCAACATGCCGACCATGGACCGCCTGGCGCAGAACGGTCTGACGTACTCGCAGTGGCACACGACGGCGCTGTGCTCCCCCACCCGCTCGACGTTCCTCACCGGACGCAACCACCACCTCAACGGCTTCGCGACGATCTCGGAGTCATCGACCGGCTTCCCCGGCTACAACTCCCACATCCCCGACTCGAACACCACGATGGCGCACGTCCTCCGCGACGCCGGCTGGTCGACGTTCTGGGTGGGCAAGAACCACAACGTCCCGATCGACGAGTGGACGGCCGGCGCGTCCAAGAAGCACTGGCCGCTGGCGCAGGGGTACGACCGCTTCTACGGCTTCATCGGCGGGGAGACCAACAACTGGTATCCCTCCCTCGCCGAGGACAACCACTACATCGACCAGCCCTACCTCCCCGAGGACGGCTACCACCTGTCGAAGGACCTCGCCGACCAGGCGCTGTCCATGATCCGCGACGTGAAGCAGACCGAGCCGGACAAGCCCTGGTACCTGTGGTTCTGCCCCGGCGCGAACCACGCGCCGCACCACGCGCCGCAGGAGTACATCGACAAGTACAAAGGCGTGTTCGACGACGGCTACGAGGCCTACCGCGAGTGGGTCCTCGCCCGGATGATCGAGAAGGGCATCGTCCCGGAGGGCACCGAGCTCACCGCGCTCAACCCGATGCCGGAGGGCACCTTCTCCCAGACCGATGAGGTGCGTCCCTGGGACTCGCTGAACGACGAGGAGAAGGCGATGTTCTCGCGCATGGCGGAGGTCTACGCCGGCTTCAGCGAGTACACGGACGCCCAGGTCGGCCGCATCGTGGACTACCTGGAGGAGTCGGGGCAGCTCGACAACACCCTCATCATCTACTGCGCCGACAACGGCGCGTCCGGCGAGGGCAGCCCGAACGGCTCCGTCAACGAGGGCAAGATCTTCGGCGGGTACCCGGACGACGAGGCCGAGAACCTCCGCCTCGTCGACAAGCTCGGCTCCCCCGACACCTACAACCACTATCCGACCGGATGGGCGGCTGCCTTCTCGACGCCCTACAAGATGTTCAAGCGCTACACGTACCAGGGCGGCGTGTGCGACCCGCTGGTGATCCACTGGCCCGCCGGCATCAAGGCCCGCGGCGAGGTGCGTCATCAGTACCACCACTCCACCGACATCGTGCCGACGATCCTCGAGGCCTGCGGCGTCGAGTTCCCGGAGGTCTACAACGGCATCGAGCAGACGCCGCTCTCCGGCGTCTCGATGGCCTACTCGTTCGATGCGGCGCCGGAGGCGCCGACAGCGAAGGAGACGCAGTACTACGAGATGTTCGGACAGCGCGGCATCTGGCACGACGGCTGGAAGGCGGTCACGGTGCACGGTCCGGTCAGCGGCAAGGGTCACTTCGACGAGGACGAGTGGGAGCTGTACCACACGGACGTGGATCGCGCCGAGGCCGTCAACCTCGCCGCCGAGCATCCGGACAAGCTGGAGGAGCTCAAGGCCCTCTGGATGGAGGAGGCGAAGGCGAACGCGGTGCTCCCGCTGAACGATCTCCAGGTCATCGGCAATCCGAAGGACTTCGAGACGTTCGTCGCGATGGAGTTCCATCAGCCCGCGCCGCCGTCCGGCCGGTTCGTCCACTACCCGGGCACCAGCGAGGTGCCGGAGCGGTCGGCGGCGAACACCCACGGCGTCTCCTTCAAGATCGCCGCGGAGGTCGAGTTCACTCCGGAGACCGAGGGCGTCATCTTCGCGCACGGCTCCCGGTTCGGCGGACACGCCCTGGTGGTCAAGGACGGCCAGGTGCACTACGTCTACAACTTCCTCGGGATCCCGCCGGAGGACCGCATCTCGGGACCCGCCCCGACCTCCGGGAAGCACATCATCGGGGTCGAGTTCGTCAAGGAGGGCATGGGCGAGTACCGGGAGGGCGTCGGACCCGCGCGGCTCTACATCGACGAAGAGAAGGTCGACGAGAAGCAGATCCGCACGGTCCTCGGTCACTTCTCGCTCTGCGGCGAGGGCCTGACGATCGGGCGGGACAGCGCCGACCCGGTGTCGTCCCTGTACGGCTACGGGTTCGACTTCCGCGGCGGCCACATCGCACAGGTCGTGTTCGACATCGCCGACGACGCCTATCTCGACCTGGAGGCGCACCTGGCGGCGGCCATGGCCCGCGACTGACGACCGGCGGCCGCCCAGGCCCTCAGAGCAAACCGAGGGCCTGGGCGGCCGCTGTCACGCCATCGCGATCCGAGACCCCGAGCTTGCGGTAGATGTTGCGCACATGCGTCTTCACCGTGTTCGGGGAGATGTACTCCTGCTGGGCGATCTGGCGGAGCGTGGCATTGCGGCTCAAGGCGCTCAGCACGATGCGCTCACGCTGCGTCAGCTCCTCCTCCACGAGCACACCCGCGGCGGCGAGCCGCTCCCGCACCCGATCCGCGAAGTGCGTGCGGGCTCCGGCCGTCGCCCGGGCCGCGAGCAGCCGCGACACGATCGGACCCGCCTCGGCGACGCGGCGCACGTGGTCCTCCGGCTCCGCGAGGGCGAGCGCGGTAGCGAGCGCGAGCTGCGCCCGATCCGGCTCCCCGTCGTGCACGTCGAGCTCGGCCTCGACCAGCCACGCGTCGATCATCGACGCCGGGAGCATACAGGGGATGGCGCCCTCCAGCACCGGCGCCAGCGCGCCACGGGCGATACCGTCACGGCGGTCGCGCACGGCGGCGATGGCGCGGAGCACGAGCACGTCTCCCGTGTCCCCCAGCGCATCCTCCATGTCGGCGATGAACCGGTCGCGGAGCGTCGGCTCCCCCAAGCGGTCGAAGGCGTGCACCGCGAAGGGCCCCATCATGGCGTACCAGTGCGGGGGAAGCGGGAGGTCACTCCGCGGCGTCAAGGTGTCGAGAAGCCCCACGGCCGCGTCGCGGGGATCGGCGACCTGCTCGGCCGCCAACAGTGCGCGCATCCCCTGCAGGCCCCTGGCGATCGCGGTCTCCCCGCCGTCGTCGATCACCCGTGCGGCCGTCTGCAACGTCTGCACCTCCTCCAGGCTCTGCATGCCCTCGTAGGGGGCCCAGAAACGCCAGACGCGCGTCACTTCGAAGAAGGGGTTGTCCGGTTGGTCGAGCTCGTGTCAGCGGCGCTCCAGAGCGGCTCCCGCCTCGGTTGCGTCCCGGAGCCTCCCCCGGAACAGCACGCTGGTCGCGAGAACCGCCTCCGCCTGGAGCTCCGCCGCACGCGCTCCGATCGCCCTGGCGAGATCCCCGGCGAGGCGCGCCGTCGCCTCTGCCCGGTCGAGCCGTCCGCTGTAGAGTTCCGCCGTCGCAGCCTCCAGGAGCACGTAGGCATCGACCTGCTCTTCGCCGCTGAGATCGCGGAGGTCGGCACCGACGCCGTCCAGTGCCTCGGCGATCCCGCCCCGCCGGAGCGCGGTGTGCAGCTCGATCCCCTGCCGCCAGCGGCGGTCGGCGTCGGGCTCCCCCCGACCGACGGACGGGACGATCACCGCAGCCGAGGGGTCTCCGCACGACAGCTCCGCCGCTGCGATGAGCATCCGCACCGTCGGCACCACCCGCAGGATGGTCGGAAGCTCGGCCATCACCTCCCGCACCTCGTCCGCGCGGCCGTCCAGCACGAGCTGCATGCCGCAGCGCCGCAGGACTCCCGCCGTGCACGCCGTCTCCCCGCCGCGCACGGCATGCCGCAACGCGAGCAGCGGCTCATCGTGCGTCGCGAACCAGTCCGCCGCCCGGCGATGGAGCTGCTCCTCGCGGTCCGCTCCGCCCTGCCGAAGCCGGCCGAGGAGGAACTCCCGCAGCAGCGGCGGATAGTGGTAGCGGGGCGGTTCCGCGGTGTCAGGGCCGGCGAGCACGGTGAGACGGAGCAGCCGGTCGATCATGGCCGTGACCGCGCCGGCCCCTGAGAGCTCCGCGGCGAGCTCGGCGGTGAAGACCTCCGCGACCGCGGTCGCCTCCAGGAATGACCGCAGCTCGCCGTCGAGGTCTCCGAGCACCTCCTCCACGAAGTAGTCCGCGACCTCAGGCGCATCCCCCCGCAGCGGATGGGCGAGGACCGTCTGCGCCCCGGCGGCATCGAGCATCATGAGCTGCAGCCCCGTCGCCCACCCCTCGGTGCGGGAGAGCACGGAGCTGACCTCTCCCTGCGAGAGCCGGATGCCGCGGATGCGGAAGAACGCCCTGACCTCGGCCGGGTCGAACGCGAGCGCTCGGGCGTCGATCTCGAGGGCCACCCCTGCGATGCGTCGTCGCGCCAGCGGAATGGCCCTGGTCCCTCGGCCGGAGAGCACCACGTGCACGTTGCCCGGCGCGTTCTGCACGAACGTCGAGATCAGTTGCGCCGTCTCCTCGTCCTGCACGCGGTGCACGTCGTCGACGACGATGACGATGCGCCTCCTCGCTTCGGCGAGGGCTCTGGCGAGCGCCCGCGCGGCGGCCGCCGACCGCACGGACGGCACCTGTGCCAGCGCCTCCTGCAAGCCGCGATCATCGACCCTGCCCAGGGCCGCGCGGACGAGCGGCAGATCCGCCTCCCCGCGCTCCAGCGCCACCCATACGAGCTCGATGTCTGCGTGAGCGCGGAGATCCTCAGCCCATTGCGACAGCAGCCTGGTCTTCCCCGACCCTGCCGGGGCGCTCACGAGAGTGAGCGTCCACGGCCCGTCCATCGCGGCTGTCAGTCGTGAGAGCAGGCGCTCCCGACGAACCTCACCCTTCACTGCAGCAGGTGCCGCGCTCTCGCCCGTTCCCGCCGTCCACGCACTGTTCAGCACTCGAAACCCCCCGATTTCGATCTTGCTCCCCCTCGCGGGCAGTCTATTGCAAGGTGGGAGCGGTCCCGCAAGGGGAGCGCCCGTCGCGCTCATTCCGAGACGTTCGCGCGCGTCGGCCGCCGGATCGCCAGCAGCGCCGGGATCAGCGCGCCGAAGAACAGCGCCAGGGCCACGCCCAGAAGCGTCTCGAGCGTCCTCTCCAGGAAGCGCGCGGTCGGCGGCTCGGACGACGTCGACAGCAGCAACGTGAGCACGAGGAAGGTCGTGAACGCCGGCGCGACGTACCACCGGCTCTCCTGGACTGCACCGAGACAGCCCACCACGACACCGATTGCGAGCCCGATCGCCGCCCCGCTCGGAGACAGCAGGGCGAACCCCGCCGCGACCAGCGCTCCGACGAGCACCGACGCCGCCCGACCGACGCTGCGCAGGACGAGCTGGCCGCGCACCGGACGCATCACCAGCAGCACGGCGCCGGTCGCCCAGCCGACGTGCTCGACCCCGGTCGCGAAACCGATGGCGGCCGCCGTCGCGGCGGCGAGACCCAGCAGCGCCCCGTACATCAGCAAGGCTCGCCCCTTCGGCATCGATGCCGCGGCCCGCACGCCCCCCTCGTGTTCCGGCCA
Source organism: Microbacterium paraoxydans (assembly GCF_900105335.1). NCBI lineage: Bacteria > Bacillati > Actinomycetota > Actinomycetes > Micrococcales > Microbacteriaceae > Microbacterium > Microbacterium paraoxydans. The sequence continues at coordinate 3,352,190 of NZ_LT629770.1, read as the reverse complement.
GAGGAGGGCGATGAGCCACGCGTACACCGAGCCGGCGACGATCGCGCCGGCCAGGAGGACTGTCGTCGTCGACAGCGGGAAGCTCAGACCGATCCCGACCATGGGCAGGACCAGGGTCAGCGCGAGCTGACCGGCGCGCTCCCGCGCGGCGAGCATGCTGGCGAGGACCGCCAGCACAGCCACGGCGAGCACGGCGAGGACCGGTACGAGCGCGAGCGTGGCACCGAGCAGGAGCCCCAGCGCGACCAGCGTCCCGAGCACGGGGATCGCCGAGCGCGCTCGTCGCCGTGCAGGAAGCCCGACGACGGCCGCCGGCAGGACCCCGATGCTCAGAGCCAGCGCGACAGCAGGATCGAACGGTGCGACCGCGATCGCGGGCACCGCGTAGAGCACGCCGAGACCGAACCGCGACCATCGCCACGTCACTCCGGCGCGTGCCGCCATGCCCGCCTCGCTCTCCGGTTCCGGCTGCGGTCGGGCCTCGTTTCCGCTGTCTCGATCGCCCCGTCGGTCTTCCGTGCCGTCAGCCTAGGCAGGCGGTGGCCGCACGTCACCGCTCATCGGCCGCGTTCACCCGGGTGAACGCGGCCGCTCCTCGCGGTCCGCCGCGGCCCGGAGCCCGGCATCGACCGCGGGGTGCACGCGTCCGGCCGCCGTCAGGGCGGAGTACCACGACGTCCGAGCCGCGACGGCCGCCGCCGCCTCCGGCACCGCCGCGAGGTGGAGCTCCACGCCGAGCTGCGCCAGCTCCCGATCGAGGGCTTCGAGGGCGTCGAGCACCGTGATGGACATCACCACCTGCTGCGGCAGTCCGAGCACGAGCGTCCGCACCGGCTCGGCCTGCGCGGCGACGGTCTGCACGATGAGCCGCTGATTGGCGAGCGCATTCGCCGTGTAGAGTCCCCGCTCGGGCTCCAGCCCGAGAGCGCTCCCCCGCCTCCCCACCACGCGGACACGGGGGATGTTAAGCTCTCGCAGCACGAGCACCAGCGTCACGACGACGCCGACAGCCACCGCGGGGAGGAGCCCCGCGGTGAGACCGATGGCCGCCACGGAGGTCGCGACCCAGAAGTCCATCCGACTGATGCGCGCCCAGCGCACGAGCTCGGGGATGTTGACGAGTCCGGCCACCGCCGTGAAGACCATCGCCGCGAGCGTCGCCTCGGGCAGCAGGCTGAGCACCGGAGCGAGGAACAACGCGACGAGGACGGCGAGCCCGACAGTGGTCAGTGTCGCCAGCTGGGAACGCGCTCCGGCACCCTGGTTGACGGCGCTCTGCGAGAACCCTCCCGCCGCGGGCATGGCCGCGAAGAAGGCACCGACCGTGTTCGCCGCGCCGGTCGCGAAGAGCTCCTGGTCGCTGTCGATCTGCGGCTCCGTCGCCTGGCGCAGGCTGCGTGCGACCGCGGCGGACTCGAGGAAGGCCATGACGGCGATCGCCAGCGCTCCCGGCACGAGCGCCGCGGCCTCGGACAGGTCCGGGATCCCCGGAACGGGAAGACCGCCGGCCACCGGGGCGATGAGGTCGACACCGAGATCATCGATCCCTCCGACCCCCACGAGCAGCATGCCGGCGGCCACGACGACGAGAGTGCCCGGGACCCGCGGAGCGAAGCGTTTGAGGAGCAGGAGTGTGGCGATGGACCCCGCCGAGAGGAGAAGCGTCGGGATGTTGACGCTGTCGAGCGCCTCGCCCACGGCGACCAGGGAGCGGATGAAGCCGTGGCCGGAGAAGTCGAAGGACTCCCCCAGGAGCTTCGGGAGCTGCCCGACGGCGACCGTCGCCCCCACCCCGATCTTCAGCCCGAGCACGGTCGCGCCGCTGATGTTCTCGACGAGGGATCCCAGCCGGCACGCCCGTGCCAACAGCAGAACCGCTCCCACCAGGAGGGTCAGCATCATGAGCGCGCCGATCGCGTCGTCTGCGCCCGCGGCGACGCCTGCCGAGACCAGCGTCGTCGCGGTGAGGGTCGCGATGGTCGATGTCGTCGAGACGCTCATCGCCCGGCTGCCACCGAGGAGGGCGTAGACGAGCATGGGGACGATGCACGTGTAGAGGCCGACCTGAACCGGGAGATTCGCAATCGTCGCGTACGCCATGGCCTGCGGAACCACGACCGCACCCGCGGAGAGGCCGGCAAGCACATCGCGTACGATCCAGCGGCGCTGGTAGCCGTCCAGAGTGCTCAGCAGCCACGGTGGTCTGTGCACTGTGCTCATGGGACTCCCTCCGCCGTCGAGGGAAGCGTACTGCCGACGCTCCGGGCGCGACCGGCCGGAGGCGTCTCACCGCGGCGAGTCACCCGGGTGAACTCCGGACGGAACCGGTGCGCGGGCGCTGCGCCCGCCGGTATGTTCCGAGCGTGCCCCGGAGACGGCGGCACCGAGAAAGGAGCAGTCATGGGATTTTGGGCATCGTTCTGGGACATCATCTGGTGGTTCCTGTGGATCTTCGCCTTCACCGCGTATCTCTTCGCCCTGTTCGCGATCATCGGGGACCTGTTCCGCGACCACAAGCTGAGCGGCTGGTGGAAGGCCGTGTGGATCTTCTTCCTGATCTTCGTGCCGTTCCTCACGGCGCTCGTGTACCTCATCGCCCGGGGCAACGGCATGGCCGAGCGCAGCAGCGCGGAAGCCCGTCGAGCGCAGGAGGCCGCGAACGCGTACATCCAGCAGGTGGCCGGCAGCAGTCCGAGCGAGGAGATCGCGAAGGCCAAGGCGCTTCTGGACGCCGGGACCATCACCCCGGACGAGTACTCCCTCATCAAGGCGAAGGCGCTGCAGTAGGCCGCGCACCGGCCCCCGCCGGCGTGAGGAGCCCACGGCATGGACCTGCAGGATCTCCTGCCCACCGACATCGACTGGTGGCAGCTGCTGCTGGCCCTGCTCGTCGCTCTCGCGACCTGGATCATCTCGCGGTTCGCACGCCGGGGCACGACAGCCCTGCTCCGGCGTGCTCCCGGCATCTCCACCGCTGTGGGGACCGCGACCGCGCAATTCGTCGGCTACGCGATCCTCCTGCTGGGCTTCGGCATCGCGCTCGCCCTGCTGGGCGCGAACGTGCAGCCCTTGCTCGCGATCGTCGTCATCCTCGGCATCGTCGCGATCCTGGTCCTCCGCGGCGTGGCCGACAACTTCGCGGCCGGTGTGCTGCTGCAGGCGCGGCAGACGGTCCGCATCGGGGACGAGATCGTCGTGGAGGCGCTGGACTCCGTGATCGCCGGGACGGTGACGGAACTCAACGCCCGCGCGGTGATCCTGCACACCGTCGACGGCCGCACCCTCCACATCCCCAACGCACGTCTGCTCTCCGATCCCGTCGTCAACGACTCCACCCGCGGAGCCCGACGCAGCGAGGTGGAGGTCAGGGTGCGACGAGACGGGACGACCGGGATCGACGGCGTGCTCGGGCCGCTCGTCGATGCGGCGAGGACGGCGGAGGGCGTGCATCGGCACGAAGGCGTGCGGGCGCTCGTGGTCAGCGTGAGCGGGGACCGGCTCATCGCGCGACTGCAGTTCTGGCACCACCCGCTGCACGGCGCCCTCGTGAGTGCCGCCGTCGTGGTCGCGGTCTTCGACGCCCTCGGCGGCCTCGGCACGACCGGCACCGTCACCAGCGTCCCGGCCCCGCCACCGCTCGTGCCGTCCGATGCCGTGTGAGACCCGGGTGCGCGATGTCGGTGCCCTCGGGCATGATCTGCGCATGGACATCACCTTCCTGCAGCCGGACGGCCTCGTCCGCAGCCCCGCATTCAGTCACGCCGCCGTCATCCCCCCGGGGGCGACCACCGTCTACATCGGAGGGCAGAACGGTGTCGACGCCTCCGGCGCCGTCGTCTCCCCCGACGTGGGGGCGCAGGCGCTTAGAGCTCTCGACAACGCCCGGGTCGCGCTGGAGTCGGCGGGGGTGACGCTCGACGACGTCGTGAGCTGGACCATCCTCATCCACCAGGATGCCGACCTGCGCGCGGCGTACGGTGCCGTGGCCGCCACCCTCGCCAGGGACGGCGCCCCGCCGCTGGTGACCGCCGCGCGGGTGGCGGGCCTCGGCGTGCCCGGAACCCTCATCGAGGTGAGCGCGATCGCCGCGACGGTCCGCGACTGAGTCAGATGCGACCGCGCACGGGGGTGCGTTCGACGCCGTCCGGTTCGTCGGGCATCGTCATCTCGGCACGGACGCCGAGCAGACGCACTTCCCGGGCGGGGTCGAGGGTCTCGCCGAGGGCGAGCGCCATCGCGACCACGTCCTCTCGATCAGCCGTGGGAGCCGGGAGCTTCCGGCCGAATGTCCTCGTCTCGAACGGGGCGTACCGCACCTTGAGATGCACCCGCATGACCGGGCGCCCCTCGGCGGCGCAGTCGTCGAACGCGTGTCCCGCGAGCTCCCGCAGCGCGTCCTCCACCGCCTCAGGCGTCGTGAGGTTCTGCTGATACGTGGTCTCCCGGCTGTGGCTCCGTGCCACCCACGGAGTGTCGTCGACGATCCGCGGCCCCAGCCCGGAGCCCAGCCCGAGATACCACCGCCCCATCTTGGGACCGAACTCCGCGACGAGGTCTCCTCGTCCGCCGCCGCGAGTTCGCGCACCGTGGCGATGCCGTGTGCCGCGAGCCGCTTCTGCACCTTCGGCCCCACGCCCCAGAGGTCACGGGTCGGCCGGTCGCCCATCACGGCGAACCAGTTGTCGGCCGTCAGCCGGAACACGCCTCGCGGCTTGCCGAACTCCGTCGCGATCTTCGCCCGCACCTTGTTGTCTCCGATACCCACCGAGCAGTGCAGACCCGTCGCCTCCTCCACCGCGCGCTGCGCGGCCCGCGCGACGCTTTCCGGGTCGTCGGTCACGACGCCGAGGAAGCACTCGTCCCACCCGATCACCTCCAGCACCACGTCGGGCAGCGTCCGCAGCGCCGCCATCACCTCGTCCGACGCCCGCTCGTACTCCGCGTGATCCACCGGCAGGAACACCGCGTCCTCCGGCGCCTTGCGCGCCGCGATCTTCAACGGCATCCCCGACCCGATGCCGAAGGCGCGCGCCTCGTACGACGCCGTCGAGACGACGGCCCGCTCGGTCGGGTCGCCGCGGCCCCCGACGATGACCGGCCGTCCGGCCAGATCCGGGCGGCGCCGCACCTCGACCGCGGCGATGAACTGATCCATGTCGACATGCAGCACCCACTCGGCCATGCATCGAGTGTGGCCGCTGACGCCGGGGAAGTCACCCCGTCAGACGAGGAAGATCGGCAGCAGCCCCGGGTTGTGGGCGTGGACGAGGACGGCGAAGACGACCGCGTCGAAGAGGAGGTGCACCGTGACGACGTAGGCCAGCGAGTGCGTCCGGAGGAAGATGAATCCCTGCAGGAGCGCGAACGGGATGGTCAGCAGCGGCCCCCATTCGCGGTACCCGAGTTCCCACAGGAAGGAGACGAAAACGACGGCCTGCAGCGCGTTCGCGAGCGCATCGGGGAAATGGCGCCGCAGCAGCGCGAAGACGGTGCAGATGAAGAACAGCTCATCCCAGATGCCGACCGCGCCGACGCCGACGAACAGCCGCGCGATGAGATCGGGCGTGTCCACCACGGGCCAGTTCTGATAGACGCCGCTGGTGATGAAGTAGAAGGGCAGGATCAGCCAGCCGAGCACCAGCACCGCGACGAGCCAGCCCCAGTGCAGCACTCCCCAGCGCTGCCCCGTCCGCCAGGGGAACCGGATCGCCCGGTCGCGGAAGGCGAACCGCGAGATCAGATACGGCACGAGCACCGCACCGCCGAGCGCGAGGGTGAAGCGCAGCATGGCCAGGTTGTCGAGCTCCGCCGCGAGCGGGATGACACTCACGATGAGCATGCCGAGCGCGATCAGCGAGAGGTCCCGCGTGAGCGATGGCCGCCGGGATCCGTCGGGCCCGGGGAGCGGCTCGCCGCGGCGCTCCACGAGCAGGGCGGCACCGACGCCCAGCGCCAGGAGCAGCCAGCCGAGCCAGGGCAGCGCCACGACGAAGAAGGCCGGGGCGGCCGCGCACACCAGCGCCGCCGGGACGAGGCGCACCCCCACGGGCGCGCTCGGAGGGGCCTGCGTCATGCACGATCCCGTCGGCGGTACACGAGATCGCGGATGTCGCGCCCCTTCGCGAGACCCTTCCGCTCGAACGCGGTCATGACCCGACCGTCGAACCGCTCGGCCCAGTCGCCCTCGAAGGCCCGCTCGAACAGGGGCTCGGCGTCCAGCACCTCCCGCATCTGGAGCGCGTAGTCCTCCCAGTCGGTCGCGAGCCGCAGGAGGCCGCCGTCGCGCAGCGCCCTGGCCGCCGTGTCACCGAATCCGGGCCGCACCAGACGACGTTTCGTGTGGCGCTTCTTGTGCCACGGATCGGGGAAGAAGATCCACACCTCGGCCGCCGCGGCCTCCGGCAGGTACGAGGAGAGCACCTCCGGCGCGTTGGCCTCCACGACGCGGAGGTTCTGTACACCCGCACGGTCGGCGTCGAGCATGGTCCGGGCGAGGCCCGCGCGGAAGACCTCGACGGCGAGGAAGTCGTCGCGCGGCCGGTTCGACGCGGCGGCGACGATGGCATGCCCCTGGCCGGAGCCGATCTCGACGAAGAGGTCCGCCTCCCGGCCGTACTCGGCGGCGACGTCGAACCGCGCCTCGGGGTGCACGGAGGTCCACGCCACCGCGCGCGGGACATCCAGCAGATAGCGCGGGGCGAGATCGGTGAAGGCGCGCTCCTGCGCCTCGGACATCCGGCCGCTCCGACGCACGAAGGACACCGGCTCGTCGCGGAAGGTACGCGGTTCGGGCATGGATCCAGGGTAGTCGCCGGCGCCGCCACCGCCGGACGCGGTCAGCCCGCGGGCTCGGTGACGAAGTCGATCAGCTCTTCCACCCGGCCCAGGAGCGCGGGCTCCAGGTCGCGGTAGGTCGTGACCTTCGACAGGATGTGCTGCCAGGCCTTGGCGGTGTCGGCCTGCGTCTCGTGCGGCCAGCCGAAGGCGCGGCAGATGCCCGTCTTCCAGTCGATGCCGCGCGGGATCTCGGGCCACGCCGCGATGCCGAGGGCCCGAGGGGTCACGCACTGCCAGACGTCGACGAACGGGTGGCCGACGATGCGGACGTGCCGGCCGTGCGGTCCGCGGGCCACCGCCTCGGCTATGCGGGACTCCTTCGACCCGGGGACGAGGTGGTCGACGAGGACGCCGTACCGCCGGCGTGCGCTCGGCGGCTCCGCCGCGAGGAGGTCGTCCAGCAGGTCCACGCCCTGGAGGTACTCGACGACGACGCCCTCGACGCGCAGGTCGGCACCCCACACCTTCTCGACGAGCTCGGCGTCGTGCCGTCCTTCGACGAGGATCCGGCTGGGCAGCGCCGTCCGCGCCCGCTGATCCGCCACCGCGAAGGAGCCGGAGGCGGTGCGGCGGGGTCCCTGCGCGGATGCCGCCGGCACCGTGAGGCGGACCGGTGCCCCGTCGATGAGGAAGCCGCCGCCGAGGGGGAACAGCCGCCGTCGCCCGACGCGGTCCTCGAGCTCCACCGCACCGCCCTGCACCTTGGTCACCGCACCGCAGAATCCGTCCGCCGCGACCTCGACCACGAGATCGACCTCCGCGGGCACCTGCGGCACCGGCTTCACGCCGCGCTCGCGCCAGCCCGTCGCCAGCACGTCCGATCCGTACCTGTCGTCCATGCCTTCCAGCGTATGTGTCTCCGCTGAGGGCGAACGCCGAGAGGCGCGCGAGTGCTGTCGCGTGTCGGACCCAGTGCATAGACTCGACACATGGGGCTCGGCTGCCGGTCGGAGGGAACACGATGACGAAACGGTGGCTGGCGCTGGGCGCTCTCGCCCTCGCGGTCGCGACGGGCGCGCTGTCCGCCTCGGCGGCGTCCGCGACCGATCCGCTCACGCTCGACTCCGGGTACGTCACCGACCAGGCCGACGTCCTCTCCCCCGTCGAGGAGGAACAGGTCGAGTCGCGCCTGCAGGAGCTCACCGACAACTCCTCCGCCGATCTCTTCGTCGTCCTCGTCGACGACTTCACCGACCCGAGCGACAGCGTCGCCTGGGCCGACCAGGTCGCGAACGACAACCGGCTCGGCCCTGATCAGTACCTCCTCGCGATCGCCGTCGAGGGGCGCAGCCTCTACATCTCCGCGGACTCCTCCGGGCCGTTGAGCGACGCGCAGCTCGCCGCCATCGAAGACGCCATCGCCCCGCTCGCCGGCGACGGCGACTGGGTCGGCGCGATCACGCTGGCCGCCGACGAGATCCAGGGGGACGGCGGTGCCGGAGCGCTCCGCGTCACGCTGATCGTCGTCGGGGTGATCGCGGCCGCCCTGCTCATCTGGCTCATCGTCGCTCTGGTCCGACGCGCACGCCGCAACGCAGCCATCCGCGAGCGGGGCGCCATGCCGGAGACCCCGGATCCCGCCGACCCGTTCTCCACGCTCACCGATGCCCAGGTCGAGCAGCAGGCCGGCGTCGCACTCGTCCGCGCCGACGACGCGATCACCTCGAGTCGGGAGGAGCTGGGATTCGCCGTGGCGCAGTACGGCGAGGGCGCGACCGCGGAGTTCTCCCGCGCCGTCGACGAGGCGAAGGCGAAGATCGCCGAGGCGTTCGATCTCCGGCAGAAGCTCGACGATGAGATCGAGGACTCCGTCCACGACCGGCGCGCCTGGCACATCCGTATCATCCGGCTGGCCGACGAGATCGACGAGATCCTCGACGACAACACCGAGGCCTTCGACGAGCTGCGCCAGCTCGAGCAGAACGCACCGCAGGAGCTGGAGCGGGTACGACGAGAGCGCGCCGATCTGACGCCGCTCCTCGCCTCGGCCGCTCCCGCCCTCGCCGCTCTCGCCGCGACCTACGACCGGGCCGCCCTGAGCACCATTGCGGACAATCCGGCACAGGCGCAGGAGCGCGCGTCCTTGGCCGATCGAGCGATCGATGCCGCGGCACAGGCACTGACGAGCGGACGCTCCGGTGAGGCGGCGTTCGCGATCCGCACGGCCGAGCAGGCGGTGGCGCAGGCGGCGCAGCTGATCCAGGCGATCACGGCGCTCGGCACCGAGCTGTCCGGCATCGAGGCGCAGGCGCAGGCGCTCGTCACCGAGCTCCAGGGCGATGTGGCTGCGGCGGCGCAACTGCCCGACCCGACCGGTGCCCTGGCGGGTGCGTCCCAGGCGGTGACCGCGCAGCTGCAGAGGGCGCAGGCCGACCTCGTCGCCACGCCACGCAACCCGCAGCGGGCCCTCGACGCCCTCACGGCGGCGAACGCGCAGATCGACGAGGCGATCGCGCACGGACACGAAGCCGTGGAGCGCGCCCGAAGGGCCCAGCAGCTCCTGGAGCAGACCCTCGCCCAGGCGGCCTCCGAGATCCGGGCTGCCCGGGAGTTCATCGAGACACGCCGCGGCACCGTGGGCTCCACCGCCCGCACGCGCCTGGCGGCCGCCGACGCCGCGTTGACCCAGGCCCTCACCCTGCGCACGTCGGATGTCGAGAACGCCCTGGCCGAGGCCCAGCGGGCGCTCGGTCTCGCGCGCGAGGCCGCATCCGCCGCACAGGCCGATCTGCGCGCGTACTCCCCCGGCGCCTACGCGGACGACGGCTGGGGCGGAGTCTTCGGCGGCTCCGGGTCCCGTTCCGGCGGCTCCGGCATCGGCGGGGACATCCTCGGCGGGATCATCGGCGGACTCCTCGCCGGCGGCGGGGGCGGCGGCTCGTCCCGGCGCAGCAGCGGCTGGCGCTCCTCGGGCGGCTTCCGCAGCTCCGGCTTCGGCGGAGGCGGGTCCCGCGGCGGCGGACGCGGACGCTCCGGAGGTCGACGCTTCTGATCCCCCGCACAGACACATACGCCAAGCTCTCGAAGACGCCCCTCTGAAAGGAACCACGCATGACCAAGCAGTCCATCTTCGGACGGATCTCCACCCTCGTCCGCGCGAACATCAATGCCCTCCTGGACTCTGCGGAGGACCCGCAGAAGATGCTCGACCAGCTCGTCCGCGACTACACCAACAGCATCGCCGACGCCGAGTCCGCCATCGCGGAGACCATCGGCAACCTGCGGCTGCTGGAGCGCGACCACGAGGAAGACGTGCAGGCGGCCAACGAATGGGGCAACAAGGCCCTCGCCGCCAGCCGCAAGGCCGACGAGATGCGCGGCGCGGGCAACACCGCCGACGCCGACAAGTTCGACAACCTCGCGAAGATCGCCCTGCAGCGCCAGATCAGCGCCGAGCGGGAGGCGACGAGCGCCGAACCGCAGATCGCGGCCCAGACGGAGATCGTCGACAAGCTCAAGAGCGGCCTGAACGGCATGAAGGACAAGCTCAACGAGCTGAAGAACAAGCGCAGCGAGCTCCTCGCCCGTGCCAAGGTCGCCGAGGCGCAGACCAAGGTGCAGGACGCGGTCAGCTCCATCAACGTGCTCGACCCCACCAGCGAGCTCGGCCGGTTCGAGGACAAGGTCCGCCGCCAGGAGGCTCTCGCCCAGGGCAAGGCGGAGCTGGCCGCGTCGAGCCTCGACGCCCAGTTCGAGAGCCTCGAGGATCTCGGCGAGCTGACCGAGGTCGAGGCGCGCCTCGCCGAGCTGAAGGCCGGCGGCACCGCGCCGCGCCAGGCGCTCGAAGGCAACTGACACCGACGCGGATGCCCGGGCGCACGCCCGGGCATCCGCGGTTCCGTCTCCGGGAGGTCTCCCATGGTGCGTTTCCTGGTCGTGCCGCAGTGGCAGGGTTCGCCCGCCGCGCGCGCGATGCTCCTCGTCGACGGCGCGTCGGCGATCGCAGGCGATCTCCCGCGTGCGGCGACGACGGTCCTCGACGTTCCGGTCGAAGCCGGCGAGGCGCTGGGCACGGGCGTCCGGCGGCTCAGCGCCCTCACACGTACGCGGGATCTCGTCGCCGGACATCTCGAAGCCGGAACCGTGCTGATCGGCGGCGACTGCAGCATCACCGTCGCCGCACTCGACACGCTCCCCGGCGGAACCGACGACCTCGCCGTGGTCTGGTGCGATGCGCACGGCGATCTGCACACGCCGGACACCTCGCCGTCCGGGGCCTTCTCCGGCATGGCGCTGCGTGCGGTCCTCGGTGAGGGAGAACCGCAGCTCGCTCTGTCCCCCGGCATCCCCCGCGATCGCGTCATCACCGTGGGTGTCCGGAACCTCGACGAGTCCGAGACCGACGAATGGGACCGCCTCCGGAATCTCGGGGTGGCCGATCTGGACGACCCCGCGGCGCTGGCCGACGCCGTGCAGGCCACGGGGGCGCAGCGGGTGTGGGTGCACATCGACGTCGACGTCCTCGACCCGGCGTCGTTCACCGGAGTCTCCGCCGCCGTGCCCTTCGGCGTGACCCCCGCGTCCCTGAGCACGGCGATCCGCGAGCTCCGGAGCCGCGTCCCCCTCGCCGGGGCGACCATCGCGGGCTTCGCCCCTCGCACGCCGGCCGACGCCGTCGACGACCTCGGCGCGATCCTGCGCCTCGTCGGAGCCGTCGCGTGAGCCCGGCACCCGACTGGGAGGCGGTCGCGGCGGAGCGCCTCGCCCGCGGACGCCGGGCGGACCGCCGCATCCCCTCCTTCCTGCTGCGCTCCCCGATCAGCCGCCTGGGCTACCTCTGGGGAACGGCCGTCGGCTGGATCTGGGGCGCGCTGTGGAGCACCGGTCCGATCGAACGGCGCGGCGGACTCTGGGTGTTCCGGGGCATGCCCCGATGGACCTTCCACCGCGGCGGCGTCTGCGTGGGCGGGTGCTTCCTCACCGGCGACGCGCGGCCCACCGACGCGGTGCTGCGCCACGAGGCCGTGCACAAGCAGCAGTGGCTGCGCTACGGCTTCCTGATGCCGGTGCTCTATCTGTTCGCGGGACGCAACCCGCTGCGGAACCGCTTCGAGATCGAAGCGGGGCTGGAAGACGGCAATTACGTGCGCCGCTCCCGCTGACTCAGCCCTCGACGGGAAGCAGTCCGAAGCGCTCCGGCACGCGGATCCGGTTCACGGCCACGCCGAGGCGGTCGGTGAGGTGCTCGACGATGTCGGCGGTGCCGAGGTAACCCCCGAGCAGCGTGACGTGCGTCTCGACCTCGTCGTCCACGAGCATCTCGTCGGCCCATGCGCAGGTGGCTCGGGCCAGGGCCTGTCCGGGCGCGCAGCCGCGACCGCTTCCCGGGGCTCCGGAGCGTGCGGAGCGGGCGAGCCAGGTGACCGTCATGCGACCGGGCGCGTGGATGACGCCGATGTCGGAGGCGTCGGGAACCTCGATGAAGATGCGACCGGACGCGCACAGCGGGAGGGTCGCGAGGAACGCCTCGAGGTCGAGCAGCGAGTGCTCGTCGGCGGTCACCAGGTGGTGTGCGCGACGGCGCGCCGCGCGGCGAGCCGCACGCGTGCCTCGGGTGTCGAGCGTGGTGTCCATGGTGATCCCATCGTACACCAAGCGAAGGCTTGCCTAACCTTCGACGACGCGTTCTTCCGTCACCGGCTCGACGAGGGCCTCGCGCAGCGCGGTGAGCTCCCTCTCGGTCATGCCGTTCGCGCGCAGGTAGCCGGCCGCCGACCCCCAGCGCTCGTCCACCTGGGCCAGCAGGCGACGCATCACCTCGGCGGGAGAGCGGGTCGCGAGATCCACCGCGTGCACCGCCTCGGGGTGCTGCGACCGCAGATACGCGGCGATGCGCCGCGACCGTTCGGCCGGCAACTGCGACTCGGTGAGGGCGTAGTCGGCGATGACGGCATCCCGATCGGCGCCGACCGCCGAGAGCGCCAACGCGACCGTCACACCCGTGCGGTCCTTGCCCACCGTGCAGTGCACCAGGGTCGGCTCCCCCGCGGCGATCACCCGGACAGCGGCGACCAGGCGCTCCCCACTCTCCTCCAGGAGATGCAGGTACAGGTCGTCGAGGCTCGTGTCGGATTCGAAGAAGGAGCGCACGGACCCGAGGAACAAAGGCAGATGAGTCGTCTCCGGGCCCTCGATCTCGCTCGGCTCCGCGGCGACCTCCTCCCCGTCGCGGAGGTCGACGATGTGGCGCACCGCAGACCTCAGGAGCGCGGCGCCGTTCGTCGTCGCGGTGGAGAGCTGACCGGAGCGCAGCAGGACGCCGGGGCGGATGCGCCCACCCTCCGCGGGGATCCCGCCGACGTCCCGGACGTTCGTGACGCCCTCGACGTCGAGGATCGTCACGCCCCCGCCTGGGAGCCGCGCGGGGGCACCGGATAGCGCCCGGCGATGACGATGCGGTTGAAGGCGTTGATCGACACGCATGCCCAGCTCAACGCGGCGTACTCCTTCTCGGTGAACACGCTCCCCACCAGGTCGTAGACCTCGTCGGAGATGCCGTCCTCCGCGATGAACGTGAAGGCTTCCGCCAGTTCGAGCGCGGCACGCTCCCGATCACTGAACACACCGCTCTCGCGCCACACCGAGATCTGGCTGATCGTGTCGACATCCAGTCCTGCGGCGACCGCCCGGTCCACGTGCACCCGCGTGCAATAGCTGCAGCCGTTCAGCTGCGAGCAGTGGATCATGACGATCTCCTCCAGGCGATCGTCGATCCCGTTCTCGGCGCAGATCGCGCCGACCGTCTTCGAGAAGGCGTCGAGGGCCTGGTAGGCCGCAGGCTCCGTCTTGGACAGGTGCACGCGCTGTTCGGTCATACCTCCATGATATTCGGCGCCGGGCGCGGGAGACGGTGCGCGACCGGCCTCACTGAAATGCAGACTGCGAACCTGCGAGCGCTGTTTCTCTGCATATCGCGCTGCCTTATCATCTTTCATCTTGTCACTTTGCTCCGACATTTCCTGTGAGGTCGAATCGGGGCGCAGAATAGCCGCGTGGCGATCGACACCAGCGAGTTCTCCTATCTTCCCGCGCAGGCCGACGCGCTCGGCGTGCCGCTTCCGACCGTGGAGCGCCTGACGCTCCCCCTCCCCGAGGGTCGCGTCGTGAGCGGGCTGCACTTCGGGTCCGAGCCGCCGCGCATCACTCTGCTGCACGGCGCCGGTCTGAACGCTCACACCTGGGACACGACGGCGCTGGCGCTGGGGCAGCCGCTCCTGGCGATCGACCTCGCCGGCCACGGCGACTCCTCCTGGCGCGACGACGCGGACTACTCCCCCCGCACCCTCGCCGCCGACGTCGTCGCCGCTCTGGACGCGTGGGTCTCCGCGCCGCAGATCCTGGTGGGACAGTCGCTCGGCGGTCTCACCGGCGCCGCCGTCGCCGCGGCGCGGCCCGACCTCGTGGCCGCTCTGATCGTCGTCGACATCACTCCCGGGATCGACGTGTCCGCCGGCCCCGCGGCGCTCCGGGAGTTCTACGCCGGGCCCACGGACTTCGCGACCCGCGACGAGCTCGTCGACAAGGCGATGGCCCTGGGGTTCGGCGGCACTCGCCCCGAGACCGAGCGCGGCGTCTTCCTCAACACCCGTGTCCGCGCGGACGGCCGCGTCGAGTGGAAGCACCACTTCGCCCACCTCGCCGCCACCGCTCTGGCCGCCCACGACCCCGGCACCGCGACGGCACCGTCGGTCCTGCATGAGACCGGCTGGGACGACCTGGCGGCGGTCACTGCGCCCGTCACGCTCGTCCGCGCCGAGCGCGGCTTCGTGAGCGCTGCCGACGCGGAGGAATTCCAGCGCCGCCTCCCGGAGGCGCGGGTCGTCGCGATGGACGCCACGCACAACGTGCAGGAGACGGCACCCCGAGACCTCGCCGCTCTCGTCGGCTCCGCGGCCGCCGCCGGAATATGACGTTCCGTTCCACGGCCGCCGCGCCGCATCCCGCCCGACCCTAGGCTCGTCCCACCGGCACACAGCACCTGCCGCACCGAGAGGAAACACCCATGTTCCGACGTCATCGACGCCTCGCGCTGATCTCCGCCCTCGCGGCCACCGCCGTGATCCTCAGCGCCTGCTCCGGCTCCGCCGACCCTGCACCGTCGGCGGGCGGCGAACCCGACCCCGACGCCACCCTGCACGTCGGTCTCGTGCTCGAGCCCACCAACCTCGACATCCGCCACACCAGCGGTGCCGCGCTGGAGCAGATCCTCATCGACAACATCTACGAGGGACTGGTCAGCCGCACGCAGGACAACGAGGTCGTGGAGCGGCTCGCCTCGGACTACGAGGTGTCGGACGATGGCCTCACCTACACCTTCACCCTCAACGACGGGATCACCTTCCACGACGGCTCGCCTCTGACGGCGGCCGACGTCGTCTCCTCCTACGAGACCGTCCGCACCGACGAGACCGTGCAGGGCAACGCGGAGTTCGCGTCCGTCTCCTCGATCTCCGCTCCGGACGACACGACCGTCGAGATCGTGCTGTCCGAGCCGAACCAGAACTTCCTCTTCGCCCTCACCGGTCCGGCCGGCCTCGTCTTCAAGAAGGGCGACACCACCGATCTGAAGACCGCGGAGAACGGCACGGGACCGTTCACCCTCACCCGCTGGAACAAGGGCAGCACGATCACCTTCGCCCGCAACGACGACTACTGGGGCGAGCCGGCCGGCGTCGCCGAGGTCGAGTTCCAGTACATCCCCGACTTCACGGCTGGCGTGAACGCGGCGCTCGCCGGCGACGTGGACGTCCTCACCGCCGTCGACCCGAACCTGGCTCCGCAGCTCGAGGACTCGGGTGACTTCAGCCTCACGACGGGCCGCACGACCGACAAGGCTACGCTCGCCTTCAACAACAAGAAGGCGCCGCTGGACGACGTCCGGGTGCGCGAGGCCCTGCGCCTGGCGATCGACCACGAGGCGCTCATCGAGGCCGTCGGCGCCGGCACGCCGTTGTACGGCCCCATCCCCGAGCTCGACCCCGGCTACGAGGACCTCTCCGACGTCATCTCCTACGACCCCGAGCGGGCCAAGGAGCTGCTCGCCGAGGCCGGCCAGGAGGACCTCGATCTCACGCTGACGATCCCGTCGTTCTACGGCACCACCGTCCCGAAGGTGCTCATCTCGGACTTCGACAAGGTGGGCGTGAACCTCGAGGTCGATTCCGTGGAGTTCCCGACCTGGCTCGAGGACGTGTACACCAACAAGGACTACGACCTCAGCTTCGTCCTGCACGTCGAGCCGCGGGACTTCGGCAACTTCGCCAACCCGGACTACTACTTCGGCTACGACAACGCCGAGGTGCAGGACCTCTACACGCAGGCGCTGGCCGAGGTCGATCCCGAGGCCTCCGCGAAGCTCCTCGCCGAGGCGGCCCGGATCGTGTCCGAGGACCACGCTGCGGACTGGCTCTACAACGGTCAGACCATCACCGCCGTGAATCCGGTGGTCAGCGGCTTCCCGGAGGACTCGATCAACTCGCGCATCAACCTCGCGGGTGTGACCGTCTCCGCCGCGAGCTGACGACGGTCGACGCTCCGTGCTGCGTTACGCGCTCGTCCGAGGAGCCCTGCTGATCGCAGGGCTCCTCGTGTCGAGCGCGCTCATCTTCCTCACCCTGCGCGTCTTCCCCGGCGACGTGGCCCAGCTCATCGCCGGCACCCAGGCCTCCCCCGCCGAGGTCGAGGCGCTGCGGGAGTCGCTGGGGCTGAACCAGCCTCTGCTCGCGCAGTACGCCGACTGGATCGGCGGCATCCTCCGCGGCGACCTGGGCACGTCGCTGCTGTCCGGCGCCTCCGTCGGCGAGGAGCTGCTGGTGAAGGCACAGGTCACGGTTCCGCTCGGGATCATGTCGCTGGTGATCGCCGTGCTCATCGCCGTGCCGTTCGGGATCCTCGCCGCCCTGCGTCGCGGCCACCGCGACGGCACGGCGCTCAGCGTGGGCGCGCAGGCTCTCGCGGCCGTCCCCGTCGTCTGGGCGGGCATGATGCTGATCGTCGTGTTCTCCGTGTGGCTCGGCTGGCTGCCGCCCCAGGGCTTCCCCCGCACCGGGTGGTCGACACCGGGCAGAGCGATCGAGGCGCTGCTGCTGCCCGCCCTCACGATCGGCATCGTCGAGGGCGCCATGCTCATGCGCTTCGTGCGCAGCGCGACCCTGCAGGCGGCCGGACAGGACTTCGTCCGCACCGCGGCCGCCAAGGGTCTGACGAAGACCCGCGCCCTCATCCAGCACGGCATCCCGGCGGTCGGGCTCTCCATCATCACGGTGCTCGGCCTCCAGGTCGCCGGGATCATCGTCGGCTCGGTCGTGATCGAGCAGCTGTTCACGCTTCCGGGCATCGGCCGCATGCTCGTGACCGACGTCGGCACCCGCGACCTCGTCAAGGTGCAGAGCGAGCTGCTCGTGCTGACCGGCTTCGTGCTGGTGGTCGGTTTCCTCGTGGATCTGCTACACCGGGCGATCGACCCTCGACAGCGGGAGGCCGCATGAGCGCTCGGTGGTTCCCTCGGCTCTGGCGGACCTCGACCGGCCGCTTCGGACTGATCGTCATCGCCATCGTCGCCCTGGCGGCCGTCGTGTCCCTCTTCTGGACGCCGTTCGACCCGCGGGCCTCGAACATCGGCGACCGCTGGCTGCCGCCGGGCTGGCCGCACCTGCTCGGTACGGACGACACCGGACGCGACATCCTGAGCCTGCTCATGGCGGGGGCGCGGACCACCGTGTTCGTGAGCGTGGGCGCCGGACTCGTGGCCACTGTGGTGGGGATCGCCCTCGCCGCCCTCGGCGCCCTGACCACCCGGCTGGCGCGGGAGACGGTCGCCGTGTTCGTCGACATCCTCATCGCCTTCCCCGTGCTGCTGATCGCGATGATGATCTCGTCGGTGTGGGGCGGATCGCTCTGGGTCGTGATCTGGGCGGTGGGGATCGGGTTCGGCGTGAACATCGCGCGGGTCACGCGGCCGGAGCTGCGTCGCGTGCAGCAGAGCGACTTCGTGCTCGCCGCGCGCGCGTCCGGCCTCACCCCCGCGCAGAGCCTCGTCCGTCACCTCCTCCCGAACGTGGCTCCGGTGTTCATCGTGCAGCTCTCGTGGTCGATGGCCGTCGCCGTCCTCGCGGAGGCCGGCCTGTCGTACCTCGGCTTCGGGGCCTCGGTCGTGGAACCGAGCTGGGGGCTGCTGCTCGCGGATCTCCAGCGCTACATCGGCGTGCACCCTCTCACCGTGATCTGGCCCGGGCTCACGATCACCCTGACCGTGCTCGCCCTCAACCTGCTCGGCGACGGGCTCCGCGAAGCCACGGACCCCACCCTGCGGCACCGTGCCGCCGAGACGCACACACCGGCGGTGGTCGCATGAGTCTGACGGTCGAGGATCTCGTCATCGAGATCGACGGACGCCGGGTGGTCGACGGCGTCTCGCTCCAGGTCCCCGACGGCACCCGGCTCGGGGTGATCGGCGAGTCCGGCTCCGGCAAGTCCCTCACGGCGCTCGCCGTGCTCGGGCTGCTGCCGGAGGGCGCGACGGCGCACGGGAGCATCCGGTGGGACGGCACTGAGCTGATCGGGATGCCGGACCGTGAGCTCGCCCGGCTGCGCGGTGACGACATCGGCATCGTGTTCCAGGAGCCCCGGACGGCGCTCAACCCGATCCGGACGGTCGGCCGCCAGATCGCGGAGTCCATCCGCATCCACGAAGGCCTGGGCAGGCGCGAGGCCCGCGAGCGGGCGATCGCGGAAGCCGCCCGCGTGCGACTCCCCGATCCGGAGACCATCGTCGACCGGTATCCGCACCAGCTCTCCGGCGGCCAGCGGCAGCGCGTCGCGATCGCCATGGCCCTCGCCTGCCGTCCGCGGCTCCTGATCGCGGACGAGCCCACGACGGCCCTCGACGTGACGATCCAGGCCGAGATCCTGTCGCTGCTGCTCGGGCTCGTCGCTGACGAGGGCATGTCGCTCCTGTTCATCACGCACGACCTCGCGGTGCTGTCCCAGGTGGCGACCGAGGGCGTGGTGCTGGAGCACGGTCGCGTCGTCGAGAGCGCACCGGTGTCGGGGCTGCTGACCGCGCCGACCTCTCCCGTCACGCAGGGGCTGCTGCGGGACGCGACCGCGACGCTGTGGCGGCCCGAGGGAGGAGCGGCATGAGCCTCATCGAAGCGCGCGGGCTGCGACGGGACTTCGTCGTGCCGAAGCGGACGGCGTTCGAGCGGAAGCGGCGGCAGACGGCGCTCCAGCCGACCGACCTCGACGTGCCCGAGGGCGCCTCCCTGGGGATCATCGGCGAGTCCGGCTCGGGGAAGTCGACACTCGTGCGACTCCTGCTGGGCCTGGACCGACCGACCGCGGGCACCGTGTCGGTCGACGGCCGGATCGTCGACGCCGGGGCCTCCGCGCGATCCCTGCACTGGTTGCGTCGGCAGACGGGTCTCGTCTTCCAGGATCCCTACGCCTCCCTCGACCCCCGGATGACCGCGGGGCAGATCGTGCGGGAGCCGTTGTGGGCCCTCGGCATCGACGGCGACCATCGGGCACGGGTGCGCGAGGTCATCGCCCGGGTCGGCCTGGACCCCGAGATGGGCGACCGCTATCCGCACGAGTTCTCCGGCGGGCAGCGGCAGCGGATCGCTCTCGCCCGTGCGCTCGTCCATCGTCCGCGGATCCTCGTGGGCGACGAGCCGCTGTCGGCGCTGGACGTCACGGTGCGCGCACAGATCCTCGAGCTGCTCGCGGAACTCCGCGTCGCGGACGAGCTCACGCTGCTGCTCGTGTCGCACGACATCGGCGTGGTGCAGAACCTCTGCGACACGGTCGTCGTCATGAAGGACGGCCGCATCGTCGAGCGCGGTCCGACGCGCGACGTGCTCCTGCACCCGACCGCGGACTACACCCGCGCCCTCCTCTCCGCGATCCCCGTCATCCCCGACGCCTGATCGCCGACCCACCCCTTTGCGGCCGCCCCGGCCCTTTGCGTGCGCTCGCAACGGGGTGGGAGGCACGCAAAGGGGTGGGGCGAGGGGTCAGCGCGGGAAGAGCGAGAGGCGACGGCGAGGGCGGGACGGGCGCAGCACGCGGCGCAGGTAGACGGTGCCGAGGTCGCGGCCGAACTTGTGGCCGACGCGCCCCATACGACCGGCCTCCACGAAGCCCAGCTTCTCGTGCAGCCGGATCGAAGCCTCCGCACCCTGGTCGCTGATGACGGCGACCATCTCCCGGAGCCCCCGCTGCTCGCACGCCGCGATCAGCGCCTGCAGAAGGGCCGACCCGAGACCCTTGCCGGCCGCGCCGGGACCGAGGTAGATCGAGTCCTCGACCGTGTACCGGTACGCGTTCTTGCCCGCCCACGGCTGCGCGAGCGCATACCCGAGGATGGCGCCGGAGGGCGACGCCGCCACGAGAAACGGCAGCCCGAGCCGCTCCAGCAGGGTGAACTTGTCCCGCCAATACGGGATGCTGCTGCGGCGCTCGTCCAGGGTGACGGCCGAATTGCTGACGAAGTGGTTGTAGATCTCCCGCACGTGCGGCAGATCGGCCGCGCGTGCCGGTCTGATGACGTAGGAGAACGTGTCCGGCGCGGTCGCCGGTCGCAGATGACGCGGGAGAACGCGGCGGCGGTCCCCCGGCTCGAACTGCATGCGCTCAGCTTAGAGAGCCGGACGCCTCGCCCTCCACCCTCCAATCCACCGGAGCACTGCCGAGTCCCTCCAGGAGCGCGTTCGCGCGGGAGAAGGGCCGGGAGCCGAAGAAGCCACGGCTCGCGGAGAGAGGGGACGGATGCGCCGAGGCGATCACGGGGGTGTCGCCGAGAAGGGGCTGGAGGTTCGCCGCGTCACGCCCCCAGAGGATCGCGACGAGCGGCTGCTCCCGGGCCACGAGGGTGCGGATCGCGAGCTCCGTCACCTGCTCCCACCCCCAACCGCGGTGGGAGGCGGCCGCTCCGGGGCGCACCGTCAGGACGCGGTTGAGCAGCAGCACGCCCTGATCGCTCCACGCGGTGAGGTCTCCGTGCGGTGCGGGCGGGAGGCCGAGGTCGGCCTCCCGCTCCTTGTAGATGTTCGTCAGGCTCCGCGGCAGCGGCCGCACATCGCGGTCCACGGCGAACGACAGCCCGATCGGGTGCCCGGGGGTCGGATAGGGGTCCTGGCCCGTGATGAGCACACGCACGTCGGCGAGTGGACGCTGGAAGGCGCGCAGCACGTTCGGCCCCGCGGGGAGATATCCGTGACCGGCCGCCTGCTCGGCGCGCAGCCGCTCCCCGAGCGCCGTGATGGTGTCCTGCACCGGGGCCAGCGCCTCCGCCCATCCCGCGTCGATCAGTCCCTCGTCGGCGAGCTCCGCGAGGGTGCGTCCTCCGCTCACTCGACGGGCCGGACCCGCAGCGGGCCTCGCGCGAGCAGGTGCTGCGCCGACTGGGCGACGGGCCGCATCGTGACGAGGTCGAGGTTCACGTGGGCGGGAGCGTCCAGAGCATAGGCGATCACGTCCGCCACGTCCTCGGCGCGAAGGGGCGCCTCGACCCCGGAGTACACGGCCTCCGCGGCGACGGCGTCGCCCCCGAGCCGGTTCAGCGTGAACTCCTCCGTGTGCACCATCCCCGGAGCGACCTCGGCCACGCGGAGCGGCTCGCCGTTCAGCTCCTGACGCAGCGCGCGGACGAGCATCGCCTCGGCCGCCTTCGCCGCGTTGTAGCCTGCGCCGCCCGGGTAGGCGGTCTGCGCGGCCGTCGAGGTCACGAACAGGAGGTCGGCGTGTCCGTCCACGTCCGCGGTGCGACGGAGCAGCGGCAGCAGTCCGGCGACGAGGCGCTGGGTCGCGAGGACGTTCGCGTCGTACATCCACTGCCAGTCGGCGAGCGCGGCGTCCTCGACGCGGTCGGTCCCCCGCGCGCCACCGGCGACCTGGACGAGGGCGTGCACGGGTCCGGTGCGCTCGAGCTCCCCGAGGAGCGCCGCCACCGCCGCGTCGTCGGTCAGGTCACAGGCGATCGTCGACGCCCCGGTCTCGGCGGACAGGGCGGCGAGCCGGTCCGCGCGGCGGGCGACGCCGACGACGTCCCACCCCCGAGACCGCAGCACCCGCACCGTCGCCTGACCGATCCCGGAACTCGCACCTGTCACCACTGCACGTCTGTTGGCCATGTCCTCCACCGTACGATGTCCGCGCGGGTTCCGCCCGTTCGCAGCCCCCTCGCCGTGTTACGTCACATTTCCCGGTCGTTGTTGACACGGCGCGATATTCCGTACTCTCGCTGCAAGGGCACCAGCCCATCCGACCTTCCGACCGTTCCAGGGGGAACACATGTCCGCACCCGAGACCTGGCGTTTCGAGACCAAGCAGATCCACTCGGGCGCCGCCCCCGACCCGGTCACCAAGGCCAGGGCGACGCCGATCTACCAGACCACGTCCTACGTGTTCGACAGTGCCGACCACGCCGCGAACCTCTTCGCGCTCGCCGAGTTCGGCAACATCTACACCCGCATCCAGAACCCGACCCAGGACGTCCTGGAGCAGCGCCTCGCCGCGCTCGAAGGGGGCACCGGCGCCCTCGTCCTCTCCAGCGGTCAGGCCGCCTCCACCTTCGCGATCCTCAACATCGCGCAGGCCGGCGACCACTTCGTCGCGTCGAGCTCGATCTACGGCGGCACGTACAACCTCTTCAAGTACACCCTCGCCAAGCTCGGCATCGAGGTCACCTTCGTCGAGAACCAGGACGACCCGGAGGAGTGGCGTCGCGCCGTCCGCCCGAACACGAAGCTGTTCTTCGCGGAGACCATCGGCAACCCGCAGATCAACGTTCTCGACATCCGCACGGTCGCCGACATCGCGCATGAGAACGGCGTCCCGCTGATCGTCGACAACACGATCGCGACCCCGTACCTCATCCGTCCGTTCGAGCACGGCGCCGACATCGTCGTCCACTCGATCACGAAGTTCCTCGGCGGCCACGGCACCACGATCGGCGGCGTCGTGATCGACGGCGGTTCGTTCGCGTGGTCGGAGAACGTCGAGAAGTTCCCCGGACTCACCGAGCCGGACCCGTCGTACCACGGCGCCAGCTACACGGCCGCGGTCGGCGACCCGCTCGCCTACATCATCAAGGCCCGGGTGCAGCTGCTCCGCGACCTCGGCTCGGCCATCGCCCCGCAGAGCGCGTGGAACCTCATCCAGGGTGTCGAGACGCTGTCGCTGCGCATCGAGCGCCACGTGCAGAACGCCCAGGAGATCGCCGAGTGGCTGGACAGCCGCGACGACGTGGCCGCGGTCAACTACTCCGGCCTGCCGTCCTCGCCCTGGTACGCCAAGGCGAACGAGTACGCCCCGAAGGGTGTCGGCGCCGTGCTGTCGTTCGAGCTCAAGGGCGGTGTCGAGGCCGGACGCGAGTTCGTCAACAGCCTCTCCCTGTTCAGCCACCTCGCCAACATCGGCGACGTGCGCTCGCTCGTCATCCACCCGGCTTCCACGACGCACGCCCAGCTCACGCCCGAGCAGCAGCTCACCGCGGGTGTGACCCCCGGCCTCGTCCGCCTGTCCGTGGGACTCGAGAACATCGAGGACCTCAAGGCCGATCTCGACCAGGCGCTCGCCGCCGCCCGCGCCGTCTCCGAGGCCGCGCGCGCCTGAGCCCCCTCTCCGCGAAGGCCCCGGACCGCACGGTCCGGGGCCTTCGTCGTTCCCGGTGTCGTAACCTGCGGGCCGGGACCGACCGGCCAGGCGAGAATGGAGACATGGACTGGCAGACGACCTCCGAGGACACGGTGCCGTCGGCACCGGTGACGGAGGCCGACGTCCGGCTGCTCCGTGCCCGGCCACCGGCCACCGGCGCCTGGCGCGACGGCGACCCCGTCGGCGGCCGCCGGTTCGCCGCGTTCGGCGCCTTCGATACGGAGAGCGGAGCCCAGCTCCCCGGCATCCGCCTCGCGTACGAGAGCTGGGGGGAGCTCAACGCCGCACGCGACAACGCCGTGCTCGTCCTGCATGCCCTCACCGGGGACAGCCACGTGCGCGGAGACGCCGGTGCCGGCCACCCGACCGCCGGCTGGTGGGAGGACGTCGTCGGCCCCGGTGCGCCGCTCGACACCGACGAGTGGTTCGTGATCGCGCCGAACATGCTCGGCGGCTGCCAGGGATCGACCGGCCCCGCGAGCATCGCGCCGGACGGCTACGAGTGGGCGTCGCGCTTCCCGTACCTGACGATCCGCGACCAGGTGGCGGCGCAGGTGCGCCTGGCCGACGCACTGGGCATCGACACCTGGGCAGCGGTGATCGGCGGCTCGATGGGTGGCATGCATGCCCTGGAATGGGCGGTTTCGCAGCCCGACCGGGTGCAGCGCCTCGCCGTGCTCTCCTCGCCCCCGGTCACCACGGCCGACCAGATCGCGCTCAACACCGTGCAGCTCGAGACCATCCGCATGGACCCGCGGTTCCAGGGCGGCGAGTACTACGACCTCGCGGACGGCGACGGCCCGCACCGCGGCCTGGCCCTCGCCCGCCGCATGGCGCTGCTGAACTACCGCAGCCCGATCGAGCTCAACCAGCGGTTCCAGCGCTCCTGGCAGTCGGACGTGTCGCCGCTCGGTCACGGCGGACGCTTCGCCGTCGAGTCCTACCTCGACTTCCACGGGAACAAGTTCACGCGCCGCTTCGACGCCAACAGCTACATCACCCTCGTCGAGGCCATGAACTCGCACGACGTCGGCCGCGGCCGCGGCGGCGTGGAGGAGGCCCTGAAGGCGGTGGCCGCGACGACCCTCGTCCTCGGCATCGACAGCGACCGCCTCTTCCCCGTCGACGGTCAGCAGCGGATCGCCCGGAGCATCCGGAACGTGCTCGACGGCGAGGCGGTGGTGCTCACGAGCGACTTCGGCCACGACGGGTTCCTCATCGAGACCGAGGCCGTCGGCACGCACCTGCGGCGCCTGCTCGACGCCTGAACCGCGTCAGGCCGGGTCGAACCGCCACGGCAGGGTGTGGGCGTGGAGGGTCCCCTGCGCCCAGCCGAACGCCCCGCCCCCGTCGCGCACCTCCGTCTGGAACAGCTCGACCGCTCCGCCGGACGCCAGCGCGGCCTCGACGTCGGTGAAGGCGGAGAGCCGGTGCAGCGTGACCCAGGTGGGCGGGAAGAGGCGCCATTCCCCCGTCGCGTGCCGCTCGAAGGCCGTGTCCGGTGACACCCAGG
Organism: Microbacterium paraoxydans; assembly: GCF_900105335.1. Lineage (NCBI taxonomy): Bacteria > Bacillati > Actinomycetota > Actinomycetes > Micrococcales > Microbacteriaceae > Microbacterium > Microbacterium paraoxydans. The sequence continues at coordinate 3,327,184 of NZ_LT629770.1, read as the reverse complement.
CGAGCTCGACGACCTCGTCGGCCGCCGGTGACGGCTCGGCATCCGGGGCGAGGGCGAGGAAGAACCAGGTGCGGATCCGCACGGGTGCCTCCGCGGGCGGGTGCCACTCCGACAGAGGCACCAGGTCGTCGACGACGAGTCCGACCTCCTCCGCGGTCTCCCGGGCGGCGGCCCGGCGTGCGTCGTCGATCTCCGCCGCGCCCGCCCGCCGATCCTCCGGCTCGACCTTCCCCCCGGGGAACACCCAGGCGTCCGCGAAGGAGCCCCGCGACGGACGGCGCAGCAGCAGCACCTCGAAGCCACCGGGGCTCGGGCGCAGCAGCACGACGGTTCCGGCGAGCGGGAGGTCGTCGTCGGGAGCGGTCACCCCGTCACTCTACGACGCGAGGACCGGCGTCTGCGCGACCCGCCGTGCCTCCACGCGGTACGACACCAGAGCGATGAGGAGTCCGGCCACCGCGAGCACCGCCCCGGTCCACGCCGGTGCCGTGAAGCCCCAGCCGATCGCGATCACGATGCCCCCGAGGAAGGCACCGAGGCTGTTGCCGATGTTCAGAGCGGAGTGGTTCATGGCCGCCGCGATGGACTGGTTGTCGCCGGCCACGTCCATCAACCGCGTCTGGATCGTCGGGCTGAGCACGGAGGAGACGAAACCGACGAGGACGACGACGAGGCTCAGGCTCACGATCCAGAACGAGAGCACCGCGAGGAGAGCGAACACGACGGCCATCGCGGCGAGGCCCAGCAGCAGCGTCCGGCGGAGGTCGATGTCCGCGAGATGACCGCCGACGAGGTTCCCGCCCGTCATGCCGAGCCCCATCAGCACGAGCACGATCGGCACGACCCAGTCCGGCGATCCGGCCACCTCCGTAACGAGCGGGGCGATGTAGCTGTAGACGGCGAAGAACCCGCCGAAGCCGATCGCCCCGACGCCGAGCGTGAACCAGACCTGACCGATGCGGAACACCCCGAGCTCCGCCCGCATCGTGCGTCCGGGGTTCCCCGGGTGCGCGGGCACGAACAGCGCGATGAAGACGGTGGCGAGCGCGAAGACGAGCGCGACGACCGCGAAGGCCGCGCGCCAGCCCCACTCCTGGCCGAGGAAGGTGCCCAGCGGCACGCCGACGACATTGGCGACCGTGAGCCCGGTGAGGATGAACGCGACGCCCTTGGCACGGTTGCCCGGCCCCATCACATCGGCGGCGACCAGCGCGCCGATGCCGAAGTAGGCGCCGTGCGGGAGCCCGGCGAGGAAGCGCGAGACCCCGACGAGCTCGAACGTCGGCAGCACCACGGTGAGCGCGTTGAAGACGGTCAGCGCGAGGGCGAGCACGATCATCACCCGATGCCGCGGATAGCGGGCGACGAAGCCGGCGATGGTCGGGGCGCCGATGACCACGCCGAGTGCGTACAGCGAGATCAACCAGCCGGCCTGGCTCAGCGCCTCCTCCTGGCTCGACGCCCAGACGGACGGGAGGAGGTCGGCGGCGATGTTCGGCAGCAGCCCCATGACGACGAACTCGGTCATGCCGATGCCGAAACTGCCGATGGCGAGGGAGAGGAGCGCCCACTTCGCCGCACCCCTCGAAGGTGTCGAGGGATTCACCGGTTCAGCTTACCGGTCGTCGGACTCCTCGATCGCCGCCTCCAGACGCTCGACCTTGGCGTCGAGCTCTCCCGTGTACCCGGGGCGGATGTCCGCCTTGAGGACGAGGGACACCCGCGATCCGTACGGCAGGACCGCCTCGGTCGCCCGCTTGACCACGTCCATCACGGTGTCCCAGTCGGGCCCCTCGATCTCGGTGAACATGCTCGTCGTGCGGTGCGGAAGCCCCGACGCGCGGACGACGCGCACCGCGGCGGCCACGGCGTCGTGCACGGACGCATCGGGGCGCTCGGCGCCGTCGGCGGGCGTGCCGCTGGGGGCGACGGAGAAGGCGATCAGCATGGGTTCACTCCTGGGTTCGGGGACGACGGACGGCGGGGACCCGCGCGAGCGCGACGGCGCTCACGGCGGCGAGGACGACGAGCAGGGCGTTGCGCATCGTGAGCAGCAGGACCGGGGCGGCTTCGGCACGCAGCAGCCCGTCATAGCTCAGCGGATACACGAGACACGTGAGGAGGCACAGCGCGAGCACGAGGGCGGCGGCGGTGCGCGCCCGGCGGCGGTCGAGCACGAGCCACAGGATCACCGGTGCGAGCAACCAGGTCTGGAACTGCGGCGAGCCGACCTTGTTCAGGGCGATGAGCACCGTCACCAGGAGCAGGGCCAGCGGCGGGAAGAGTCGCGCGAACGACGCGCCGCGGGCGGCCTTGACCCCACCGACGACGGTGACGACGGCGGCGGCGAGCACCAGGAGCGGGGTGAGGATCGTCGCGAGGGCCTCCGCGCCCGGCGCGACGATCTGGAAGGTGAGGATGTCGTAGCTGTACTCGATGCGGGCGGCCCCTGTCACGGCCATCCAGAGGAACGGGGTCGCGGCGACCGCCTCGATCTGGAGTCCCCGGCCGGTCTGCGCGGTGAGGAAGCCGAGGATCTCGGTGTCAGCGCCGAGCAGCAGGAGCACCACCACCACACCGGCCGTGACGCCCGCGGCGGCCAGGAGCATCCGCAGCCGCGCCCTCGCGGCCACGACCGCCGCGAGGAGCAGCGCACCGGGCCAGATCTTGATCCAGGCGCCGATGGTCAGCAGCGCCGCGGCGATGGTCGGGCGGGTCACCAGCCAGAGGCCGGCCACGACGGCGATCGGCACGGTGACGGCATCGATGCGGTACAGCGCGATGGGTCCGAGGAGCAGCAGCGCCGCGCACCAGAACCATGCGGCGGTGCGCCGCGCCCGCACGTGTCCGCGCCCGACGAGCACGGCGAAGGCGACGGCGTCGAGCACCGTGACCAGCAGCGCCCACCCGATGAGGTAGGCGCCCGAGACGCCGAGCAGCGGGAGGAACGGGGCGGCGAGCACGGCCGCGAGCATCATCGGCAGGAGCGCGAGCTGCGGATACACCCAGGACTCCGTGACGCCCACGATCTCCCCGCCGCTCCACGCCGCCGTCGCCCAGGGCTCGTAGACCAGCACGACGTCCCCCATGGGCTGGCTCGGGTAGACCCAGCCCAGCCCTGCGGTCAGGAGGTGGACGAGGAGGAAGGCGATCCACAGCGCGACCAGGCTCCCCCGGACCGTGGTCCTCACGACAGGAGGTCCGCGACCGCGCGGGGCAGCGCCTCCGCGACGTCGAGCGCCACGATCGGATGACCGCTCTCGCCCGCGGTCGCCGCAGCGGCGAGGCGGGCGGCGTGCCCGTGCAGCCAGACGGCCGCCGCGGCGGACTCGACGAGCGGGCTGTCCGGATTCGCGGCGATCACGGCGGCGACGATCCCCGCCAGCACGTCCCCCGTCCCGGCCGTCGCGAGCCAGCCGGTCCCCGCTTCGACGGCGATGAGCGTGCCGTCAGGTGCGGCGAGGACGGTGCGTGCGCCCTTGCGCAGCACCACGCCGTCGATCGCGGCGGACACGTCGCGGACGTCTACGAGGTCGTCGGACGCCTCGATGCGGACATGCTCGCGCAGCCGCGCGAACTCCCGGCCGTGCGGCGTGGCGACGAACGGGGCGCGGGCGCTCGGCGCCAGATCGAGCGCTCCGGCGTCGATGACCACGGGGACGTCGCCGCCGACGATATCCCGCAGCGCCTGCGCCTCCGCCACGCTCCGGTCGTCCGGATCGGTCCCGGAGCCGATCACCCAGGCGCCGATCCGCGTGCGTCCGGCATCCGGCCCGCCGACGGTCTCCGGGCGTCGGGCGAGCACCGCCGCCACCGCCGACGGCGCGCCGACGTAGCGGACGAATCCGGCACCGGTGCGCCAGGCGGCCTCGACGCCCAGCACCGCGGCGCCGGGGTAGGCGGCGGATCCGGTGCGGATGCCCACGACGCCCCGCGAGTACTTGTCATCCTCGGCGGTCGGCGCGCGGAAGAACCGCGCCGCGTCGCTGCGGGACCACTCGCGCACGTCGCTCATGACTCCACGTTAGCCCGACGGCCCTGTCCCGTCCTCGTCGGCGGTACCGTCGAACGGTGAGTCTTCTCTTCTCCCCGCTGACCATCCGGTCCACCACGTTCCGCAACCGCCTCTGGGTCTCCCCCATGTGCATGTACAGCGCCGTCGACGGCGTGGCGCAGGAGTGGCACCACACCCACCTCGCGCAGTTCGCCTCGGGCGGCGCCGGGCTCATCGTGGCCGAGGCCACGGCCGTCGTGCCGGAGGGGCGCATCTCCCCTCGCGACCTCGGGCTGTGGGACGACGCGCAGCGCGACGCCCTCGCCCCGATCGTCCGCGCGATCCACGACCGCGGGGCCGCCGCGGGCATCCAGCTCGCGCACGCCGGGCGGAAGGCCTCGACCTGGTGGCCCTGGGCCGACGAGCGCGGCTCGGTCCCCACCGCCGCGGGCGGATGGACGACAACCGCCCCGTCCGCGGTCGCCTACGAGGGGTTCGCCGCGCCGGTCGCGCTGGACGCGGACGGCATCGACCGCGTGGTCGACGGGTTCGCCGCGGCGACCCGTCGGGCGCTCGAGGCGGGCTTCGACGTCATCGAGATCCACGGAGCCCACGGCTACCTCCTGCACCAGTTCCTGTCGCCGCTGTCGAACCTCCGCGAGGACGAGTACGGCGGCTCGCTGGAGAACCGGGCCCGGCTGCTGCTGCGCGTCGTGGACGCGGTGCGCGAGGCGGCCGGCGACGACGTGCCGCTGTTCGTCCGCATCTCGGCGACGGATCACGCAGAGGGCGGGTTCACGCCCGAGGAGGCCGCGACGGTCGGCGGCTGGGCTACCGCGCGCGGCGCCGACCTCATCGACGTCTCCAGCGGCGGCCTCGTCGCGCACCAGCGCATCAGCGTCTCCCCCGGCTACCAGGTCCCGCTGGCCGAGACGGTCCGCCAGGGCGGGCGGATCCCGGTGTCGGCCGTGGGCCTCATCACCGCCGCCGCCCAGGCCGAGCAGGTGCTCGCCGACGGGGCGGCCGACGCGATCTTCGCCGGACGGGAGTGGCTGCGCGACCCGCACTTCGCGCTCCGGGCCGCGCACGAGCTGGGCGATACGGTCGCCTGGCCGCCGCAGTACGAACGCGCGCACTGGCGCTGACACCCACGACGAAGGCCGCCGGTCCCCGAGGGAGCCGGCGGCCTTCGCGTCTCCGGATGTCAGTGGCCGCGGACGCGACGGGTCGCGTCCTGCACCTCGCCGACGAGCTCCTCGAGGATGTCCTCCAGGAACAGCACGGCGGTGGTCTCCCCCCGGGCGTCGCGGACCTTGGCGAGGTGGCGACCGGCCCGGCGCATGACGGCGAGGGCGTCCTCCAGATCGGTGTCCTCCTGCACGGGCACCATGTGGTGGATGCGCTTGCCGGGGATCGGCTCGAGCACCTTGGCCTCGGCATCCGGGCCCTCCGAGGCCCGCAGGATGTCCTTGAGGTGGACGTAGCCGATCGGGACGTCCTCGTCGTCGACGATCACGTAGCGCGAGAACCCGTAGCGGGCCACCGCCTTCTCGATGTCGTCGGGCGTGGTCGTCTGCGGCAGCGTGACGAGGTCGCTCAGCGGAACGGCCACGTCGCGCGCCTTCTTGTCGGTGAACTCCACCGCGGCCGTCACCGTACCGGCGGTGTCCATGAGCACGCCCTCACGGCGCGACTGGTTGACGATGGTCGCCACCTCGTCGAGTGTGAACGTCGACGCCGCCTCGTTCTTCGGCTCCACCCGGAAGAGGCGCAGCACGCCGTTCGCCGCCGCGTTCAGCAGCCAGATCACCGGCATGAACACCTTCGACACCCACACCAGCGGCGTCGCCAGCAGCAGCACGGCCCGGTCCGGAATCGAGAACGCGAGGTTCTTCGGCACCATCTCGCCGAACACGACGTGCAGGAACGACACGATGAGCAGTGCGATCGTGAACGACACGACGTCCACCGCGCCGTCCGACCAGCCCAGCGCGTGCAGCGGCACGGCGAGCAGGTGGTGGATGGCGGGCTCGGAGACGTTCAGGATGAGCAGCGAGCAGATCGTGATGCCGAGCTGCGAGGTCGCGAGCATGAGCGTCGCGTGCTCCATGGCGTACAGCGCCGTCTTGGCCGGGCGCGAGCCACGCTCGGCCTTCGGCTCGATCTGCGAGCGCCGCGCGGAGATCACCGCGAACTCGGCGCCGACGAAGAACGCGTTCGCCGCCAGCAGGACGACGAGCCAGGCGAGGCCTCCCCAATCGCTCACAGGGACACCCCCTCGATGATGACGGCATCCGGTCTCGGGACGTAGCGCACCCGATCCACCCGGCGGCCGTCCATGCGGACGACCTGCAGCGTGCCGCTCTCCAGGGGCACCTCGTCCCCGACGACGGGCACCCGCTCGAGGACGCTCATGACGTAGCCGCCGACCGTGTCGTAGACATCACCCTCCGGCACCTCGACGCCCGCACGGCTGCGCAGCTCGTCCGGGCGCAGCTCGCCGGGGAAGGTCACCCCGTCGCGGTTGCGGATGATGCCGGCCCTCGTCCGGTCGTGCTCGTCGGACACCTCGCCGACGAGCTCCTCCACGAGGTCCTCCAGCGTCACGATGCCCGCCGTCCCGCCGTACTCGTCGACGACGACCGCGAGCTGGTAGCCGCGACCGCGGAGGTCGGAGATGAGCGCGTCGACATGGGCGGTCTCCGGCACGCGGAGCGGGTCGGTCGCGAGGGCCCCGACGGGCACCTCGGCGCGACGTTCCCGCGGCACCGAGATGGCGGCCTTGAGGTGCACGACGCCGGTGATGTCGTCGAGGTCCTCGTCGAACACCGGGAAGCGGCTGTGGCCGGTGCGCCGGGCGAGTTGGATCACGTCGTCCACGGAGTCGCCGGCGGCGATCGCGTGCATGCTCGGGCGCGCCGTCATGACGTCGGCCGCGGTGAGCCGCGAGAACGTGAGCGTGCGGTCCAGCAGCGTGGCGGTGTCGGCCTCCAGCACTCCGGCGCTCGCCGACCGTCGCACGAGCGACGACAGCTCCTCCGCGCTGCGCGCGCCGGAGAGCTCCTCCTTGGGCTCGATGCCCATGCTGCGCAGCACCCCGTTGGCGCTGCCGTTCAGCACGACCACCGCCGGCTTGAACACCGTCGTGAAGGCGATCTGGAAGGGCACGACGAGCTTCGCCGTGGCCAGGGGCAGCGCCAGCGCGAAGTTCTTCGGGACGAGCTCGCCGAGGATCATCGAGAGCACCGTCGCGACGAACATCGCCACCACGGTCGCGATGGGAGCGACGGCGGCTTCCGGGATGTTCCAGGCGACCAGCGTGGGACGCAGGAGGTTCGACAGCGCCGGCTCCATCGTGTATCCGGTCAGCAGCGTGGTCAGCGTGATGCCGAGTTGCGCGGAGGAGAGATGCGTCGAGGTGTGCCGCAGGGCGCTGATCGTCAGGGAGAGGCGGGACTCGCCTCGCGCCTGCCGCGCTTCCAGATCCGCGCGGTCGAGGTTCACGAGGGCGAACTCGCTCGCGACGAAGAGGCCGGTGCCGACCGTGAGCAGAAGCCCCACGCCCAACATGATGTAGTCCATCAGATCTTCCTCTCCGGGGAGAGAACGGGACGGTGGGGCGATGTTCGGCAACTGGGAGGGTCGTCCATAGTGCGCTCGATTCTACAGAAGCGGACTGTGGTCGCGGCAGGTGATCACCAGCTGACCGGCAGCGCCTTGCCCTCCTCGTAGCCGGCCGCCGACTGCAATCCGACGACGGCGCGCTCGTGGAACTCGGGCACGGTCGCGGCCCCGGCGTAGGTGAAGGACGACCGCACGCCCGATGTGATCATGTCGAGCAGGTCCTCGACTCCCGGGCGCAGCGGGTCGAGGTAGATCTTGGAGGAGGAGATGCCCTCGGCGAACAGCTCCTTGCGCGCCCGCTCGTAGGCGTCGAGCCGACCGAACCGCGCCTGCACGGCCTTGGTCGAGGCCATCCCCCACGACTCCTTGAACAGACGACCGTCCGTGTCGCGCTGGAGCTCGCCCGGGGCCTCGATCGTCCCGGCGAACCAGGAGCCGACCATGACGGAGGCGGCACCGGCCGCGAGCGCGAGGGCGACGTCGCGGGGGTAGCGCACCCCGCCGTCGGCCCAGACATGGGCTCCGGCCTCCGCGGCGGCCTGCGCGGTCTCCAGCACCGCGGAGAACTGGGGACGACCGACCGCCGTCATCATCCGTGTCGTGCACATCGCCCCCGGCCCGACGCCGACCTTGAGGATCGAGGCGCCCGCGTCGACGAGATCCCGCACGCCGTCCGCGGTGACGATGTTCCCCGCGACGATGGGGAGCCCGAGCCCGAGGGACGCGACCTCCTGCAGCGCCCGGAGCATGCCCTCCTGGTGGCCGTGCGCGGTGTCGACGACGAGCACGTCCACCCCGGCCGCCGCGAGCGCCTTCGCTTTCGCCCCGACGTCGCCGTTGATGCCGACCGCCGCGGCGACGGCGAGGCGCCCGTCGGCGTCCACGGCCGGCCGGTACAGCGTGGCGCGGAGGGCGCTGCGGGCGCTCAGCGTCCCGACGAGGTGGCCGTGGTGGATGACCGTGACCACTTCGACGTCCGCCTCGGTGATGACGTCGAAAGCGTGCCGTTCGGAGCCGATGTCGTCCGCGTCGATCGACGGCGTCCCCCGGTGCACGAGGTCGCCGAGCTGCGCGTCGGGCAGCGCGGTCGCGAGACGGGTGGCCGGGAGCACGCCGACGATGCGGTCGACGGGGATCGGTGCCGCACCGGAGGCGACGACGATCCCGTGGCCGGGGGCGGCGGGGAGCAGGCGGAGGGCGTCGGCGACGGTCGCCTCCGGGGGCAGCACGAGCGGCGTGTCCCAGAGCACCGGCTGCCCCTTCACGTCGCGGATCGCGGCGTCGAGCTCCTGGAGCGGGAGGTCCTGCGGCAGCACGCCCAGCGCCCCGCGGCGAGCGAGCACGGCGGCGATCCGCGGCCCGGTCACCGAGTTCATGTTCGCGGCGACGAGCGGCAGCGTCGCCGGGGTGCCGTCGTGCGGAGCGAGATCGACCTGGAGGCGACTGGTGACGGCCGAACGGCGCGGCACCAGGAAGACGTCCGAGTAGGTCAGATCGACGGTCGGCTGCGCACCTGAGAACTCCATGTCTCCACGGTACCCAGATCGGCGCGGCACGGGTCGGTCTCTTCGACGTCTCTGCGGTCGAAACAGGTTAGGCTTGGTGGTCGAGAGTGTGCGGGCCCGAGCGCATCCTGCGTCGTGCGTCCGCATCGGAGATCTTCAGCGATGAAAGAGGGCGATAGAGCGTGTCGAACCAGGTGACCGGCGTCGGTGGCGACGGGGGGTTCGGAGCCAATTCCTGGCTCGTCGAAGAGCTCTACGAGCAGTTCAAGGAGAACCGCGACTCGGTCGACAAGGAGTGGTGGCCCATTCTGGAGAAGTACCACTCCGAGACCACCGCAGCCGGAGGCGCTCCCGCCGCGACCGCGGCCCCGGCGCACCCCGTGACCGCTCCCATCCCCGTGATCGGTGCACAGCCCGTCGCCCGCACCACGGCGAAGCCGGCGGCCGCCGCGCCGATCCCCGCCCAGGCGCCGAAGCCGAAGCAGGAGTCCAAGGAGACGCAGCCGCCCTCCGAGGAGGACAAGGTCACCCCGCTGCGCGGTCTGCCGAAGACCCTCGCCGCGAACATGGACGAATCGCTCACCGTCCCCACCGCGACGAGCGTCCGCACGGTCCCGGCCAAGCTGATGATCGACAACCGCATCGTCATCAACAACCACATGGCCCGCACCCGCGGCGGCAAGGTCAGCTTCACCCACCTCATCGGCTGGGCCCTCATCCGCACCCTCGACGAGTTCCGCAGCCAGAACGTCTTCTACGCCGAGATCGATGGCAAGCCCTCCGTCGTGGCCCCGGCGCACGTCAACCTCGGCATCGCGATCGACCTGCCCAAGCCGGACGGCACCCGCGCTCTCATGGTCCCGAGCATCAAGCGTGCCGACACCATGACCTTCACCGAGTACCTCGCCGCCTATGAGGATCTCGTCACCCGCGCCCGCGCCAACAAGCTCACCGCCGCCGACTTCCAGGGCACGACGGTCTCGCTCACCAACCCGGGCGGCATCGGCACTGTGCACTCGGTCCCGCGTCTCATGAAGGGCCAGGGCTGCATCATCGGCGCCGGTGCTCTCGAGTACCCCGCGGAGTTCCAGGGCGCGAGCGACAAGACGCTCAACGAGCTGGCGATCGGCAAGACCATCACCCTCACGAGCACGTACGACCACCGCGTCATCCAGGGCGCCGGATCCGGCGAGTTCCTGAAGAAGGTGCACGAGCTGCTGATCGGCCAGCGCGGCTTCTACGACGACATCTTCGCGGCGCTGCGCATCCCGTACGCGCCGATCCGCTGGAACCCGGACATCGCGGTCGACCTCGCCGAGCGCGTGGACAAGCAGTCCCGCGTGCAGGAGCTCATCAACTCCTTCCGTGTGCGCGGCCACCTCATGGCCGACATCGACCCGCTCGAGTACCGTCAGCGTTCGCACCCGGACCTGGAGATCGAGAGCCACGGCCTGACGTTCTGGGACCTCGACCGCGAGTTCGTCACCGGCGGGTTCGGCGGGCGCCGCGTCGCCAAGCTCCGCGACATCCTCGGGGTGCTGCGCGACTCGTACTGCCGCACTCTCGGCATCGAGTACATGCACATCCAGGACCCGGAGCAGCGCCGCTGGTTCCAGGAGAAGGTCGAGGTCAAGTACCAGAAGCCCGGCCACGACGAGCAGCTGCGCGTGCTGCGCAAGCTCAACGAGGCCGAGGCCTTCGAGACCTTCCTGCAGACGAAGTTCGTCGGCCAGAAGCGCTTCTCGCTCGAGGGCGGCGAGTCGCTGATCCCGCTCCTCGACGAGATCCTCCAGGGCGCGGCCACGGCCGGGCTGGAGGGCGCCGCGATCGGCATGGCCCACCGCGGCCGCCTGAACGTGCTCACCAACATCGCCGGCAAGACGTACGGCCAGGTCTTCCGCGAGTTCGAAGGCACGCAGACGCCCGGCAACCAGCGCGGCTCGGGCGACGTGAAGTACCACCTGGGTACCGAGGGCACGTTCGTCGCCGACGACGGCTCCGCGCTGCCCGTGTACCTCGCCGCCAACCCCTCCCACCTGGAGACGGTCGACGGCGTGCTGGAGGGCATCGTCCGCGCCAAGCAGGACCGCAAGCCCATCGGCACCTTCGCCTGGCTGCCCATCCTCGTCCACGGCGACGCGGCCTTCGCCGGCCAGGGCGTCGTCGTCGAGACCCTGCAGATGTCGCAGCTGCGCGGCTACCGCACGGGCGGAACGATCCACGTGGTCGTCAACAACCAGGTCGGCTTCACCACGACGCCGAGCGACGCCCGCACCTCGGTCTACGCCACCGACGTCGCCAAGACGATCCAGGCGCCGGTCTTCCACGTGAACGGCGACGACCCCGAGGCCGTCATCCACGTCGCGCAGCTCGCGTTCGAGTACCGCGAGCGCTTCCATCGCGACGTCGTGATCGACCTCGTCTGCTACCGCCGACGCGGGCACAACGAGGGCGACGACCCCTCGATGACGCAGCCGCTGATGACCGACCTCATCCAGGCGAAGCGCTCCGTCCGCCGCCTCTACACGGAATCCCTCGTCGGTCGCGGCGACATCACCGAGGAGGAGTACGACGAGGCCAAGGCCGACTTCCAGAACCGTCTGGAGATCGCCTTCGCCGAGACGCACGCCGCCGAGACCGGCACGACCCCGATCGCCCCGGAGGAGGCCCCGCAGGTCGAGGACCAGGTCGGAGCCCCCGAGGTCACCGGTGTGCCGGCCGAGGTCATCCGCCTCATCGGCGACGCGTTCGTGAACAAGCCCGAGGGCTTCACGGTGCACCCGAAGATCCAGCAGCTGCTGGAGAAGCGCCTCGACATGAGCCGCAACGGGAACATCGACTGGGGCTTCGGCGAGCTGCTCGCCTTCGGCTCGCTCCTGGTCGAGGGCACCCCGGTGCGCCTCGCCGGCCAGGACTCGCGACGCGGGACCTTCGTGCAGCGGCACGCCGCGCTCCACGACCGTGCGAACGGCCAGGAGTGGCTGCCGCTGTCGAACCTGTCCGACGCGCAGGGCCGCTTCTTCGTCTACGACTCCCTGCTCAGCGAGTACGCCGCGCTCGGCTTCGAGTACGGCTACTCCGTGGAGGCTCCCGAGGCCCTGGTGCTGTGGGAGGCGCAGTTCGGCGACTTCGTCAACGGCGCCCAGTCGGTCATCGACGAGTACATCTCCGCCGCGGAGCAGAAGTGGGGTCAGCAGTCCAGCGTCACGCTCCTGCTCCCCCACGGCTACGAGGGCCAGGGACCGGACCACTCCTCCGCACGCATCGAGCGGTTCCTGCAGCTGTGCGCGCAGGACAACATGATCGTGGCGCGCCCGTCGACCCCGGCGTCGCACTTCCACCTGCTGCGCCGTCAGGCCTACGCCCGTCCGCGCAAGCCGCTGATCGTGTTCACGCCGAAGGCGATGCTGCGCCTGCGCGGCGCGACGAGCCCGGTGGAGGCGTTCACCGGGGGCCGCTTCGAGCCGGTCCTCGACGACGACCGGGGTCTCGACCGTTCCGCCGTGAAGCGCGTGCTCGTGCACAGCGGCAAGGTGCATTGGGACCTCCGCGCCGAGCTGGAGAAGAACCCGAACCCGGAGATCGCCCTGGTGCGTCTGGAGCAGCTCTACCCGACGCCCATCGACGCGCTGAAGAAGATCACCGACTCGTACCCGAACGCCGAGCTCGTGTGGGTGCAGGAGGAGCCGGAGAACCAGGGCGCCTGGCCGTTCCTCGCTCTGGCCTTCGCCGACGTCCCCGGCGACCGCTCCTTCCGCCCGGTCTCGCGTCCGGCGTCGGCCTCGCCGGCGACGGGCTCGTCCAAGGTGCACGCGACCGAGCAGGCCGCGCTCATCCGCGCGGCGGTCACCCTGGGCTGACCGCCTCTCTGACGACGAAGGGCGCCCCGGCTTCGGCCGGGGCGCCCTTCTCCGTTCCGCGGGTCAGTACCAGATGTCGAGGGACGGCGCCGGGAAGGCGACGAACGCACGGTCCAGTGCCTCGACGGCGTCGACCGGGCCCGTGATCCGGCCTGCTCCGTGCAGCGCGGCGACGCGGATGCTGCCGGCGTAGATCGACGAGAGCGCGGAGACGTCGAGGACGAGGTCCGCCTCGGCGCCCGGAGCGTCCTCGATGTCCGCGTGCCCCTGCGCGTCGACGCGGAGCCGCCAGGTGCCCGCGGCGAATCCCAGGGCGTCCTCGATGCGGAGCACGGTGTCCAGGGGCGCGGCGTAGGTCCGGGCCGTGAGCGCGGCGGGGACGTCCAGGACCCGAAGCCAGCCGTGGTCGTGCACCACCTGGGTGACGCCGCGCGGGTCCGCGACCAGCCACGGCAGGGCGTCGTCGAGCGGTCGGAGATCGGCGGTCACCTCGTCGACGAGGTCGTGCTGCAGCGCGAACCGCCACAGCGCAGCCGTCGCCTCCGCCGTCTCGGCGACGAGCAGGCGCACGTGCAACGCGAACCGGAACGTGCCACCGCGCTCGGTGAGGTGGAAGGCCATCACGCCGCGCACCTGACCGGACTCGTCGCGATAGCGGATGCCGCGCACCCGGTCCCGGTCGGTGTCGGTGCTCGCGAGCCCGCTGATGCCCGCCCAGCGGGCCGCCCACCCCGGCACCTGGCCGGACCGCGCGGTACGGGCGCGCTCGTGCGCCTCCGCCAGGGCCTCGGCGAGCTCCTCGCGCTCGAGGTACTCCACGCGGCCGGCCGGGACGGGGCCCGCCCAGCCGGCGCGGCGCACGTCCACGGTGAACCGCGCCACGGGGACGGCGGAGCCGAAGCCGTACCGCCCGTAGATGGTCGCCTCGGACACCGTGAGGCCCGCGACAGGGAGGCCGGCATCGACGGCGGCGCGCAGCTCGCCCTCCAGCAGGGCGCGCGCGATGCCACGGCGGCGATGCGTGCCGGCCACGGTGACCCCGCTGATCGCCCACATCCCGATCTCGCTGCCGGGGATCGTCAGCGGTGTCACCCAGGAGTCGATGGTCGCCACCGGGAAGCGGTCGGCCGGGGCATCGGGCTCGTAGACGCCGATGTTTCGCCGGCTCTTCAGGGTGCCGACACCTTCCTCGCGAGCCGCCTCCGAGGGGTCGGCACCGAGGAACCCGCGGGCCATCGCGCGCTGGAAGGCGGCCACGCGCGTGGCGTCCGTCGTATCCAAGACCCGATAGTCGAGGCCGTCCTCCGCGAGGCGGTCGACAGACGTCTGGTCAGCGGGGATCCCGCGTGCATCGATGAGGGCCATGCACACAGCCTACGGGCGGTCTCCGACGCTCCGCGCCCGGGGGGACGCTCAGTGCTGCGCGGCCTGGACCTCGCGGAGCCGGGCGAACACCTGGTCCCGCAGCTCCTCCGGAGCGGTCTCCTTGCAGGCGCGGGCGATGACCTCGGTGAGGGTCGTCGCCACCAGAGCCTCGTCCCGGCACGCCGGGCAGTTCTCCAGGTGCTCGCGGATCTCGGCGTGCTCTGTTTTACACACCTCGTTGCGGAGGTACTCCTCCAGATCCTGACGGGCCTTGTCGCAGCCGCAGTCGCTCATTTCTTGCTCCTCGGGTCAGCCGCGGCGATTCCCCGCTCCGCGGCGTAGTCGGCCAGCAGCTCCCGCAGCATCCGCCTGCCACGGTGCAGACGGCTCATCACGGTGCCGATGGGGGTCTTCATGATGTCGGCGATCTCCTGGTACGCGAAGCCCTCGACGTCGGCGAGGTACACCGCGAGCCGGAAGTCCTCCGGAACCGCCTGCAGCGCGTCCTTCACGACCGACGCCGGCATGCGGTCGATGGCCTCCGCCTCCGCCGACCGGCTGTGCGACGCCGTCGTCGACTCCGCGCCGCCGAGCTGCCAGTCCTCGAGCTCGTCGATGGTGCCCTGGAACGGCTCGCGCTGCCGTTTGCGGTAGATGTTGATGTACGTGTTGGTGAGGATGCGGTACAGCCACGCCTTGAGGTTCGTGCCCTGCGCGAAGGTCGACCACGAGCCGTAGGCCTTGACGAAGGTCTCCTGCACGAGATCGGCGGCGTCAGCGGGATTGCGCGTCATGCGCATCGCGGCGGCGTAGAGCTGGTCCATGAAGGGGAGCGCCTGCTCCTCGAACTCGCGCCGAGGGTCGCCGACGGTGGCTGCGGTTGCGGTGTCGTCCATCACCGGCCAGTCTAGGCGGCTGAGGTCGATCACCTCGCGTTCCAGCGTCGCAGGCATCCTCTTCCCTTCGCACGGGTGCCGCCTCTCACGAGGACGGCGTTGCGTTTACTAAGGTGAGAACCGATGAGCGCCAAAAGGTATTCCCCCACCCGTGTGCAGGGCGCCTACCCCGCGCCCACGATCGACGGCCCGGTGCACGCCGAGCTCACGATCCCCGGCTCCAAGTCCCTCACGAACCGCGAACTCCTCATCGCGGCGATCGCGGACGGCCCCGGCCGCCTGACCGCGCCGCTGCACTCCGACGATTCGCAGCGCATGGTGGAGGCCCTCCGCGCACTCGGCGTCGGCATCGAGGAGGTCGACGCCGGTCATGAGTTCGGTCCCGATCTCGTGATCACGCCCGGCAAGCTCCGCGGCGGCACGACGATCGACTGCGGCCAGGCCGGGACCGTCATGCGCTTCATCGCGCCGCTGGCCGGCCTCGCGGAGCAGGACGTCCACCTCACCGCGCACGAGACGGCCCTGCACCGGCCCATGGGCGGGCTCATCAGCGCCCTGCGCGACCTCGGCGTCGACATCGACGACGAGGGCACCTGGGCCCTCCCGTTCACCATCCGCGGCCACGGCCACATCCGCGGCGGTCGCGTGGAGATCGACGCGTCGGCCTCCAGCCAGTTCGTGTCCGGGCTGCTGCTCGCGGCCCCGCGCTTCGACGTCGGCCTGCACCTCGTGCACACCGGCGAGCGGCTGCCGAGCCTGCCGCACATCGACATGACCATCGAGGCGCTGAGCCGCCGCGGCATCCGCATCGAGCGTCCCGCCGTGGGCGAATGGCTGGTGGAGGCCGGAGTCCCCCGTGCCAAGGAGATCCCGATCGAGCCGGATCTCTCCAACGCCGCCCCGTTCCTCGCGGCGGCCCTCGTCGCCGGAGGCTCCGTCGCGATCACCGGCTGGCCGGCGCACTCGACCCAGCCCGGAGCGCTGCTCCCCGAGATCCTGCAGGCGGCGGGTGCGCACGTCAGCCGTCACGGCGGGGTGCTCACCGTGCGGGCAGGGTCCGGAATCCGCGGACTGGATCTCGATCTCTCCGCCGCCAGCGAGCTGACGCCGACCCTCGTCGGTCTCGCGGCCTTCGCCGACGGCCCCACGACCATCCGCGGCATCGGCCACATCCGCCTCCACGAGACCGACCGGATCGCGGCGCTCGTCGGGAACCTGCGCGCGCTCGGCGGGACCGCCGAGGAGCTCCCCGACGGCATCCGCATCGTTCCCGGCCCGCTCCGGGGCGGTACCTGGGCCGCGCACCACGATCACCGGATGGCGACGACCGGCGCGCTCATCGGCCTCCGCGTCCCCGACGTGATCATCGATGACATCGGTACCACCGCCAAGACCCTCCCGGAGTTCACCATGCTCTGGGAGCGGATGCTGCGAGGCTGACGGGTGAGCTGGCTGAACGACGCCGACGACCTCGAAGACGACTTCGAGGACTACGACGAGAGCAGCATCCGCACCCGGCCGAACCCGAAGGCCAACCGTCCCCGCACCAAGCGACGCCCCGCGCACGAGGACGCGCAGATCGGCCGCGTCCTGGGCGTCGACCGTGGCCGGTACTCCGTGCTCCTCGACGAGGACACCGCGCAGGAGCGTACGATCACCGCCGCCCGCGCGCGAGAGCTGCGGCGCACGCCGATCGTCACGGGCGACCGGGCCCGCGTCGTCGGCGACACCTCGGGCGACGAGGGCACGCTCGGCCGGATCGTGGGCATCGTCGAGCGCACCTCGCTCCTCCGCCGCAGCGCCGACGACACCGACGAGGTCGAGCGGGTGATCGTCGCGAACGCGGACCAGATGCTCGTCGTCGTGGCCGCCGCCGACCCGGAGCCGCGTGCCCGGCTCGTCGACCGCTATCTCGTCGCGGCCCTGGACGCCGGTATCCGCCCGCTCCTCGTCGTGACGAAGACCGATCTCGCCGACCCCGCCCCCTTCCTCGCGCACTTCGAGGGCCTCGACCTCCGTGTGTTCACGAGCGCACAGGACGAGATGCCGGTCGACGAGATCGGCGCCGCACTCATCGGCCACTCGACGGTGTTCGTCGGACACTCCGGTGTCGGCAAGTCGACGCTGGTGAACGCCCTGGTGCCCACCGCGGGCCGCGCCACCGGACACGTGAACCAGGTCACCGGCCGCGGGCGACACACCTCCTCCTCCACCGTCTCGCTGCGCTACGAGAGCGCCGACGGCTCCGGCTGGGTCATCGACACCCCCGGTGTCCGCTCCTTCGGCCTCGGGCACGTCGACCCCGCGAACATCCTCGCCGCCTTCACCGAGCTCGCCGTCATCGCGGAGGACTGCCCGCGCGGCTGCACCCACCTCCCCGACGCTCCCGACTGCGCCCTCATCGAGGCGGCGGACCGCGGCGAGCTGAGCGAGACCGGACGCGCTCGCCTCGACTCGCTGCAGCGCCTCCTGCAGACCTTCGCCGACAAGGCGGAGCAGCCCCCCGGACGATAAGCTGGGGCCGTGACCGAACGCCTGGAAACCGGAACCGCCGCCCCCGACTTCTCCCTGCTCGACCAGGACGGGAACACCGTCCGCCTGGCCGATCTGCGCGGCACGAAGACGGTGCTGTACTTCTACCCGGCCGCCATGACGCCGGGGTGCACGACGGAGGCCTGCGACTTCCGCGACAGCATCTCGTCGCTGCAGGGCGCCGGGTATCAGGTCGTCGGCGTCTCGCGGGACGAGCCGGCGAAGCTCGCCGCCTTCCGCGACCGCGACAGCCTCACGTTCCCGCTGCTCAGCGACCCCGACCACGCGGTGCACGAGGCGTACGGCGCCTGGGGCGAGAAGATGAACTACGGCAAGGTCGTCGAAGGCGTGATCCGCTCGACGTTCGTCCTCGACGAGGACGGCGTCGTCACGAGCGCGCAGTACAACGTGAAGGCCACGGGCCACGTCGCGCGGCTGCGCAAGCAGCTCGGCATCGACGCCTGACAGGGCGGCGCGGACTCACTCCGCTTCGCGTCGGGTCCCCTCCCGGCGCGCGCTCGCTATGAGGAGCGCGAAGCCCGCGACAGCCGGGATGCCGAGTCCGAGCACGAAGGCCCACGGGATGGGCGGCAGCGTGAGGGCGCCGAGCGCCAGGGCGATCGCGAGGACCTGGA
Organism: Microbacterium paraoxydans; assembly: GCF_900105335.1. Lineage (NCBI taxonomy): Bacteria > Bacillati > Actinomycetota > Actinomycetes > Micrococcales > Microbacteriaceae > Microbacterium > Microbacterium paraoxydans. The sequence goes on along the minus strand of NZ_LT629770.1, from coordinate 3,308,773 downwards.
ACACCACCCCGCCCGATCGCGCCCAGGAGCGTCCGGCGCGAGTGCCGAACGCGAAGGCCGCGAGCGCGGCGGCGCCGATCAGCGTCAGGACGATGAGAGCGATGGCCGTCGGCAGCGACGCGGCGTCCCCGGCCCCGAGTCCGGCCATCTCGATCACGGCGAAGACGAGCAGGGCGACGGCTTCCACCGCCAGCACGGCGGCGGCGGCGCGGGCGATTCCCGGTGCGCGCACGGGTGTCCTCCCGGGGATCGAATGACGAGAAAACCCTTGATTTCAGGGTATTCATGTAACAGAATAGAGAAAGTCATGTGCTCCCACAGCGGCGTGGGGCGAACGTTCGCGTTCGCATCACAATCAGCGGGCATCCGCCCGTATCTCAACAGGGTAGCGGAACCCGAACCGTCGCCCGAATCGAGAGGTCGCATCGCGACATCTCATGAAATCCACACCGAGGAGCCCCCATGGACTGGCGTGACAAGGCCGCCTGCCTGACCGTCGACCCCGAACTGTTCTTCCCCGTCGGGAACACCGGCCCGGCCGTCGATCAGATCGAGAAGGCCAAGACCGTCTGCGCGACGTGCACGGTCACCGAGATCTGCCTGCAGTACGCCCTGGAGACCAGCCAGGACTCGGGCGTCTGGGGCGGCCTGTCCGAAGACGAGCGCCGCGCGCTCAAGCGTCGCGCCGCACGCGCCCGTCGCGCCTCCTGAGATTCGCGAAGCGGCCTGAGACATCGTCTCAGGCCGCTTCTGCATGTTCCGGGCAGAGCGTCAGCGCTCGAGCCAGCGCAGCGGGATGTCGATGACCACCTCGGTCCCCTCGCCCTCACTCCCCCGCCAGTCGATCGTGCCGCCGAGCTCGCCCTGGATCAGGGTGCGGATGATCTGGGTGCCCAGGCCCTGACCGATCCGGCCCTCCGGGAGCCCGTGGCCCGTGTCGCGGACCGTCACGCGGAGGTTGTCCTCGGTGCGCTTGGCGTCGATGGTCACGACACCCTCCTGCCCGGCGAGGCCGTGCTCCACCGCATTGGTCACGACCTCCGTCAGGGCCAGCGCCAACGGAGTGGCGTACTCGCTCGGGAGCACGCCGAAGTGTCCCGTCGACTGGGTGCGGGCGCGCGTGTTGGGAGCCGACGCCACTTCGGCGACGAGCTTGAGCACGCGATGGAAGACCTCGTCGAAGTCGACTTTCTGCGTCAGCCCCTGGGCGAGGGTATCGTGCACGACCGCGATCGCGTCCACACGGCGCATGGCCTGCGTGAGAGCATCCCGCGCCTCGTCGGAGTGCGTGCGTCGGGCCTGGATCCGGAGCAGAGAGGCCACGGTCTGCAGGTTGTTCTTGACGCGGTGGTGGATCTCCCGGATCGTCGCGTCCTTGGTGATGAGTTCCTGCTCCTGGTGGCGCAGCTCCGAGACGTCGCGGCAGAGCACGATGGCCCCGATGCGTGTGCCGTGATCCTTCAGGGGGATGGCGCGGAGCGAGACCGTCACGCCACGCGCCTCGATGTCCGTCCGCCAAGGCGCCCGACCGGTCACCACCACGGGCAGCGACTCGTCGACCTGCCGGGAGGGCGGCACGAGCCGGGTGGTCACCTCGGCAAGGGACTCCCCCTCCAACTCGTCGTCGAAGCCCATCCGATTGAACGCGGACAGGGCGTTGGGGCTGGCGAAGGTCGTGATGCCGTCCACGTCGATCCGGATCAGCCCGTCGGACGCCCGGGGAGCGCCACGGCGCGGTGACGTGGGGGCTGCCGGGTCCGGGAAGCTGCCGTCCGCGATCATGCGGAACAGGTCGTTGGCACACTCGTCGAAGGTGATCTGCTGACGCGACGGCGTGCGCACCTCCCCGAGGTTGGTGTGCCGTGTGACCACGCCGATCACGCGAGGAGCCTTGTCCTCACCCCGACGCTCGATGACGATCGGGACGGCGCGGACCCTGGTCGGTGTCTCCTCGAACCAGTCGGGTGAGGAGGAGTCCACGATCTCCGCCGACTCGAAGGCACCCTGCACCTGCGTGCGCCACTGCGGACGCACCCGCTCCCCGACGATGTCGCGGTAGAACAGCGTCGCCGCGCCGCTCGGTCGTGCGTGCGCGACGGCGACGAACGATCCGTCGTCCGTCTGGATCCACAGGACGATGTCGGCGGAGGCGAGGTCCGCGAGGAGCTGTCCGTCACCGGCGAGCCGGTGCAGCCACTCCACGTCGTCGTCGGTCAGAAGGCCCTGGGCCTGGGCGAGATCACTGAGGGTTGACACCTCACCAGCCTAGGCTCCCCCGCCTCAGAGGATGGCGAGCGACGTCGCGCGCCACCGGTGGTCGAGCCCTTCCAGCCGGAGGGCCACCGCGCGCGTGCGCCCCGGTCCCGCCACCACCACGACAGCCTCTACGATGCCGTCCCGCGGGTGGGTCACCCGCACAGTGCGGATGACGAAGGTGGGCCGCGACGGCGCGACACCACGAGCGCTGCGCGCACGGGCGGCGAGGTTGGCCCGGACGACCACGCTGCGGTAGGCCTCCTCGCTGAACCACCGGGCGAGCTGGTCCACCTCCCGCACCCCCGCCAAAACCTCGAGCGCGCCCTGGGTGAGGCTCCGCACGAGAAGTGCGGGGTCCGGAAGCTCATCGGCCGGGGTGGGCTGCGGTCCGAAGTACTCGGCCAGCATCATCTCGATCTCCCTTCGAAGGGGTCGGCGAGCCGTCAGTAGAACACGTTCCCGGTGCGGCACGGGCGCCACCGGCCCAGGTCTGTGGACAACCCGTAGACGACCGCAGCACGGGCCGGAAGGAGTGCGGTCTCGGCAGGGATGTGGATAACTCGGAGGAGGCGACGCCCGCCCCTACGCTCGGTCGGGTGCACTGGGAATCCCTCTTCGACGACTTGGAAGGACAGCTCGCCGCGGAGTGGGAGGCGGAACGCGCCGCCCGCGACGCCGAATCCGAGCGGCTCCGCATCGCCCGGCTCGATCTGCGCGCACGATTGCGTCATCTGTGCGACGAGCGCACCGACACGACGCTCCACCTCGCCGACGGCGCGCGTGTCCCCGTCGGGCTGCGGTCCTTGGGAGTGGACTGGCTCGCCGCCGTCTCCCGAGTGCCCCAGGGCGCGCGCGTGCCGAGCTCCATGCTGCTGATCCCGATGACGTCGGTCCTCGGGCTCACCGTCGACCATGGCTCGATGCTGAGCAGCCTCGTCGACGAGAGCCAGGGAGCGCCGACGCTCCGCGAGCGGATGTCGCTGGGTTTCGCTCTCCGCGACCTCGCGCGTCGTCGCCTCCCGGTGCACCTCCGTCTCCTCGTCGGGGACGACCTCCACGGGACCATCGATCGCGCCGCCGCCGATCACCTCGACCTCGCCGAGCACGACAGCGGCGCAGCTCGTCGGGCCGACGCCGTCCGAGGATTCAGGATGGTGCCGTACGCGGCGCTGGCGGCGATCCGGGTGCAGGGGACGGCGACGCTCTGACGCTCAGCGGTGCCGCGCCGCGGAGGAGCCCCACAGCTCGGGGAAGCTCGCGGCCTGCGACTGCCGCCACAGGGCCATCCGGCGCGCCTCCTCCGTCTGCGCGGCCAGGTACTCCTCGATGCTCGGCTCCTCGATGCGCCAGCGCGCGGGAGCGCCCAGGGGGGCACCGCGAAGATGACCGGCGTGGACGAGCGCGATGACCTCGTCCACGTCGATGCTCAGCAGCTCTGCCACCTGCGCTGGCGCGAGGAACCGGGGGGTGTGCGGGTGCGGGGGTGTCATGCCCTCATTCTGGGTGCCCACGGCGCGCGCCGTACGGGCAGGCGCGAGCCTGTGGATAACTCGACGGCCCAGAACCCCGCGTCTGTGACCATATCGCCATGGCCCCGCTCTCCCGCTCCCCTCGTCGCTTCCGCGGTGATGCCCGCTTCGCGGTGGGCATCGTGCTCGTCCTCGCATCGATCGCCGGCGTCTGGTTCGTCCTCACCTCGTCCGACCAGGCGGTCCCGGTGCTCCAGGCACGACGCACGATCGCTCGCGGGGAGGTCCTCCGTGCCGCCGATTTCGAGACGGTCGATGTGGCGCTCGGCGCGGTGTCCGACGAGTACCTCCGGCCGGATCAGCTCCCTGCGGGACAGGTCGCCGTCCGAACGCTGACGGAGGGCGAGCTGGTGCCAAGGACGGCGATGACCGCGGCCTCGGACAGTCGCACCACGACGGTCGTCGTCGAGAGCAGCGTGGGTCTCCCGGAGGACGTCGCGGCGGGAACCGAGGTGGAGATCTGGCAGGCACCGCTGCGCGAGGACGGACGCTCGTACGATGAACCCCGCATCCTCGTGGGGGACGTCGTCGTCCGCGCTGTCCTCGAGCCGGAGGGACTGCTGGCGGAGAATGCGGCGGAGCTGGAGATCGTGATCGATCGGAGCGACGTCGCTGCGGTCCTCGCCGCGGTCACCGGTGGCGCCGCGCTCTCCGTCGTCCCGGTCGGAGCCGGGTCGTGAGCGTCGTCCTCCTCGCCGTGACCCAGCCTCGAGCCGACGAGCTGGTCGCCGAACTCGAATGGGAGGGCGTCTCCGCCCTCAGCCTCCCATCCGCGTCCGCTTCCGCGATCATCGCCCGTCTGCAACCGGACGTGGAGGCTGTCGTCGCCCCCGCGACCAGGGCTGTGCTGACCCCCGAACTCCTTTCGGCGTGCGATCGCGCCGGCGTCCGCATCGTCACCCTCGGAGGCACGGACAGCCGGGCGGTCATGCGGATGGGCCTGGCCCCGCCCCTGCGCACGGATGCTCCGGGATGGGAGATCGCTGCAGCGCTCTCCACCGACGTGCGGCACCCTGTCACGGGCCCGCCGAGGGCGGCGTCCCGCCTCACGGCCATCCGGGGCTCGCACGGAGCGCCAGGACGCTCCACGATCGCCGTTCAGCTCGCCGTGGAACTCGCGCGGCGCGGGCGCCGGACGGCGCTGATCGACGCCGACACAGTGGCGCCCTCTCTGGCTCTGCTCCTCGGGATGGACGACGACGCCCCAGGGCTCGCGGCAGCCTGCCGTCGCGCCGAGGCCGGTGCGCTCGATCCGGCCGAACTGACCCGCCTGTCCGCCCGGCTCGCCGCAGGCGGCGCCGAGGTCGACGTGCTGGCGGGCCTCAACCGTCCGAGCCGCTGGCCCGAGCTCTCCGACGCGCGGATGCGGGCGACGCTGTCGGTCTGCCGGAGGTGGGCGGAAGAGACCGTGGTGGACGTCTCAGCCGCCGTCGACACGGACGAGGAGGCGATGTACGACGTGGTCGGCCCGCGGCGACACGCCGCGACCGTCGCGACGTTGAGCGAGGCGGACCGGGTCGTGGCTTTGGCCCTGGCGGACCCGCTGGGGGTCAGCCGCTTCCTGCGGGACCATGCAGAGCTGCGGCGTCTGGTCGGCCAGACGCCGGTGACGGTCGTCGTGAACCAGGTCCGTCCCGGGCCGCTCGGCCTCGACGCCCGAAGTCAGATCCGACGCACGCTGGAGCGGTTCGCCGGGCTCACCGATATCGCCTTCCTCCCGCTGGACCGCCGTGCCGTCGATGCGGCTCTCCTGCATGCCCGGCCGATCTCCGATGTCGCGCCGCGGTCGGCGCTGGTCGCCGCCGTGCGCCGGCTCGCGGCCGACCTCGACCGCTCCGTCTCCGGGGAGACTACTGCCGGTAGCTCGACAGGAAGTTCCCGAGGCGCTCGACGGCTTCGCTCAGCACTCGCGGCTCTGGCAGGGTCACGAGGCGCAGGTGATCCGGCGTCGGCCAGTTGAAGCCCGTCCCCTGCACGAGCAGGATGTGTTCGGACACCAGCAGATCGTAGACGAGCTTGGCGTCGTCGCGGATCTCGTGCACGTTCGGGTCCAGTCGGGGGAACGCGTAGAGGGCGCCCTGAGGCTTCACGCAGGACACACCGGGGATGGCCTCCAGCCCCTCCCAGGCGATGTCGCGCTGCTCGTGCAGCCGCCCGGTCGGGGCGATCAGGGCGTCGATCGACTGCACGCCGGACAGCGCCGCCTGGACGGCGTGCTGCGCCGGGACGTTCGGGCAGAGCCGGGTCGAGGCCAGCAGCGTGATGCCCTCGATGAAGCCCTTGGCGTGGTCCTGCGGACCCGTGACGACCATCCAACCGGACCGGTAGCCGGCCACGCGGTAGGTCTTGGAGAGCCCGTTGAACGTGAGGCAGAGCAGGTCGGGGGCCAGGGTCGCCGTCGGGATGTGCACCGCGTCGTCGAACAGGATGCGGTCGTAGATCTCGTCGGAGAGGATGAGGAGCTGGTGCTCGCGCGCGATCTGCACGAGGCCCTCCAGCACCTGCCGGGAGTAGACCACGCCGGTGGGGTTGTTCGGGTTGATGATCACGAGCGCCTTGGTCCGCGGCGTGATCTTCGACCGGATGTCCTCGAGGTCGGGCTGCCAGCCCGCGTCCTCGTCGCAGAGGTAATGGACGGGCGTGCCACCCGCGAGGCTGGTCATGGCCGTCCACAGCGGGTAGTCGGGCGCGGGGATGAGGACCTCGTCCCCCTCGTCCAGCAGCGCCTGCATGGTCATGGTGATGAGCTCGGAGACCCCGTTGCCGAGGTACACGTCATCGGGATCGAAACGGGGGAACCCGTCGATCTCCTCGTACCTGCTCACCACGGCACGCCGGGCGGAGATGATGCCCTTGCTGTCGCTGTACCCGTGGGCCGTGGGGAGCGCGGCGAGCATGTCGTGCACGATCTGATGCGGGGCGTCGAAGCCGAAGATCGCGGGATTGCCGGTGTTGAGCTTGAGGATCCGGTGGCCCTCTGCTTCCAATCGCGCCGCCTCGACGAGGGCGTTTCCGCGGATCTCGTACAGGACGTTCTTGAGCTTCGACGACTGGTCGAAGGTGCGCGATGGTGTCATCGATCAAGCCTACAGGGACGACAGGAGGGCCAATCCGCACGGACTGGCCCTCCTCGTCACCCGAAGGCCTACTTCTTCTTCTTGCTCTGCGCGCGCCGCTGCTCGCGGTTGCCCGCCGCCGGGGCGGCCGCCTCCGTGCGCTGCCCGAAGGCGCCGCGCGGGGCCTCCTCCGGTTCGGCCTGCTGCGGAGCCTGCGCCCGAGCCGCAGCCTGGCGCATCCGCTCGGTCGCGGCCTGCTGCACCTGCCCGCGGTCGTTGCGGACCTCGACCTCGCCGGCGTCGTTCGCCGCCGAGTACTCCAGGCGCTGCTCTCCCCCGTCGGTGGCGAGCCCCTTGGCCTCGACCTCCGCCGTCTCGGCGTCGCCGGCGCGACGGACCTCGACCTCGAGGTTGTAGAGGTAGCCGACCGACTCCTCCTTGATCTGGCCCATCATCGACTGGAACATCGCGTAGCCCTCGCGCTGGTACTCGATGAGCGGATCGCGCTGCGCCATCGCCCGGAGGCCGATGCCGTCCTTGAGGTAGTCCATCTCGTACAGGTGGTCGCGCCAGCGGCGGTCGAGCACCTGCAGGACGACGCGACGCTCGAGCTCGCGGGTCGCGGCCTCGCCCAGCGACTCCTCGCGCTTCTCGTAGGCGATCTTCGCATCCGAGAGCAGCTCGCGCGTCAGGCCCTCGGCGGTGATGCCGCCCTTGCGTCCTGCAGCCTCCGACACGACCTCGTCGATCGTGACGCTCACCGGGTACAGGGTCTTCAGCTCGGTCCAGAGGGCGTCGAAGTCCCAGCTCTCGTTGTGGCCCTCGCCGGTGTGGTCCTTCACGACGCCGCTGATCGCGTCCTCGATGAAGTGCTGCACCCGATCGGCGATGTCGTCGCCCTGGAGGATGTGGCGGCGGTCGGCATAGATCGCCTCGCGCTGACGGTTGAGGACGTCGTCGTACTTGAGGACGTTCTTGCGCATCTCGGCGTTGCGGGCCTCGACCTGCGACTGCGCGCTGCGGATCGCCCGGGACACGAGACCCGACTCGATCGGCACGTCGTCAGGGAAGTTCGTGCGGGCGAGGATCGCCTCGGCGGCGCCGGACTGGAACAGCCGCATGAGGTCGTCGGTGAGGCTCAGGTAGAAGCGGCTCTCGCCGGGGTCGCCCTGGCGACCGGACCGACCGCGCAGCTGGTTGTCGATGCGGCGCGACTCGTGGCGCTCGGTGCCGAGCACGTAGAGGCCACCGGCTTCGATGACCTTCTCGGCCTCCTCCTCGACCACCTTCTTCATGGTCTCGTAGGTCTCGTCCCACGCGACCTCGTACTCCTCCGGCGTCTCCACCGGGTCGAGTCCCTTCGCCTTGAGCTCCTGCACCGCGAGGAACTCGGCGTTTCCGCCGAGCATGATGTCGGTGCCTCGTCCGGCCATGTTCGTCGCGACCGTCACGGCGCCGAGGCGGCCGGCGCGGGCGACGATCTCCGCCTCACGGGCGTGGTTCTTCGCGTTCAGGACCTCGTGCTTGACGCCCTTCTTGGCGAGCAGGCGCGACAGGTACTCGCTCTTCTCGACGCTGGTGGTGCCGACGAGCACCGGCTGCCCGCTCGCGTGGCGCTCCGCGATGTCCTCGACGACCTGCGCGAACTTCGCGGCTTCGTTCTTGTACACCAGGTCCGGCTGGTCCTTGCGGATCATCGGCTTGTTGGTCGGGATCGGGATGACGCCGAGCTTGTACGTCGACATGAACTCGGCGGCCTCGGTCTCGGCGGTACCGGTCATGCCGGCGAGCTTGTCGTAGAGGCGGAAGTAGTTCTGCAGCGTGACGGTGGCGAGGGTCTGGTTCTCGGCCTTGACCGGCACCCCCTCCTTCGCCTCGATCGCCTGGTGGATGCCCTCGTTGTAGCGGCGTCCCACGAGGATGCGCCCGGTGTGCTCGTCGACGATCATGACCTCGTCGTTCATCACGACGTAGTCGGTGTCCTTCTTGAACAGCGCGAGCGCCTTGATCGAGTTGTTCAGGAACGAGATGAGCGGCGTGTTGGCGGACTCGTAGAGGTTGTCGATGCCGAGGTAGTCCTCGACCTTCTCGATGCCCGGCTCCAGGACGCCGACGGTGCGCTTCTTCTCGTCGACCTCGTAGTCCTCGCCGGCGACGAGCGTGCGAGCGATCTTGGCGAACTCCGCGAACCAGCGGTTCGCCTCGCCGGAGGACGGCCCGGAGATGATGAGCGGCGTGCGCGCCTCGTCGATGAGGATGGAGTCCACCTCGTCGACGATCGCGAAGAAGTGCTCGCGCTGGACGAGGTCCTCCTTGCGCCAGGCCATGTTGTCGCGGAGGTAGTCGAAGCCGAACTCGTTGTTCGTGCCGTAGGTGATGTCGGCCGCGTACTGCTCGCGGCGCACGGCGGGCGTCTGACCGGACACGATGATGCCCGTCGTCATGCCGAGGGCGCGGTAGACGCGGCCCATGAGCTCTGCCTGGTAGCTCGCGAGGAAGTCGTTCACGGTGATGACGTGCACGCCCTCGCCGGCGATCGCGTTCAGGTACGCGGGGAAGGTGGCGACGAGGGTCTTGCCCTCACCGGTCTTCATCTCGGCGATGTTCCCGAGGTGCAGGGCCGCGCCACCCATGATCTGCACGTCGTACGCGCGCATGCCGAGCGTCCGCTTGGCGGCCTCGCGCACCGCGGCGAAGGCCTCTGGCATGAGCTGGTCGAGCGTCTCGCCCTTCTCGTAGCGGGCACGCAGCTCGGCGGTCTCGTTGCGCAGCTCGTCGTCCGTGAGCTGGGAGATGTCCTCCTCGAGGGCGTTCACCGCCTTCACCACCTGGTTCAGACGGCGGATGATCCGCCCCTCACCTGCGCGCAGCAGCTTCTCAAGAGGATTCGCCACGGATGTCATCTCCCTGTCATTGGGTCATTCGCCGGCCGCCGTGAGGCGAGCGCCAGGCATACTTTGCCATGTTACCGGCCTGTGACCTCCACGTCGCCTGCATGGGTCCGCCGCGCCGCGTCCGGGAAGTTGCCCGGTATGCATATACTCGGCACTGCTTTCCATCCGCCAGCTTTCAGGAGACCGGTCATGTCCGTACGCCAGAGCCTGCTCGCCATCCTCGATCAGGGCCCCTGCTACGGCTACCAGCTGCGCCACGAGTTCGACCGCCGGACCGGATCGACCTGGCCGCTCAACGTCGGCCAGATCTACAACACCCTGGAGCGGCTCGAGCGCGACGGGCTGGTCCAGCGCGGGGAGGCCGACGAGCACGGCCACGTCTACTGGCGCATCACCGCAGCGGGCTCGGCCGAAGCGGCGCGCTGGCTCGCCGCTCCGGTGCTCCGCGCTCCGGCGACGCGCGAGGAGCTCGCCGTGAAGCTCGCGGTCGCCGCGACGTTGCCCGGAGTGGACGCCGCGACCATCCTCCGCCGCCAGCGGGACGCCTCGCAGCAGCGGCTGGAGGAGCTGCGCCGCACGCCCTCCCCCGGGCTCGCGGCGGGCAGCCCCGAGGATCTCGCGTGGTCGCTCGTCCTCGACTCGCTCGTCTGCGCCGCGGAGGCCGAACTCCGGTGGCTCGACCAGGCGGAGGCCCGACTCGCGCAACACCCCCATCCCGAGATGGCCCTGGAGCTGACCACCGAACGCCCCAAGCGAGGACGCCCCGCGAAGGCGGCGCCCTCGCCCGTCGCCGGCGGCGATCCCGTCGCCCTCCCCGCCTGAAGCACCAGCCCGCGGTGCCGGCCGTTCGCCTGGAGCGGATGCTCAGCCCGCGCACGCGCCCGGGAAACTAGGATCGGCACATGGCTGGATTTTGGGGCAGACGCAAACGCGAACAGGAAGAACTCGCCGCACAGGACGCGGACCTCGCCCGGCGTGCGGAACAGGCACTCGTCGCCGCCGACGAGCGCATCCGTACCACCTCCGACGAGCTCGTCTTCGCGGAGGCCGAGCTCGGGGAGTCCCTGACCGCCGACCTCAAGGCCGCGCTGCTGTCGGTGCGCACGCACCTGCGCGAGGCCTTCCAGCTCCACCAGCTCAACCACGACGAGATCCCGGACACCGACGAGGAGCTGCGCACGCGGAACGCGCGCATCCTGCAGCTCTGCGACTGGGCCCAGGACCTCCTCGACGAGAAGACCACCGTGCTCGCGGAGTCCGTCGCGAAGGTGCGGCGCGCGCCCGAGATCATCGCCCAGGTCCGCGCGGACGCCGAGGCGCTGAGCGCCCGCATCCCGCAGACGGACGAGACGGTGTCCCGGCTGTCCGCGCGCTACTCCGACTCCGCCATGCATCAGATCACCGCCAGTGCGGCCGAGGCGGAGCAGCTGATCCGTTTCGCCACCCACAGCGCCGACATCTCGGAGCGCCGCCGCGCCGCGAAGCAGAACGAGGAGGCGAACCTCGCGCTGGAGACGGCCACCGAGGCGACGCGTCGCGCCGCTGCCCTGCTCGACGCGGTGGAGGACTTCGAGATCGAGGCCCTGCGCGCCGAGTCGACCCTGGCCGAGGTCATCGCCGACTCCCGCAACGACCTCATCGCCGCCCGGACCGCTCCCTCCACGCCCGCCGTGGCGGAGGCCGTCGCCCGACTGCAGGCGGCCCTGGCCGCGCTCACCCCCTCGGGCCAGCCCAACGACCCGTTCGCCGAGCTCTCGCGTCTGCGCGAGGCCAACGCCGGTCTCGACGAGGCGATCGCCACGGCCCGGCATCGTGCCGAGAATCCGCTGCCGAGCATCGCGCAGGTCCAGCACGCGATCGACGACGCCGACCGCCAGCTGGGCGTCGCCCGCGGGCTCATCGCCGGGCATCGCGGATGGATCGGCGCCGATGCGCGTACCCGTCTCGCCGAGGCGGAACGACTCCGCGTCGATCTCCCGGCCCTGCTTCCGGCCGAAGAGACCCGCGAGGCGGCGCTCGCCCAGGCCCGCCGGGTCGCGCACCTCGCCGCGGAGGCCCTCCAGCTCGCGCAGCGGGACATCGACTCGTCCCGCCCGCAGGACCAGGACTGGGGCGGCGGCTGGGGCGGCGGTCCGCGCCGCGGCGGCGGGATGGGTGGCGGCGATCTCGCCTCCGGCATCCTCGGCGGGCTCGTCATCGGCAGCATCCTCGACGGCATCTTCGACTGACGCCGTCCGGTCCCCGCACGAGAACGGCCCGACCCCCGCGGGGGTCGGGCCGTTCTCGGTCGTATCAGGAGGCGAGCGCCTCGGCGGGCGGAGCCTGCGTGCTCAGAGCGATGACTCCGTAGTCCCAGCCCTTGCGGCGGTAGACCACGCTCGGGTGGTCGGTGCGCGCATCGACGAAGAGGAAGAAGTCGTGCCCGACGAGCTCCATCCGGTCGACGGCCTCCTCCACCGTCATCCACTCCGCCTCGAAGCTCTTCGTGCGGATGACGACAGGCGAGTAGTCCTCCTCCTCCTCGCTCTGCACCGGGATGCTGCCGGTCGCGACCGCGTGCAGCACCTCAGCGGAGGCGGGCTGCACGTCGATGCCCTCGAGCGAACCGCTGCCCTTCTCGAAGTGCGGGCCGCGCGGATGCTGTCGTCCGTCGACGCGCTTCTCCTTCGCGCGGCGCAGCTGCTCCGTCATCTTGTCGATCGCGAGGTCGAGCGCCACGAACTTGTCGCCGTCGACGGCCTCGGCACGGACCACCGGGCCCTTGCCGACCAGCGTCAGCTCGACCGTCTCGTCCGGGATGCGGCCGTTGCGGTAGACCCGGTGCGTGACCTTCACGTCCAGTCGTTGCGCCTTGGCGGCGAGTGTCTGGATCTTGGCGATCTTCTCTTCGACGACGGTGCGGAAGCGATCGGTGATGCCCACTCCGACGCCCACGATGCTCGTTTCCATTGCTGCCTCCTTGTCCCGGTCCACCCGGCCAAGGGCGGACCGTGGTCGCCTTGTGACACCCCACCGTAGTCCGACCCGCGCCGGATGTCACGGCCTGAGACCCTGTGTCTCCGGTGAGTCTCCGATGAACCTCATCCGGATTCGGTCGGCGACGGCGTGGCGGCGAGCGCGACGGCCCCGACGACGACGAATCCGACGGCGGTGAGGGCTCGCGTGGACTCGTCGAGCGTGGCCCCCGTCGTCACCACGTCGTCCACCAGGACCGCAGGCGCACCGTGCCCCTGTCGGCGCGCGCGCATCGCCCCGCGGACGTTGTCGGACCTCGCCGCAGCAGGCAGCTCCCGCTGATCCCGCACGCGACGGGTGACGGCGAGGACGCGTTGCGGCTCCACGCCCGCGCGCCGCACCAGGAGCTCGGGCACGCGGTAGCCGCGCCGGCGGAACGCGGCCCGCGAAGTGGGGACGGGGATCACCCACGCCCCCGGCACGAGGGCGGGCAGGAGCACAGCGGCGAGTGCGGCGCCCAGCGGCCGGGCCAGCACGGTCTGCCCCGCTCCCTTCAGCCGCCGGATGCAGGAAGCGGCCGGGCCGTCCAAGACGAGGGCGGCTCGGACCCGCAGCCCGTCCGGGGTACGCACCTCCCGCGGCACGGGAGCGAGCGCGCCCAGGCAGGAGTCGCACAGCACGGTACCGGGATGCTCGCACCCCGCGCAGCTCGCCGCGAGCAGCAACGCCCCGGTCTCCGCGGCGAGCGCGCCGATCCGTGTCGTGATCCCCATGCGGAGATCCTGCCGCCGGAAACGTGCTCGCGTGTCATCCCGTGGCAGCGGTGAGATCGATCGAGAGGGATCCCGTTCCGTGCAGGAAGGGTCATTCGCCGGCGCGTGTGGCGAGGACGGATACCTCTTCGGCGATCTCCCGCCACGCCGAACCGGCGTGCGCGAACAACTGCCCCGTGGTGTCCAGGATGCGCACGCCCGCAGGAGTCCTGGCACCGGCGATGGACGCGGCATCGCTGGGCGCGCTCTCCGCCGATGCCGGTCCGCCGACCGGCTGCACGATCAACCGGGGCGTCGTGGAGTCCGTGAGCACGGCAAGCCGATCGGGTCCCAGCCAGACGAGCCCGGTCGACGGCTCGGTGAGCTGGATGAGCTGTCGTACCTCACCGAGCTCTGTGGGCACCCCGGCGCCGTCCCGGACGATCGCCGCGACGACGACCCAGAGCTGGCCGCCGACGCGCACCACCGCCGCGACCCTGGCGCCGTCCGCGGCGACCCGGATGTCGGAGATGGCCGACGCGTTCGGCCACGCGCCGGCGACCTCGTGCCCGACGACGTCCGGGCCGACCGCGAGCAGTGCCTGTGGCGCTCCCGCGGGCACCGACCACACGTAGCCATAGGGATCGAGGGACGGCTGCACGAGACCCGGGCGCGCGTCCAGCTCGTTGCGGGCATCCTCGGTCGCCAGGTACACGTGGCCGTCGTTCAGCTGCAACGCGGCGGTCGCATCGTCCGCGGCCACGTCGATCGCCGAGATCGGCTGCGGAACGGCCTGGATCTGCGCACTGATCCCGGGGATCGACGCGATCTCGTCGCCGACGATGCGACCGAACCTGCCGTCCTTCAGCACGAGCGTCCCCGGCTCCGGCGTGGTGCCCACGACGTCGACGACCCCCGCATCGAGCGCTCGGCCGTCGACGCTGAAACGCACCTGGGTGACGTTCACCCCCGCGGCCTTCAGAGTGGCTTGCAGCTGTGTGCGCATCCGGGCCAGGGTGGTGTCGTCCAGGCTCGCCGCGGGGCGCGTCAACGCCACCTCCGCCGCCTGCCCCGTGATCAGCACCGCGTCCTGGGCCAGCTGGACGTCTGCGGGGAAAGCCGTCTGCACAGCCGGATCGAGCCACTCCGCCGGCGTGCCGCTGACGAGTGCCTGCGTGACGGTCGTCGCCGGACTCTGGCGCCGCGGGAACCATCGCATGTCCGGGACCAGCCGCGACCAGCGCGCATCGAACCATTGCAGCGAGTATCCCTCGAACACGTTCGGGAACCTGCTCTGGTCGATCACCACGCCGTCCGGTGCCTCGGTGATCCGCCACTCGCCGTCCTCGCCACGGGCGAGAGCGAACGGCACGCTCGAATCGCCGGGGGCGCCGCTGTACGCCCCGGAGTCGTCGACGCTCGCGACCAGCTCGAGCAGGACCTGGACCTCGGCCTCCTCGGCGTCTTCGACCTGGTCGTCGGCGAGGTCGGAGGTGAACGTGCGGGCTTCCGGCCCGGCGTCGATGGAAACCCCCGCCGAAGGCCGCCAGCTGCGCTGCAGCGGCGGGGCCAGGAACTCCCGGGCCGTCGCCCAGTTGTCTGAGGTGGTGATGCCGGCTTCGAGGAACCCCTCCACGATCTCTTCCGGCCCCGCCCCCGCCACGGGACCGGAGGCCACCGGGAGCACATCGACGTCGTCAGGCGACTCCCCCAGCTCCAGTCCGACGGCGACGTCTCCGCTCGTCGGCAGCCCGGCGCACGCGGGAAGCAGGAGCGCGACCAACGCCAGTGCGGCGCCAAGGACGAATCGACTCCTCATGCGCGTGCTCATGACTGATCCTTCCCGTCGAGCAGATCGGAGTACGCCTCGGCGATGGAGATCGGCTGCGTGGCATCGCCGAGTTCGGCGAGCGGCTCCTGCGGCTCCACCGGGATCGGGCTCGGACCGTCCAGCACTCCGTCGTGGCGCGGGATGGTGAGCACGAAGTGCGAGCCGACGCCGAGCTCCGACCAGACCGCCAGGGTCCCGCCGTGCAGTGTGGCGTCGCCGAGGGCGATCGACAGACCGAGCCCCGTGCCGCCGATGGTGCGCTGACGCGACGGATCGGCCCGCCAGAAACGATCGAACACCCGTTCCGCGTCCCCGGGGTCCATGCCGAGCCCGAAGTCGCGGACACCCGCCGCCACCGCGTGCTGGTTGCTGTCCACCGTGACGACGACCGGGCGTCCCTCTCCGTGCTCGATCGCGTTGCCGATGAGATTGCGCAGCACCCGCCGCACGCGGCGCGGGTCCATGTCCACCGGCGAGTAACCCCCCGGCGCCACCAGACGGACCTCCGTGCCGTGTCCTTCCGCGAGCGGCCGCATCTGCTCGATGACGTCCTCGGCGAGCTGCGCGAGACTCGTCGCCTCCAGCTCGAGCTGCACGGACCCCGCGTCGTAGCGGCTGATCTCCAGCAGGTCGGCCAGCAGCGTGTCGAACCGCTGCACCTGCGCGTGCAGGAGCTCGGCGGTGCGTGCGGTCGTGGGGTCGAACTCGTCGCGCTGGTCGTTGAGCATGTCTGCGGCGAGGCGGATCGTCGTCAGCGGGGTCCTCAGCTCGTGGGACACGTCGGACACGAAGCGCTGCTGGACCATGGACAGCTCGCCGAGCTCCTTGATCTGCGCCTCGATGCTGTCGGCCATCGCATTGAAGGAGCGGCCGAGGGTCGCGAGCTCGTCCTCACCGTGCACCTCCAGCCGCACCCCGAGATCGCCCGCCGCGAGCCGTGCGCTCGTCTCCGCTGCCTGGACGATCGGAGTGGACACCGTCCGCAGCACGATCCAGGAGATGGCCGCGACGATGGCCACCAGCCCGATCCCGGCGATCCACAGGGTGCGCTGCACGAAGACGAGGGTCTGGTCGGCGTCGGCGAGGTCGTAGGCGAAGTAGATCTCGAAGGATCCGGCCTGCGGCACCTGGAGCTGCTGCCCCACGACGATGCCCGGCACCACGCCGCCGTCCTCCGTGGGCAGGGCGACGGACTGCCAGGCCTGCCGGTCGTCGAACTCGCGAACCCTGGCCTGCAGCTCGGGGCTCAGCAGATCCGGCGTGAGCCCGGCGGTGAAGCCGTTGAGCCGGACCGCCCCCGAGCCGTCCTGGACCTTGAAGCCGGCGAGCAGGTCGGCACTCGACGTCCGGGAGAGGGTGTCGGGGATGCCGTTCCACAGATCGGTCAGAGCGGCGGGATCGTCGCCCACCTCCGCCACATCCAGGAGCGACTGCGCCTGGTCCACCGCTCGCCGTGCGTCCTCCAGCGCGACGTTCTTCCGGGACACGAAGAGGTCGTTCTGGATGACGAGCGCCATCGTCACGCACGTGATGAAGATCGCCAACGACGTGGCGACCAGGGTGATCGCGAGGGTGCGGAACCGGAGCGACCGTCGCCACAGCGCCGCCAGCACGTCCGGCCAACCGCGCCAGTCGCGGAGGACGGCGACGGCCGTGGTCGCTGTCGTCGCGGCCATGGGGTCCCTAGGTGACGCTGCCGGCGCGGTAGCCGACGCCGCGGACCGTCATGACGATCTTGGGGTTGTCCGGGTCGAGTTCCACCTTCGCCCGCAGGCGCTGCACGTGCACGTTCACGAGCCGGGTGTCGGCCTTGTAGTGGTAGCCCCAGACCTGCTCGAGGAGCATCTCCCGGGAGAACACCTGCTGCGGCTTGGAGGCGAGGGCCACGAGGAGCTGGAACTCCAGCGGTGTGAGGGCGATCGGCGTCGTCCCGCGGCGCACCTCGTGCGCGTCCACGTCGACGGTGAGGTCGCCGATCCGCAGCTGCTCGCTGGAGGCCTGCGGCGTCGGCCGCAGCCGGGTGCGGATGCGCGCCACGAGCTCCTTGGGATTGAACGGCTTGACCATGTAGTCGTCGGCCCCGACCTCGAGACCGCGCACCACGTCTGCCGTGTCGCTGCGTGCCGTCAGCATGATGATCGGCACCCCCGACTCGGCGCGGATCCGCGTGCAGATCTCGATGCCGTCCATACCGGGGAGCATCAGGTCGAGGAGCACCAGGTCGGGACGCTGCGCGCGCCACTCGTCGACGGCGCGCGCGCCGTCCGCGCAGAACACCGGCTCGAATCCCTCCGTGCGCAGCACGATGCCGATCATCTCGGCGAGCGCGGTGTCGTCGTCGACCACAAGGATGCGTGAGGTCATAACTGTTACCTTATGGCACCGAGTCCCGCCCTCCGCAGGTCTGCGCCTCAGCGCGAGGATATGACACGATGGGAGCGCACGACGGAGGGAGGCCCGTGAGCGGCCAGACGTGGACCCCAGCTCCCCGGAAGGGCATCATCCCCCTTCACCCGCTGACCTTCGGCATGCTGCTGGGCAAGGCCTTCGCGGCGCTGCGGCACAACCCGAAGGTCCTGTTCGGGTTCGCCGTCGTCATCCAGCTCATCGTGGTCATCGCCACGGCCGGGGTGATGGGCGTCGTCCTGTTCACGACGTTCTCCCGGTTGGAGACGGTCTCCCCCTCCTCCCCCGACTTCGAGGCCGTGTTCGCCGGCACGATCGCCATCAACCTCCTCGCCGGACTCCTCGTCGGGCTCGCGTCCATCGCGTTCACCGCGATCATGCAGGGCGTCGTGGCCGCCGAGGTCGGCTACGCCACGGTCGGCGTCAAGGCCACGCTGCGCATGCTGTGGCGCCGGATGGCCCCGGCGTTCTGGCGGCTCGCGGGTTTCGCTTCCCTCTCGGTGGTCGCCCTCTTCGGCGGCCTCGCGATCGTCGCGGGCGTCATCGGCGCGCTCATCGCCGGCGGCCTCGGCGGCACCCCGGAGATGATCGGCATCGTCGTGCTCGTCGTGGTCATCCTGGGCCTGGCCGCGATCCCGCTCACCGTGTGGCTGTCGACCAAGCTGCTGCTCGTCCCCTCGATCCTCGTGCTGGAGCGCGCCCGCTTCCGCGAGGCGTTCGTGCGTTCCTGGCGCCTGACCCGCGGCCGCTTCTGGGTCGCATTCGGCGTGACGTTCCTCATCAGCCTGATCATGGGCCTGGCGATGCAGGTGGTCAGCTTCCCGACCGCCATGCTCTCCTCGTTCCTCGGCACCGTCATCGCGCCGACCGGCGCCAGTGAGCCGAGCGCGGTGGTCGGGTACGTCTTCGCCCTCCTCGCCCCGCAGGTTCTCCTGCTGATCCTGCAGGCGATCGCCATCGTCGTGCAGAGCACCGGCGGCGTGCTCGTCTACCTCGACTGCCGGATGCGCTACGAGGGTCTGGACCAGGCCCTCCTCTCCCATGTCGAGCGCCGCGACCTCGGCGTCCCCGAGGAGCAGCTCGGCGATCCGTTCGCGGTCGATCCCTCGCGAGCAGTCTCCAGTGCTCCCCCGCCGCGCCAGGTGCCGGAGCACGTCATGATGACGCAGGCATACGGTGCCCCCGGATACGGCACCCCCGGATACGGCACCCCCGGGTACGGTCCCGCGGTTTACGGTCCCCCCGGGTACGCGCCGCCGCCCGCGCCCGGCGCGCAGACGGCGCCGGCCGCTCCCCCGGCTTTCGCTCCGCCGCCCCCGCCCGCACCGGCGCCTCCGGCCTCACCCCCCGCCGAGGCGGGAGGCGGATGGACGGCTCCGGGCAGCCCCCCGCAGCCATGATGCGGCGCTTCGACGACGTCTTCGTCCCGGACGGGGATGAGGCACGACGCTGGGCCGAGGAGGAGCTGTCCAACCCGCGGTACGCGGACGCCAAGCCGACCTGGTTCGATCTGCTCGCCCGCGATGTGATGCGATTCCTCACCGACCTCTTCAGCGGGGACAACGGGGCGAACGTCGGCCCGACCGCACTCGTCGTCGTCACGGTCCTCATCGCCGCGGCCCTGGTCACTGCGCTGATCGTCTGGGGACGACCCCGACGGTCGCGAGCGGTCCGCCGCCCCCAGGGAGAACTGCTCGGCGCCGCCGACGATCGCAGCGCCGCTCAGCTCCGCGCCGATGCCGAGCGCAGCGCACGCCAGCAGGACTGGGACACCGCCGTCGTGCTCCGGTATCGCGCGATCGCCCGCAACCTGCTCGAGCGCGACCTCATCGATCCGGCGCCCGGCGCGACCGCACAATCGCTCGCCCGCTCCGCGAGCGCGGTGTTCGCCGATGAGGCGGACGCCCTCCGGCACGCCGCCGCATGCTTCGACGATGTGCGCTATCTCCGGCACCCGGCCACCGAGGACGACTACCGGCACCTCGCGGCGACCGACGAGCGCCTCCGTGCCCGCCGCCCCGAGGAGGTGCCCGCGTGACGACGACCGCACCCGACCTCGCCGCCGGCGGCACCGCCGAGCGTCCGCGGCGTCGCACCGCCTCCGTCCTCGGATGGCTCCTCGTCGCGGCACTCGTGATCGCGGTCGCCCTCGCGGCCTCCCAGCTCGCGGCCAGCGGACCCGGCGCGCGCGGCACCCTCGATCCGGAGAGCCGCTCGGGAACCGGCGCTCTCGCCCTGGCCGAGATCCTGCGGGATCAGGGGGTCGAGGTGGAGGTCGTCCGCTCCCGGGCCGCAGCCGTCGCCGCTCTCGACGCGGACAGCACCCTCGTCCTGACCAACCCCTACACCCTCTCGGACGACGCGCTGGCGGATCTCCTCGCGCCGGCCGACCGTGTCGTCTTCCTCTCCACCGGGACGCACCTGCTGAGCGAGCTCGCCATCGGTGAGAACGCCTCCGGCCCGGCGTCGCCGCGATCAGCCGGGTGCGCCATGCCCGCCTTCGCCGAGGTCGGCGACATCCGCCCCGATCGGCTCTTCACCCCCGCCGACGGCGTCACCGGCTGCTTCGGCGAAGACGGCGCCGCGGCCGTCCTCGTCGACGAGAGGAACGGATACCGCGCGGTCGTCGAGGGAGTGAAGCTGTTCAGCAACGCGGCTCTCGCCGAAGACGGCAACGCCGCGCTCGCCCTCGCCCTGCTCGGGCAGACCGACCGGGTCGTCTGGTACGTGCCTTCCTTCGAAGACACCGATATCGAGACCTCCTCCCCCGACACCCTCGGCACGCTCACCCCCGAATGGGTCACGCCGGCGATCCTGCTGCTGCTCACCGCCGGCCTCGCCGTCGCAATCGCCCGAGGCCGGCGATTCGGTCCGCTCGTCGCCGAGACGCTCCCCGTCACCGTGCGTGCGTCGGAGACCATGCACGGACGCGCCCGCCTCACCGCCAGGGCCGCCGACGCCCCGCACGCCGCCGAAGCGCTCCGAGAAGGCACCCGAAGACGACTCGCGCGACGTCTCGGGCTGGCCGTGCATGCGGACGCCGACGAGATCGCCGACGCCGCCGCCGATCGCCTCCGGATCCCCCGCGGCACACTGCAGAGTCTTCTGGCGGGGCCGCCGCCCGGCGATGACGCTGCGCTCGTCGCCCTCGCCCGACGCCTGGACGAGCTGGAGAGAGCCGTGGAGACGAGCACACAGTCCCCGGGAAGCCGCTCATGAGCATCCGTCCACCCCGCATCCCTTTCACGACCGAAGCCGAGGAGACCCCGTGACCGACGAGAACAGTCCCGCCGACGACGCCGCGCTGCGGCAGGCCATGCACCGCGTCCGCACCGAGGTCGACAAAGCGGTGGTGGGCCAGGCCGGCACGGTCACCGGCCTGCTGGTGTCGCTCCTGGCCCGCGGCCACGTGCTGCTGGAAGGGGTGCCGGGGGTGGCGAAGACCCTGGTCGTGCGCTCGTTCGCACGCGCATTGGGCCTCGACACCAAGCGGGTGCAGTTCACGCCCGACCTGATGCCGGGTGACGTCACGGGGTCTCTCGTCTATGACGCCCGGACCGGGGAGTTCGACTTCCGCGCGGGACCGGTCTTCACCCACATCCTGCTGGCGGACGAGATCAACCGCACTCCGCCGAAGACCCAGGCGGCGCTCCTGGAGGCGATGGAGGAACGCCAGGTCTCGGCGGACGGCGTGAGCCGCGCGCTGCCCGATCCCTTCCTCGTCGCCGCGACGCAGAACCCGATCGAGCACGAGGGGACGTATTCGCTGCCGGAGGCCCAGCTCGACCGCTTCCTGATGAAGCTCGTGGTCGGCATGCCGGAACGCGATGCCGAGGTGGCCGTGCTCCGGCGCCATGCGCAAGGCTTCTCCCCGCGCGAACTCACGGGAGTGGAGGCGGTGATCGGCGCCGACGAGATCCGCGCCGCCCAGCGCGCCGCAGCCCGGGTGGACGTGACCGACGACGTCCTCGGCTATGTGGTCGATCTGGCCCGGGCGACCCGGCAGTCGCCATCCGTGGAGCTCGGCGCCAGCCCGCGCGCCTCGACCGGCCTCCTCGCCGCGGCGAAGGCCTGGGCGTGGCTGAACGCCTCCACCGCTGTGACACCCGACCACGTCCAGACGATGCTCGTCCCGGTGTGGCGGCATCGCCTGCAGCTCCGCCCCGACGCCCAGATGGAAGGCGTGTCCGCGGACGCCGTGCTGACGTCGGTGGTCCAGCAGACCCGGGTGCCGATCTAGGTGTTCGTCACGGGCCGTCTCGCCGTCGCCCTCGCCGTCGGCATCGTGCCGCTGGTCCTCGCCGGACTGGCGGGCTTCCCACCCTACGCCGTCCTGGGCGGGTGGATCGGTCTCTGCGTCCTCCTCGTCGCCGTCGATCTCGTCTTCGCAGGCGACCCGCGCGCGGCGACCGTCACCCGTCGTGTCCCGTCGCGCGCGCGCCTCGGCGAGTTGATCCCGGTCAGCGTGGCGGTGCAGAACCGGGGGACGCGGATGCTCGACGTCCTCCTCCGCGACGCCTGGCAGCCCACCGCGGGAGCGCCATCCGAGCGGCAGCACCTGCGCGTCCCGCCCGGCGAACGACGGCGGGTGGACATCCCCCTGCGTCCGCGGCGCCGGGGCGAGCTCGTCAGTGCCTTCGTCGCGCTCCGTTCCCGAGGGCCCCTGCGGCTCGCCGGCCGACAGGCGCAGCACCCCGTCCGCGGCGCGATCCGCGTGCTCCCCGCCTTCACCTCGCGCAAGCATCTGCCCTCCCGGTTGGCGCGCCTGCGCGAGCTCGACGGCAACACGAGCATCCAGGTCCGCGGCCAGGGCACCGAGTTCGACTCGCTGCGCGAGTACGTCCGCGGCGACGACGTGCGCTCCATCGACTGGCGGGCGACGGCGCGGGCGGGCACGACGATGCTCCGCACGTGGCGTCCCGAGCGGGACCGGCATGTGGTCCTCATCGTCGACACCGGGCGCACGGCTGCCGCCAGGGTCGGTGACGGCACGCGGCTCGATGCGGCGTTGGAGGCGGCGCTCCTGCTGTCGGCGCTCGCCGCACGGGCGGGGGATCACGTCCACCTCCTCATGCACGACAGGGTCACCCGGGCACGGGTGACCGGAGTGGACGGCGCCGCGCTCCTGCCCGCGCTCACCGATGCGATGGCTCCGGTGCACGCCCGCCTCGTCGACACGGACTGGCATGCGGCCTTCGCGGCGGTGCGCACGCTGACGACGCGGCCGTCCCTCGTCGTCGTGCTCACCGCTCAGGACGCGGCCGAGTCCGCCCGGGGCTTCCTCGGGGCCTTCCCGGACGCCTCGCGCGCGACGACGGTGCTCGTCGGGTCGGTGACCGATGACGGCATCGCCGCGCTGGCCCGCGCCCGAGGATCACGCGAGGACGTCTATCTCGCCGCCGCCGCCGAGCGCACGCTCCGGGACGCCGAGAACGTCGCGGACGCGATCCGTCGGGCCGGCGGCGAGGCCATCGCCGCGGACCCCGAAGACCTCCCGCCGCGGATCGCCGACCGCTACCTCGAGCTCAAGGCGGCGGGGCGGCTCTGACCGCGGACGCCGACCCTCACCCGGCGACGAGCCGCGGCGTGCCGGACTCGTACTCCACGAGATCACCGGTCTCGCCGCGACGAGAAGCGCGTCGGCCGATCACGAGCATGTAGATGAGGAAGACCGCGAGGGCCGCGGCACCGATGCCGATCTTGACCGGCCAGGGCAGGGCCCATCCGGTGACGAAACCCTCGACGAGTCCGGAGAGGAAGAGCGCGAACACGAGACCGAGGGCGACGGTGGCCAGCGCCCTGCCCTCCTCCGCGAGCGCCTCGCCGCGCGTGCGGTGGCCCGGGGCGACCCAGGCCCAGAACATGTGCAGACCGGCGGCCGCAGCGACGAAGATGCACGTCATCTCGAGCATGCCGTGCGGAAGGATGTACAGGATCATGAGGTCGGCCTTGTCGTGGACCGCCATGACCGCACCGGACGTGCCCAGCCCCATGGCGTTCTGCACGAGCATGTAGACGGGCCAGATGCCGGTCACCCCGAACAGCACGCACTGCATCGCGATCCAGGCGTTGTTCGTCCAGACCATGCCCATGAACACTGCTGCCGGGTTCTCGGTGTAGTACCCCGTGAAGCTCTCGTCGGCGTACTGCTGAAGGGCGTCGGGCGGCCCGAGAGTGGCGACGAGGGCGGGGTCGCTCGCGATCCAGGCCGCGGTGCCGACGGCGACGGCCACGAAGGCGAGAGCGATGACGAGGGTCGTCCACCGCAGCCGGTAGAGGGCTGCGGGCAGTTGGAGACGGAAGAACCGCGACGTCTGCGTGAGGATGCTGTCGGCAGCACCCGTGAGCCGGAGCCGCGCGCGCACGAGGATCGTGGAGAGGTAGGCGCCTTGCGGCGACTCCCCGACCGACGTCTTGAGCTCCGCGAGATCGGCCGAGGCGGCGCGGTACCGCACGATGAGCTCATCGACACCGGCGCCGTCCAGACGGGCGCGACTGAGGGTGTCCAACCGTTCCCATTCGGACCGGCGCACATCGGTGAGGGCATCGGCATCCACCTGATTTACTGTACTCATGTCCGCGCAGATCGACGTCTCCGATGAGGTGCTCTCCGGGGAGGCGGTCGCGATCGACGTCCAGCCCGTGGGGTTCCTCCTTCGGGCGGCCGGGGCCGTCATCGACATGTTGCTCGGCTATGCCGTCTTCGTCGGGTCGATCCTCCTGCGCATCTGGCTCCTCGACATCGGCGTGCTCGACCCGGCGACCGACCGCATCGCCCTCGTGGCTTCCCTCGTCATCAGCTTCGTGATCCTGCCGATCACGATGGAGGTGGCGCTGAAGGGACGGAGCCTCGGAAAACTCGCCGTCGGCGGCAGGATCGTGCGGATGGACGGCGGAGCCGCCGGATTCCGCCACGCGTTCATCCGCGCGCTGCTCGGCGTCCTCGAGATCTACCTCACCTTCGGCGGCCTCGCCGTGCTCGTCGGCGCCTTCACGGCTCGATCCCAGCGGCTGGGCGACCTCGTCGCCGGCACGTACAGCCAGCGGGTGCGCACTCCGAAGCTGGTCACGCTCGCACCGGTGCTGCCTCCGCAGCTGACGGCGTGGGCACAGGTGGCCGATGTGGCGCGCCTTCCGGACCGACTCGCCCGGCGCATCTCGCAGTTCCTCGTGAGCGCTCCCCGCATGCTCCCGGCTGCGCGGGAGCGGGTAGCCCGCGATCTGCTCACCGAGGCCGCGCCCTTCATCTCCCCCCTACCGGCTGCGCCACCCGAGCTCGTCCTGGTCGGTGTCACCGTTCTCCGGCGCGAGCGCGAACGCCGCGCGCTCGCCACCGCGGACCGGCGCGCGGAGCGCCTGACCGGTCGCCGTCTCAGCGTCTGACGGCCTCGCCGGTCAGGGGCGGTCCGCGCTCATGCGCGCAGCGCCTCGTGGCGGACGACGAGCCATCCCGCGGGGACCGAGAGCCGGTCGGCGTGCGGCGCGCAGAGGTCGTGCGCCTGCGGATCGTTCGCCGCGCCGAGCGGGCCGAGTGCGGCCATCTGGTCGCCGTAGTCATACGTGAGGGTGGCCACGGCCTCGCGCGCGCAGCCGACCTTCGAGCACAGTCGTCCGTCCATCCCCGTCAGCGTACGACTCCATCCGACCGCGGCGGCGGTGCCGCGCCGGAAGCGGCCGCTGCGCCTAGACTTTTCGACATGCCCCGTCGCCGTTCCGTCCCCGCCTCCGCCGCTCGCCGCGGTGCCAGGCACGGCCGACACGGCCGCCTCGGGCGCAGCGAGGTCGTCAAGCCTCCGCTCGCCCCTTTGGATGGGCGCATCGATCGCTTCGATCTCACCGTCGGCACCGCGGTCGAGTTCCTCCGCGGGACGTGGCCGGAGCTCCAGGACGTCCGGTTCGAGATCGGTGCGCTGCCGTCGTACGACGCCGACGGCGAGGTGCCGCGCTGGCATCTCGACCGTGAGCAGCGGAGGATCGTCCTCTTCCGCATCCCCGTCGAACGCCTTCTTCCGCCCGGTCACGACGACGCCGCGCATCGACGGATGGCGATCGAGAGCGCTGTCTTCCGCGCGGCGGCCGAGTACGTGGGCCGGGAGCCGTGGGATCTCGGCCACGACCACTGATCCGGCTCGTCAGGGGTAGACGGTGATCGACGTCTCGACGCCAGGGGACGGCGGGACCGGGAGCACGGCAACGGCGCCCGGCGCGGTCATCGCGACGGCGGCATGCACCTCACCCGATGGCCGGAGCAGGTAGGTCGTCTCCGCCGCGACATCGAGCCCTCGGGTCTCCCCCGCCGGGATGACGATCTCCTGCGGCGACCCCCCGTCGACGGACGAGAGCGCGACGGTGGTGTCCTCGTCGGACGTGTTGGCCAGCTGGAGTCGCGGAGACGGACCGGACGGCACCGCGAACGCGACCTCCGCATCGATCTCGGGGGCGGGGGTGACCCACGCGAAGTCGGAATCCGCTCCGAAGCCGTCCTGCTGACGGACTCCCGCGATGACCGGGGCGTCGGCCTCGATCTCCACGGTGTACGTCCCGGGCTCGAGGCCGCTGAGCGAGACCTGGGCCGGCTCGTCCGCGGTCAGCGGCACCGTGAACTCGTCCAGACCGGCACCGCCGCCCTCGGCGGTCACGCGGACCTGGGCGACCGCGTCCGCGCCGGGAGCAAGCAGTCGCAGCACCGTCATGTCTCCCTGGTCCCCCGTCGCGGCGAACGCCTGCACGCCTGGGAGCACGACGCGCTGCTGGGGCCCGGGCACCGCTTCCTGCTGGTCGGCCCCCACCGGGTCGAGCACCTGCATCAGCGCGGACTGCAGGACGGCGCGGACCGGGGCCCCGACCGCGCTCACCTTGACGACGGGGATGTCGTTGCCTGCGGCGATGGAGGTCAGCGGCAGCGCCGTCTGCGTGCGCGGAGGGACGATGACGGTACGACCGCCACGCGCCGATCCGTATACCGCGAGGGTCACGGTCGCGGGGACGTCGGACGCGTTGGCGAGGAGAACTACATCCTCTGCTCCGGTGCCCACCGACCCTCCGACGAGCCACGACTCCAGCCGCGGGATCCCGCAGGGCGATGCTGCGAAGCCGGCGAGGTCGTCCGCGGCGAGGGTGGACGACTCGGCTCCCGCGATGAGCGGCGCCGTGCGTCCCTCCACGGCGCCGGTGAGCACGGGCACCTCCTGTCCGTCCACCAGATCCGGGACGGCGAGCCCCGCCTGCGACGGGACACCGCTCGTGCCCCCTGCCGTGAGTTCAGGAGTCGCCGCCCGGCGCATCTCCGACGGGGCGGCCGTGTTGCGACCGAGAGCGCGGAAATCGCCCGCGCACACCAGGACGCTGTCCCCCGGGAGCGGAGTCACCTGCT
Source organism: Microbacterium paraoxydans (assembly GCF_900105335.1). NCBI lineage: Bacteria > Bacillati > Actinomycetota > Actinomycetes > Micrococcales > Microbacteriaceae > Microbacterium > Microbacterium paraoxydans. The sequence continues at coordinate 3,281,721 of NZ_LT629770.1, read as the reverse complement.
GCTGTGCCGGCTCGTGCGTCACTGTCGGCCAGGGGGCGTGCACGGCGGTCGCGACGCCCAGCACACAGGCCGCGGCGACCACGACTCCGGTGACGACGCGCGCACTGGTCGCGGCGACGCGGAACGCACGGTTGCCGGTCATCGGTGGTCCTCCTCGGTGCCGGTGCTTCCTCGGCTCTCGGCGGACGCACGGTCCTCGGTCGGAGCGCCGTCCGGCACGTCGTCATGGTCTTCGTCGGTCGGGTGCGCGTCGGCGATCGGGGCGAGCGCCTCGTCGGCCAGCGCGGGCTCGTCCTGCGGATCCTCGACGGTGCCGACCGGCGGCACGTCAGCCGCGTCTGGCACGGTGTCCTCCGCATGCCGCGGGAGCACCAGCGGCTCCTCCGGCGCCCTGCCGACGATCCGCGACTGCGCCCTCGCCGCCCGACGCGACGCGCGCGTCGGGATGGACAGGAGCAGCGCGGCGAGCAGGACCAGGAGCTGCACCGTCACGACGAGCCGGGCGGTGCCCTCCTGGGTCGCGCTCAGCGATGCCGACGCCGCCGGCTCGCCCTCGAGGCGCCAGAGGACTCCTCGATCCGTCGACCCGGCCTGCACGAGGCCGGCCCGTTGGTCGATCGCGGCTACGGACGCCGTGCGCAGTGTGCGTGCGCGATCCCCCTCGCCCGGCGCCTCCGCGAGGAGGACGTAGCTGATCCCCTGCGCGAGCAGTTCCGCCGGCGCGTCGAAGTCGCGGGCGGAGATGAGGTCGACGGCGAGAGTCGCGATGTCGGTCCCCTGCGGTTCGACCGCCGTCGAGAGCATCGTGGTCTGCGAGCCCAGGGTCTCGCTGGGACCGCGCACCACGACGACAGCGAGACCGCCGTCGTTCTGGGGCGTGAGGATGAGAGTGGAGATCGGCCGGTCCCCTGCCGCCTGGGCTCGCACATAGGCGGGAAGGGTGGACTCGGGGCCGTTCGTCAGTGCGGAGCGGTCGGTGTGGAAGGCGGTGAGAGCAGGGACAGCGCACGCCACGAGGGCGAGGGCGGCCACCCCTGTGGCGGCGACGCGCAGGCGCGGCAGCGTGATCGCCGTGTCGAGCGTGATCGTCGCGGCACCCACGACGCCGATCCAGGCGAGGCTCAGACCGGTGCCGGGCCAGATCGGCACCGGGGTGCCCCCCGCGGCGGCGACGCTGATCCCGACGGCGAGAAAGGCGGTTGCCAGTCCGCTGAGCGCGACGACCAGCAGGGTGATGCCCGCCCGCCATCGAGGGGAGACGGCGGATCCCAGCGCGAGCAGCGCGAGCGGTGCGCAGAGCAGCGCCGCCCAGGTTCCGGGGACGACGCTCGCCCAGCCCGCCAGATCGTTCGTCGGGAAGCCCCCGGCGATCGCCAGGCGTCCGGCGGCGTCGGCCGACGCCTGCGGCCCCAGCCACGTCAGGCCGGGATCGGCGAGCAGACCGAGCGCGCTGCCGTGGGCGAGCTGCCAGAAGATCAGGGGAGCGAACAGCACCGCGGTGGGCAGGGGAAGCCAGAGCAGGCGGCCCGCACCTCGGAACTGCGCCGTGCCGAGCACGATCCCCAGAGCCACGACCCACAGCAGCGCGAGGGCCGGAGCCAGGACCGGTGCACAGGCGACGACCGCCGCCAGGAGCAGGGACGCACTGCCGGCCGCGCCCCAGGATCGGTGGGCGACCACCGCCGAGTGGAACAGCCACGGGAGCAGCAGGTGGACGAGCACGGCAGAAGGCCGCCCGTCCACGAGCGCGGTGAGGAAAGTCGGCGCGAGCGCCCACGCGATGCCGGCGAAGATGCGCAGTCCGGCCCGATCGGTGACCCGGGTCGCGGCGAACCATCCGCCGAGGACTGCGAGCGGCAGCGCGAGGATCCACAGCAGCACCATCGCGAAGGACGGCGCGCCAGGCCACAGCGACCCCAGGACGGCGATGATCGCAGCGAACGGGTCCGCCGGTCCGACGAGATCGACGCCGATCCCGCGCAGACCCCATGCCGCGTCCTGCCACAACGCGCCGACGGTCTCACGCAAGGGAAGGAGGCCACCGCCTCCCAGCGCCGGCCAGGCCAGGAGACTCGTGAAGGAGGCGATGCTCACCACCAGCGCGGCCAGCACCGCCCAGGCTCCGCCCCCGGAGAAGAAGCGGAGCTCGCTGACGGCACCATGCTCGCTGCCGTGCCCGTCGTCGAGCCGGCGACGCAGTTGTGCGGGGGTGACGCGCAGCGGGGCGATGCTCGCCCAGGTGGAGGATCGGAACGAACGGATCCGGGCGCGCGATCGGGCGACGGCGCCGAAACGGACCATCGCGAGGAGAGCAGCCCCCCACTCCGGGAACACGGCCTCCGGCCGCTTGCCGATGAGATGGGTGAGGGAACGCCACAGCGCGAGCGGCAGGAACGTCAGCCAGTGCAGCGGCACGGCGGCGGCAGGCGCATAGGCGAGGCGGCGATGCAGCTGGGCGAGGCGGGTGACGAAGGCACGGCGCGCCCGTCCCGCCGGGAGCGCCGCAGGGCCGTCCGGAGCGGCGGAGACCCTCGCAGCCGGAGCGAGGACGACACGGCCGCCTCCGAGTCGCGCCCGCACGCCGAGGTCGAGGCCTTCGTCCGCACCCCCGAGGGCAGGATCGGGGCGAAGCGCCTCGCGCACCTCTCCGCGAATGAGCAGGCCCCGGATGTCGGCGCCGAGGGCGTCATCCATCCGGTCGTGCTGGCCCTGGTCCAACTCCCCCGCCGCCAGCTCGACCGAGCGGCCGAACGTGGTCATGCTCACGCCCAAGGAGACGATCTCGCGCTCATTGTCGGTGGCGACGAGTTTCGGCGCGATGATCGCGGCGGACGGCGACCGCTCCAGCATGCCGGTGAGACGCTCCAGCGCACGCGGGTGCGGGGCGGTGTCCTGCGCGAGGATCCAGATCGCCGATCCGTCGAGGACGCGCGGGCGCGCCAGATCGAGGGCCTCGGCGAACGAGGTCGACGCGCGCGCCTCGATGATGCCCTCGACGGTGGCGGCGACGGCTTCGCTCTCCCGTGCGGTGGTGGCGTCGCCGCAGATGATCAGTGTGACGGCCGCGGGCGGGAGCGTCTGCGAGCGCACGGCGTCGAGCGTGCGGAGGAGCTGGGCGCGGGCGGAGGGGCCGGGGCGCGCGACGATGAGGGCATGAACTCGGGCTGGCATGACGTGGTCAGCCTATGCGGGGCGTCACGCCGGGATGCGCACCGCTCCCGGCGCGCCCGGGAAGCCGCGCCGCGAAGTCGGGTCAGCTGGCGCGACGCTTGAGCTTGCGCCGCTCGCGCTCGGAGAGACCGCCCCAGATGCCGAAGCGCTCGTCGTTGGCCAGCGCGTACTCGAGGCACTCGCCACGGACGTCGCACGCCGTGCAGATGCGCTTGGCGTCCCGCGTCGAGCCGCCCTTCTCCGGGAAGAACGCCTCGGGGTCGGTCTGCGAGCAGAGCGCATCGCTCTGCCAGGCGAGGGCGTTGTCGTCGTCCTGGTCGGACCGGCGGACCCCGGGGACACCGAGGTTGACTGGATCGACGAACCAGTTCTCCGGCACATCGGAACGGTAACCCGTCATCTCGACCTCCAACCCTTCAGAAACCGCCCCCCTGGCGGGCCGTGCTCACCTAATTACACCCGTGTCATTCGCTCGGGTCAAGTCGCGGATCGTAAAACCTCAAGCGATTCTTGAAGGTTCTTGGACGTTCCTCGGCGTGTCGCGGCCCCGGGGACGACGTCTCAGCGGCCGGGGGTCGCGACGAAGGCCTCACCCGCACCGGAGAGCGTGAGGGAGCGCTCGTCGGCGTCGGCGAACGCCGCCGTGCCGACCGGGACGGCGGTCTCCGCGCCGGACTCCGCGGTCACGTGGACGGAGCCGGCCGTGGCCAGCACCATGGTCGGGCCGGAGACGTCCAGGGTGACCGCCGCGCCATCGATCCGGACCCGTCGGAGGGCGAAGTCGGGCACGGGAACCGGGTACGTCGTCACGGCTTCGTCGCCCGTCTGCCGCAGCACCGGGACCTCGCCGGGGGTGGTGTCCAGCACGGCGAGCAGCTCGGGGACATCGATGCGCTTGGGGGTCAGACCACCGCGGAGCACGTTGTCGCTCGCCGCCATGATCTCCACGCCGAGGCCGGAAAGGTATGCGTGCAGCAGTCCGGCCCGCAGGAAGACGCCTTCGCCGCGGCGCAGTACCACGTGGTTCATGAGCAGGGCGACGACGACCCCCGGGTCGCCCGGCGAGGTCTCGGCGATCGCGGCCACGGCCCGCAGAGCCGGCTCCTCCTCCCCCGCCTCCCTGGCGGCGGCGCCGACGACGGCGGAGATGATCTCGTCGACGTGGCCCTGCGCCTGCCCTCCGAGCAGCCAGCCGATCGCGTCCCCGAGCGGGTCGCCCTCGCCCGAGAGCCGCTCCCGCAGGGCCCGCACGCCGGGGACGTCGTCGAGGGAGTCGAGAATTCGCAGGGTGTCCGCGACCGGACGCAGGCCGCTGAGCGACTCGAAGCGGTCGCTCAGGGCGACGATGAGCTCCGGCTTGTGGTTGGCGTCGCGGTAGTTCCGCCGCGGGTCGTCCAGCGGCAGCGCGCTCTCCCGCGCCCAGCCCTCCTCCGCCTGCTCCCTGGTCGGGTGCACCTGGATCGACAAGGGCCGCGCGGCGGCGAGGAGCTTCAGCAGGTACGGCAGCGAGCCCCCGGTCACCTCGTCCAGCGTCCCGCCGTCCGCGAGGTCGGCGGGATCGCCGGGGTGATCGCCGAACCACACCTCGGCCTCCGGCGCGCCCGTCGGGGTGCGGCCTTCGAGCTCGGCGAGGAGGGAGGACGATCCCCAGGCGTAGTCGCGGGGCACGTTGGTGAGGCTGCGCAGCATGCCCCCAGCGTAGAGCCCGGCGCCACGGACAGGTCGGATCCGGGCCCGTCGAGGTAGCCTGAGTCGCGATGGCCCAGTACACCAAGCACCCGGTGGCAGCCCCGCCCACCGCGCCAGAGCGCGAGTCCACGGGGCATCTCCTGCTGCGCGGATACGTCATCGCCGTCCTGTTCGTGGCCTTCGCGCATTCGGCGGTGTACAACCTCGTCGGCGAGATCGGCGCCGCGATCGTGCTCGCGCTCTTCAGCGCGGCCACCCTCGCGATCGGCGTCCCGATGCTCGCCAGGAAGCGCCCGCAGTCGTTCCGCTGGCGTCGGCTGCCGTGGGCGGCCATCGGCTACACGGCACTCGCCCTCCTCTCGGTCGCCTGGTCGCAGTGGCGCGTCCCCACCGTCGCCACGGGTGTGCTCCTGGCGGCGGTCACGGTGAACGGTCTGTTCATCGCACACGTGCTGACCTGGCACGAGATCGTGCGCGCCCTGTCGTCCGCCTTCAAATGGATCCTCGGCCTCTCCCTCGCCCTCGAGCTGTGGGTGTCGCTGGTCCTCCATGGTCCCCTGCTGCCGAACTTCGCGGACATCCCCGACGGGAAGATCGACCCCCAGTGGTACTGGGTCCGCGACAACCTCTTCGACGGCGGACGCATCCAGGGCATCCTGGGCAACGCGAACCTGCTCGGCATCGTGTCACTGTTCGCGCTGATCACCTTCGGCGTGCTCTTCGCCGCTCGAGCCCGCTGGCGGACCACGCTCGCGCTGTGGATGCTCCTCGCGGCATACTTCCTCGCCCGAACCGCGTCGGCGACCGCGCTCGTGTGCGCCGCCGCGGCCGCCGTGGTCCTCGTCGTCGCCCTGCTGATGCGTCGAGCGGGCTCGCCGACCGCACGCACCCGGATCTACGTCGTCGCGATCGGCTCCACGGTCCTCGGCGGTCTCGCCGTGTGGCTGCTGCGCGAGCCCCTGCTCGGCCTCCTCGGCCGCAGCGCCGACCTCACCGGCCGCTCCGACAAGATCTGGGCGGCGGTGCTCGAACGGGTCGGCGAGCACCCCGTCATCGGCAACGGCTTCTCCAGCCCGTGGGTGCCCACGGACCCGGCTTTCGACGGCTGGATCGTCGACCATGGGATCACCGTGTTCCACGCCCACAACATGTGGCTGGACGTGCTGCTGCAGCTCGGCATCGTCGGCCTCGTGCTGATGGCCGTGGCCTACGCCAGCCTCCTGTGGCGCTCCTGGTTCTTCGCCGTCGACCGCCCCCGGTGGGACCTCGACGCGCGGCGCCCCTACTCCCCGCTCACGCTGCTGCCCAGCCTGTTCACCATCGTGCTGCTGGTGCAGGGGCTCACCGAGTCGACACCCATCATGCTGTGGGGGTGGCTGCTCCTGGTGATGCTGTCGTTCAAGCTCAAGTCGGTGCCGCTGGTGGGCGTCGGCGAGCGGGATCTCGTCTTCGAACGCGGCGCGACGCCGCGGCGGGTGCCGTGACGGCGGCGCACCCGTTCGCCCGGCTCCTCGGTTCGGCGGAGATGGCGCGGGCGTTCACGCTGGCGGCACTGACCGCCGTGTTCGGCTCGTTCGCGATCGGACGGATGACGTCGGCCGTCACCCTCGCCACCATCATCACGGCCCTGTGCCTGCTCGGCGCCGCGATCCTCTGGGTGCGGAGAGAGGAGCTGTCCCCGCTGCGCATCGCGCCGTCCTCGCTGCTGGCCTTCCTCGCCTGGGCGCTCGTGAGCCTGGTGTGGACGACCGACCGCTCCGACACGATCCTGGGCTGGCTCTCGCTCTTCGGCTACGCATTCCTCGCGATCACCATCGGACACATCCGCGACACGCTGCAGACCGTCCGCGCGCTGGGCGACACCCTCCGCGTCCTGCTCGGCATCTCCCTCGGCGTGGAGATCCTCTCGGGCGTGCTCCTCGACCTCCCGTTCGCCTTCCTGGACATCCAGGGCAATCTCGCCTCCGGCGGCCCGGTCCAGGGGCTGTTCGGCAGCCGGAACATGCTCGGCTTCATCGCCGTGCTCGCCCTGATCACCTTCGTGATCGAGTGGCGCACCCAATCCGTGGATCCGCCTCTCGCGGTGGTCTCCGTCGCCCTCGCCGGCGGGCTGGCCTTCCTGTCGTCCTCGCCGACGGTGCTCGTGCTGGCCGTCGCCGTCGGAATCGTCACGGTCGCGCTCACGATCGTCCGCCATACCGCCCCGGCCCGTCGGAACCTCGTGCAATGGACGTTGGGCGTCCTGGTCGCCCTCGCACTCACCGTCGCGTTCGCCCTGCGTCACCAGATCATCGCGCTGCTGGACGCCGGATCCGACTTCTCCATGCGGGCCGAGCTGTGGAACATGATCCTCGACTTCGTGGCCGTCAAGCCCATCACCGGATGGGGGTGGTTCGGCGACTGGGCCCGAGGAGAGTATCCGTTCACGTTCATCAACTTCCAGCTCGACGACCGGCATCAGAGCGCACTGAACGCCTTCTTCGACGTGCTGCTGCAGCTCGGCGCGGCAGGGTTGGTGCTGTTCCTCCTGCTCGGCGGCATCGCGCTGATCCGCTCCTGGCTGGTCGCGAGCGTCCGCCGCTCCGTCGTCTACGCCTGGACGCCGATCACGCTCGTGACGCTCGCGGTGGACTCGATGTTCGAGAGCTTCACCCTCGTCGGCGCCGGGTGGTTCATGCTCGCCCTGTGCGCCCTGCGCGCCGGGCAGTCCCGCTCGTGGCGCGAGAACATCGACGCCGCGCATACCGGCGCCATCCCCACACTGCGCCCGCAGGAGTGACGGCGTGCCGTCAGCGGACGGTGGGGAGCTTCTGCGCCCAGGCGAGGGCGTCGCGGACGCCGTCGTCGACGGAGCGCTCCGCACGCCACCCCAGCACCTCGCGCGCCCGCTCCACGATCGCGAAGGCGCCGGCCTGGTCCCCGGGCCGGCGATCGGTCTCGACGACGGGCAGCGGGTCCCCGGTCACCCTCTCGAAGGCCCGTACCAGCTCGCGGACCGTGACACCGTCGCCGGTGCCCAGGTTGATCACCTGATACGGCTGCTCCGGCGTCGCGACATCGTCGAACCGGGTCACCGCCGCGACGTGCGCGAGCGCGAGGTCCCAGACGTGGATGTAGTCCCGCAGGCCCGATCCGTCGCGGGTCGCCCAGTCGGTGCCGGTGATCGTGAACGGCTCCCCCGCCGCCCGCGCCTGCATGATCTTGCCGAGCGCGTGCGACGGAGTCGGGTTCTGCAGTCCGGTCCGCAGCTGCGGGTCGGCGCCGATCGGGTTGAAGTAGCGGAGCGCGATGGCGCGGAAGTCGCCGGCCGCTGCGGCGTCGGCGAGGATCTGCTCGACCATCGCCTTGGTGGTCGCATAGGGGCTCGAGGGGGCGAGCCGCCCGCTCTCGTCGACCCCGTCCCCCGTCTCCCCCGCGTAGATCGAGGCGGAGGAGCTGAACACGATGCGCCCGATCCCGGCGTCCCGGAGGCGGCGGAGGAGCGTGATCGTCTTGCCGACGTTGCTGTCGTAGTAGCCGAGCGGATCGGCGACGGACTCGGGCACGACGATCCGGGCGGCGCAGTGCACGACGGCATCGATGTCGGGGTGGTCCGTCAGCAGCCGGTCGAGGACGGCGGCGTCGGCGATGTCGCCGACGTAGAGGTTGCGTCCCTCGCCGAAAGCCGCCAGCCCGGTGGACAGATCGTCGAGCACCACGACCTGGATCCCGGCCTCGATGCACGCCGTCGCCACGGTCGATCCGATGTAGCCGGCCCCGCCGGTGATCAGTACCTTCATCGCGGTCAGTCTAGCCAGCCACGCCGAGCGCAGGGGATCGGCTCTCCGCAGATCCGAAGGCGACCACCGGTATGCTACTCACTGCTCGTCGAGTCCCGCGCTGCCCTCCGGCAGCGGCCGCGGCATCAACAACGGAGAACCTCCCTGTGGCCCACGTCCTTCAGAACGTCGTCTTCCCGCTCGATCGCGACCCCGATCTGCTCCCGCTGTACGCGGATCCGGAAACGTGGTCGGTGATCGAGGAGGAACCGGTCCGGGTCTCCAGCCGCGCGCATCTCGGCAACATCCTGGGACGGCACCGCGCCCGGATCGTCGCCGGTCGGCGCGTCTCCCTCGGCACCTACTTCAACGCGTTCCCCGCGTCGTACTGGCAGCACTGGACGAGCGTCCGCGAGGTGCAGCTCACCGTACGGACCACGGGGCCGGCGACCATCCTCGTCTACCGCTCCAACGGCGGCGGTGTGCGCCAGCGCGTGGCCACCCGTGAGGTGACCGGCGAGGCCACGACGTCGTTCGACCTCGACCTCACCCAGTACAGCGACGGCGGGTGGATCTGGTTCGACATCGTGGCCGACGAGAAGCCCGCCGTGCTCGAGGGCGCGGAGTGGACCACCGAGCAGGCTCCCACCCGCACCGGGAAGGCCTCTCTCGGCATCACGACATACAACAAGCCCGACTACTGCGTCGAGACCCTGAGGGCACTCGCCTCCTCTCCTGATGCGCTGGAGTTCGTCGACCGCATCTTCCTCGTCGACCAGGGCACGCAGCTCGTCGCTGACCAGGACGGTTACGCCGAGGTCGCCGAGCGTCTGGGCGAGACCCTGCAGGTCATCCGCCAGGGCAACCTCGGCGGATCGGGCGGCTTCGCCCGTGCGATGCACGAGTCCCTGCAGCGCCCCGAGAGCGACTTCGTGCAGCTGCTGGACGACGACGTCCGCATCGAGCCGGAGTCGCTGCGGCGCTCCATCATCTTCGGTCAGTTCGCCACCACGCCCGTGCTCGTCGGCGGACACATGTTCGACCTCCTCGACCGCCCCAAGCTGCACGGCTGGGCGGAGGTCGTCGACGAGGGCCCCTTCATGTGGCGCAACCTCTACCAGGAGAAGATGCCGCACGACTTCGGTGTCGCCAACCTGCGCCAGTCGCCGCTGCTGCACATGCGGATGGACGCCGACTACAACGGGTGGTGGATGTGCCTCATCCCCCTCGACGCGGTCCGCAAGGTGGGACTCTCCCTCCCTGCGTTCATCAAGTGGGACGACGCGGAGTTCTGCCTCCGCGCCGGCGAGGCGGGCTTCCCGACCGTATCGATGCCCGGTGTGGCGCTCTGGCACGTCTCCTGGGTGAACAAGGACGACTCGATCGACTGGCAGGCCTACTTCCACGCCCGCAACCGGATCGTCGCCGGGCTCCTGCATTCCGGAGCACCGCGAGGCGGCCGCCTCATCGTGCACAGCCGCCGCGTGGATCTGAAGCACCTCATGATGATGCAGTACTACCCGGTGGCGCTGCGCAACCGGGCTCTGCGCGACGTGCTCTCTGGACCCGGCCACATGCGCCGCAACCTGGCCACGGCGATGCCGGCCGCGCGCGCCCTTGCCGCCGAGTACCCGGAGACGGTGATCCATCGCGACCCTGCCCGGGTGCTGCATTCCCGCCACGGCCGCCAGGTCTACAAGCGGCTGCCGAAGAACGAGTTCGACAGCCCGACCGGCTTGCGACTGCGGATCTTCACGCTGAAGACACTGCTCTCGCACTGGGTGCACCGGCCCGACCCGGCGAACGTCGCTCAGCCGGAGGTGGAGTTCGGGAAGGGCGACGCGCACTGGTGGCGCCTCCCGCTGTATGACAGCGCTCTCGTGAGCGCCGCCGACGGCTCAGGGAAGAACATCTACACGCGCGACCGCGCCAAGTACCGCCGCATGCTGCGCGAGTCCGTGCGTCTGCACGCCGAGCTGCGACGACGGTGGCCGGAGCTCCAGCGCCAGTACCGCGCCGCTCTGCCGGACCTGGTCTCCGCCGAATCCTGGCAGCAGGTCTTCGAGGAGAAGGCATGACCACCGACGCCCCTGCCTTCGATCCCTCCTCCGCCGCGATCGTCATCGTCACGTACAACCGCTCGCATCTGCTGACCGGCCTGCTCACCAGCATCACCGCGATGGACCCGAAGCCGGGCCACGTGATCGTGATCGACAACGCCTCCTCGGACGATACGACCGACGTCGTCGAGTCCTTCCGCGACGACATCGGCACCGACCTCGTCTATCGCCGTCTCGACGTCAACACCGGCGGCTCCGGCGGTTTCAGCGAGGGCATGCGCACGGCGTACGATCTCGGCGCCCAGTGGATCTGGATGATGGACGACGACGTCGAGGTGCTCCCGGACGGTCTCGCCCGGATGGGCGCCTGGGCGCCGCGATTCAAGAGCATCCAGGGACGGCGCTACGACTACGACGGCAGCGAGTTCTACTGGCAGTACCGCATCGCGGAGCGCATGGGCATCCCGATCCCGTTCGCCCCGGCAGGCTTCGACTCCTCCGGCTACAAAGAGATGAACAGCGGCTGCTTCGAGGGGATGTTCATCCACCGCTCGATCGTGCAGCAGATCGGCCTCCCCGACCCGCGCTTCTTCATCTACTGGGACGACCAGATGTACGGGTGGCTGGCCTCTCGCCTGACCACGGCGGTCATCGTCGATGAGTTCGTGCTCCGCCGCACGCGCGAGATCCGGCAGTGGGACATGGGCATCCGCCACATGAACGCCTCGAGCAATGCCTACCGCTACTACATCATGCGCAACCGTGCCTTCATCAAGCAGTACTACCGCGTGCACGGCGTCTACAACCCCGTGCTGTTCGGCCTCGGGACGACCGCGACGTTCTTCAAGGAGCTGATCCGGCTGGTCTTCGTCGAGCGCACCGTCCGCGGCACGAGCAACCTGTTCCGCGGGCTCAGGGACGGTGGCCGCATCGGTCGCGATCGCACCTGGGAGCCGATGAGCCCTCTGGAGGCCTGACATGGACGAGCCCCAGCCCGAGGTGCGGTGGGCCCCGCTTCCCCCGGCGCCCCAGCGCACCGGTCGGGTGTGGCTGATCGTCGGGCTGAGCGTCGCCGCACTGGCCGTCGTCGCGCTGGTCCTGTTCTTCGCCGTCTTCCGCGGTGGGATGCCGGGCCCAGAGGGGTCCGGGACACCGCCTGTCGGCTCATCGGAGACTCCCCCGGACGGGGCGACGCCGATGACGTCCGCACCGCCGGTCGATGACCCGACGCTCGAGGTCTTCCGGGACAAGGTGTCCGGTTGGTTGAGCGCCGTCGAGCCCGGCCTCGACATCGTCACGGGTGCGAGCACCGAGGACGCCATCCCGGTCGTCGACTCGCTGATCGACGACGCACAGCGCCTGGGCGACGCCCTGCCGCCGTCGTCCATCCAGGACTCCTGGCGCTCCGGCGTGGAGACCTACGCGCAGCAGCTCACGGCGCTGCGCTCGGCGGTCGAGGACGGCTCCGGTGTGTCAGCGGCCATCGACAGCGCGCGCGCTGCCGCGGCAGACCTGCGCGATCTCGTCGGCCTCTGACACCCCGCCGGGTCGGCGCGTCGTCTCAGACGGAGTAGTCCGCGTTGTAGCGGTCCAGGACATCCGTGATCGGGGCGTCCAGAGCGAGCGTGCCCCGGTCCAGATAAAGCCCTCTGGTGCAGAACCGGCGCAGGTCGCGCTCGTTGTGACTGACGAAGAACAGCGTGCGGCCGTCCGAGAGCAGTTCGTCGATGCGCTTGTAGCACTTCTCCCTGAAGGCCTTGTCGCCGACCGCGAGGACCTCGTCGACGAGCAGGATGGGCTCGTCGAGCTGGGAGACGACGGAGAACGCCAGACGCACCTTCATTCCGTTGGAGAGGTGCTTGTACGGCGTCTCCTCGAACCCGGCGAGCTCGGCGAACGCGATGATGTCGTCGTATCGGCGGGCGACCTCGTCCTTCGACATGCCGTGCAGTCCTGCCGTCAGCCGGACGTTCTCCCTGACCGTCAGATCGCCGACGAAACCACCGGTGATCTCGATGAGCGGGGCGACCCCGCCGTTGACGCTGACAGAGCCCTCATCGGGCAGCAGCACGCCAGCCACGAGGCGGAGCAGCGTCGACTTGCCCTGACCGTTCCGCCCGACCACGCCGATCGACTCGCCCGGTTGCACGGTGAACGAGACGTCGCGGAGCGCCCAGAACTCTCCGGGACGCGAGCGACGGGACGCTCCGGCGAACAGGTCCTTGAAGCTGCGCTGTCCGCGACGGTTGCGGCGGAAGCGCACACCGAGGCCCTGCACGTCGATCGCGGCGTCCATCACAGCTCCTTCAACACGGGGCGCTCGAGACGCCGGAACGCCCAGACGCCGAGCGCGAGGATGAGCAGGCACATCACGGCGCTGACCGTGAGCGTGAACGGGTTCCACTGGTCCGGGAAGAACGGCATGCGATACAGCATGAAGATCCCGGCGAGCGGATTGAAGGCGCCGAGCGTCTGGAAGACACCGGGCAGGTCCGTGACGTTGTAGATGATCGGGGTGGCGTAGAACATCGCCCGGAGGATGAGCGCCGTGGTGCGCTCGAGGTCCGTGTAGAGCACGCACAGCGGCGCGACCAGCAGGCCGAGGCCGACGAGCAGCACCGTCTGCATGAGGATCGCCACCGGCACCCAGAGCACGCCCCAGCCGATCTGCACCACCTGGTCGGGATGGCTCTCGAACAGGAGGTTGACCACGATGAACAGCACCAGCACCGGCAGTGAGAACAGGAACTCCATGCCCTTGCTGAGCACGATGCGGTTCACCCAGATGGAGCGCGGGATGGATGTCGAGCGGACGAGACGGGCGTCCTTCTTGAACGCCCGCGTGAAGTCCGACACGGAGCTGTTGAACCACACCCACGGCAGCAGCGCGCTGATGAGGAAGATGATGTACGGCTGCTCCCCCACGTCGCGACGGAACACCTGGGTGAACACGAACCAGTAAATCGCGCTCATCACCAGCGGGTCGAGAACAGACCACACGTAGCCGAGGAAGCTCGTCGCGTACCGGACCTTGAGGTCACGGGCCGACAGCAGCCACAGCGAATGCAGATAGCGCCGGGGCGTCCCGGGCGCCCCGACAGCAGCGTGACTCACGATTCCGAGTCTAGGAGAGAGTGTTGTTCCAGAGCGACAGCGCCGACCCGATGGCCATGTGCATGTCGAGGTACTGGTACGTGCCTAGGCGACCGCCGAAGTGGACGTCCTTCTCCCCCTTCGCGAGCTCGCGGTAGGCCAACAGGCCCTCGCGGTCGGCCGGGGTGTTCACCGGGTAGTAGGGCTCGTCGGTGCGCTCGGCGAAGCGGGAGAACTCCCGCATGATGACGGTCTTGTCGGACTCGTAGACGTCCTTGCGCTCCGGGTGGAAGTGCTTGAACTCGTGGATGCGCGTGTACGGCACGTCCATGTCCGGGTAGTTCATGACGCTCGTGCCCTGGAAGTCGCGGACGTCGAGCACCTCCTGCTCGAAGTCGAGCGTACGCCAGCTCAGCGCGCCCTCGGCATAGTCGAAGTAGCGGTCGACGGGGCCGGTGTAGACCACCGGGACCTGCCCGACGGTGGCCCTCTTGTTCAGCGCCTGGGACTCGTCGAAGTAGTCGACGTCCAGCTTCACCTCGATGTTGGGGTGGTCGGCCATGCGCTCGAGCCACGCGGTGTAGCCGTCGGTGGGCAGCCCCTCCCACGTGTCGTTGAAGTAGCGGTTGTCGTACGTGTAGCGCACCGGGAGCCGGCTGATGATGTCGCCGGAGAGCTTCTGCGGGTCGGTCTGCCACTGCTTCGCGGTGTAGTCGCGGAAGAACGCCTCGAACAGCGGGCGCCCGACAAGCGCGATGCCCTTCTCCTCGAAGTTCGTCGCGGACTTCGCATCGAACTCGCCCGCCTGCTCCTTGACGAGCGCACGGGCCTGATCCGGCGTGTACGCGGCCTGGAAGAACTGGTTGATCGTCCCGAGGTTCACCGGCATCGGGAACACGACGCCCTTGTGGGTCGTGTAGACACGGTGCACGTAGTTCGTGAACGAGGTGAAGCGGTTGACGTACTCCCACACCGTCGCGTTCGACGTGTGGAACAGGTGCGCGCCGTAGCGATGCACCTCGATCCCGGTCTCGGGTTCCGCCTCGCTGTAGGCGTTGCCGCCGATGTGCGAGCGGCGGTCGATGACTGTCACCTTGCGGCCCGCTTCCGCGGCGCGCTCGGCGATGGTGAGGCCGAAGAAACCCGACCCGACGACGAGGAGATCCATCAGGCTGCCGTCCCCACCACGAGGCGCGGCGTCCCGGACCACAGCGCGGCGTCCGTGGCCGCGCGACCGTCCACGAGGAGCTTCACTCCCGGCAGCTGGGCCGGGCTGAGCTCACGATAGTCGGCGTGGTCCGTCTGGAGGATGGCGAGATCGACCGGTCCGCCGAGGTCGTACGGCTCGAACCCGAGTCGACGCAGTTCCTCGTCGGTGTACAGCGGGTCGTGCACGACGACCTCGGCTCCGCGGGCGCGCAGCGCCTCGACGGTCGGGAACACACCGGAGAAGGCCGTCTCCTTGACGCCGCCGCGATAGGCGGCCCCGAGCACGACCGCCCGCAGACCACTCAGGTCGCCGAGGATGCCTTCCGCCTGCGCCACCAGGCGCTCCGGCATGGAGGCGTTGAGCTGGCGCGCCACCCGCACGATGTCGGCGTCGGGGTCGGTGGAGAGATACAGACGGGGGTAGACCGGGATGCAGTGTCCGCCGACGGCGATGCCCGGGCGGTGGATGTGGCTGTACGGCTGCGAGTTGCAGGCATCGATGACCTTGTAGACATCGATCCCGTGTGCAGCGGCGAACAGGCCGAACTGGTTGGCCAGGCCGATGTTCACGTCGCGATACGTGGTCTCGGCGAGCTTCGCCATCTCGGAGGCCTCGGTCGTGCCGAGGTCCCACACACCGTTCGGGCGAGGGAGATCGGGACGCTCGTCGAACTGCAGGACGGACTCGTAGAACTCGCGGGCGCGACGGTTCCCCTCGTCGGACAAGGCGCCGATGAGCTTCGGGTACTTGCGCAGGTCGGCGAAGACCCGCCCGGTGAGCACGCGCTCCGGCGAGTACGCGAGGAAGAAGTCCGTGCCCTCCGTCAGCCCGGAGCCCTCCTCGAGCATGGGCTTCCACCGGTTCCGGGTCGTCCCCACGGGCAGCGTCGTCTCGTACGACACCAGGGTGCCGGGCGTGAGGTGCTCGGCGAGCGATCGCGTCGCCGAGTCCATGTACTGGAAGTCCGGCTCCCACGTCTCGTCGTTCACGAACACGGGCGCGACGAGGACGACGGCGTCGGCTCCCGGGATCGCCTCGGCGTAATCGGTCGTGGCGCGCAGACGGCCGGAGGGGACGAGCTCCTGCAGCTTCTCCGCCAGGTGGGCCTCACCGGGGAACGGCTCCTGCCCGGCGTTGATGATGTCGACCGCCTTCTGGTTGACATCGACGCCGATCACATCGTGACCGGAGGAGGCGAACTGGACGGCGAGGGGAAGCCCGATCTTTCCGAGGGCCACGACGGCGATACGCATGACGCCTAGTCTACGGGGGCACCGGCTGGACGGGCGCCAGGAGCGGCGCACCGACCCGCCTTCAGCCCCGGGCGCCGAGTGCGGCGAGGAACGGCTCCTCGAGCGCAGGGGCGAGGTACGACACGAAGGCCGTGGTCAGATGGTTCACATCGCGGTAGACGAGCAGGTCGTCGATGATCACGGGGCACACGCTGTCGTCGCACACATAGTCGGTGAGGTCGACGTACACGCCGCCGGCCGCGCTGACGGAACGCTTCTCCGCGGCGGTGAACGCAGCGTCGAGGACCTCGTCGCGCGCGCCGTCGCACCGGGTGGTGTCCAGGACGTCCGCGGAGATGCACGTGGCGGGCGGCGACTCGAATCGCGGGGTGTCTGCGATGACGAGCACTTCGGAACCGGCGGCGCGGAGGCGTTCGACGGTCGTGCGCATGCCTGCCTCCCACTCCTGCGTGCGTGCCTGGGCGTCGGAGGCGTCGGCGAGATCGTAGTGCGCGTAGCTGGAGATCACGACCAGCGCCGGAGGGGCCTCCTCCAAGTGCTCCAGGACTGCCTCACGCCAGCGGTCGCAGGAGGTGTACGGCACGTCCTTGTCCAGCACCGTGGTGGAGACGGCGGGACACGAGGACTTCGTGTACGACGAGAGCGCGATGCCCCCGTGCTCCTCGGCGATCTCGGAGACCGCGGGGAACCACTGGGCTGCGTGGGAGTCGCCGAAGACCGCGACGGACGTCTCGCCGTCCCCGTAGGTGCAGTCCTGCACCTCCTCCTGGGACACGCTGTGATGGCAACCGTCGGCATAGAGGACGGGCAGATCCGCCGCCACGTCGGCGAGCGACGGCGTCATGTTCCGGGGCACGAAACCGGTGCCCCGGGGCGGATCCGTCGGGAAATCCGGAGCCGCGGCCACGGCCTCACCGGTGCCGACGTCGCGTGCGGCGGCCCAGTGCGCCGCTCCCGTCAGGCCTGCGGCGAGCACGAGGGTGAGGGCGAGCGTACCGAGCAGCGTGAACCGCGGGCGTCGGCGGGTGAGCCAGCCGGGTGCCCGGAGCGGCGTCTCGACGAAGCGGAAGAGCAGCCACGCGAGAGGCACTGCCAGCACGATGCCGAGGCCGATCTTCACCAGCAGGCGCAAGGGGTGTTCCTCCCCCACCGCGGACTGCGTGACGATCAGCAGCGGCCAGTGCACGAGGTACAGCGAGTACGAGATGAGACCGATGAACTGCATCGGCCTCAGAGAGAGCACCCACGTGGGGCCCCACGCCGGAGAACGGGCGCCGAAGAGGATGACGAGGGCCGTGCCGACGGTCGGCACGATCGCCGCCGTGCCGGGAAAGACTGTGGCGTCGTCGTACAGCACGGCGCTGGCCAGGACCAGGGCGATGCCGGCCCATCCGCCGACGGCGCCGAGCCAGGCCGGCACACGGAACGCGCCGTGCAGGAGGATGGCACCGACCAGTGCGCCGATCAGCAGCTCCCACGCTCGCGTGGGGAGCAGGAAGAAGGCGGCCGGTTGGTTGACGGGGGTGAGCACGATACCGGCGACGAGACTCGCGACGCCGAGCGCGGCGATCGCGGCGACGACCATCCCCGTACGCCGGCGCAACAAGACGAACAGCGCGAGCAGGATCAGCGGCCAGAAGAGGTAGAACTGCTCCTCCACTCCCAGCGACCAGTAGTGCTGATACGGCGAGGGCGAGTGGTCGGCGAGGTAGTCGGTGTTCTGGATCGCGAACCACACGTTCGGCACGTAGAGGATCGTGGCGAGGGCGTCGCGGAGCACGCGCTCCAGTGCGAGCGGCGGCACGAAGGCGATCGCGGCGATCGCGGTCAGCAGCGCCACGGTGAGCGAGGCCGGCAGGATCCGCCGGATACGACGGGCATAGAAGTCCGCGAAGCGGATGCGCCCGTGTCGTTCCAACGATTCCAGCAGGTGACTGGAGATGAGGAAGCCGGAGATGACGAAGAACACGTCGACGCCGACATACCCCCCGGTGACGACCGGGATGCCCGCATGGTAGACGAGCACCAGCCCGACCGCGATCGCCCGCAGCCCCTGCACATCGGTGCGGAAGCTGCGGCGCTCGCGCAGCACGGGGGCGGGGGCGGTCACGCGCCGTCGGTGGTCCCCGCGGCGCGGAGCAGCTCGGACACCACCCGCTCCGCCGCATGTCCGTCGCCGTACGGCGCCTCGTCGGTGTCGGCGGGACGAGGACGGGTGACCCCGGCGGCGATCTCCTCGGCGGTGTTGGCGAGGACGTTCCAGCCGAGCTGCACCGTCTCCACCCACTCCGTCTCGGTACGCACCGTCGTGCACGGGACGCCCAGCAGGAACGCCTCCTTCTGCAGCCCCCCGGAGTCGGTGACGACGCCCGCGCTGGACAGCGCGGCGGCGATGAGGTCGGGATAGGCGAGCGGCGCGTGCGCGATGAGCGTTCCCTGGGTGAGCTCGATGCCGTGCGCGGCGGCCTTGGCGACCACGCGCGGGTGCGCGAGGAGCACGACCGGCTTGTCGAGGCCCGCCAGGGAGGTGGCGACCTCGGCGAGACGGGACGGGTCGTCGGTGTTCTCGGCGCGGTGGATCGTGGCGACGTAGTACCCGCCGGCGGTGAGGCCCAGCTCTTCGAGCAGCGCGGACGGGCGTCCGGAGACCTCGTCTCGCACCTCGAAGAGGACATCGGTCATCACGTCACCGACGAGAACGGTGCGCTCGGCCAGCCCCTCGTCGGCGAGGTGGTCGACGGCCACCTGGGTCGGCGCGAGGAGGATGTCGGCGGCGTGGTCGGTCATCACACGGTTGTGCTCTTCAGGCATGCGGCGGTTGAAGCTGCGCAGACCCGCCTCGAGATGCGCGACCGGGATGTGCATCTTCACGGCACTGAGGGCGGCGGCCACGGTGGAGTTGGTGTCACCGTAGACCAGCACCCAGTCCGGGCGGTGCTCATCGAAGACGGCGTCGAGCGCCGCGAGCATCGCGCCGGTCTGCACGCCATGGGACCCGCTGCCGACGCCCAGGTGGACGTCCGGGGCGCCGATCCCGAGGTCTTCGAAGAACACATCGGACAGCATCGGGTCGTAGTGCTGACCGGTGTGCACGATGACGTGCTCGACACCGGCCGCCTTCGCGGCCTTGTGGATGGGGGCGAGCTTGACGAACTGCGGGCGGGCCCCGACGACGCTGACGATCTTCACGGGACACAAGTCTAAACGCCCCCGCTCCCCCGCCCGCACCGGGGCCCCGGGCATGACCTAGAGTGCGCCGAGGAAGCTGCGTCCTTCGGCCGCGGCGTTCAGCCGCTCTGCGGCGGCATGCGAACCGCGCTTCATCTGCTCGACGTCCGCCGCGGTGAGACCCTGCAGCGCGGAGGCGAGGTCGTCGCCCTCGTACCCGCTGGTCACCACCACCCCGTTCTGCCACTCGCGGACGATGGGCGCCATCGTCCGCCCGTCCGCGACGACGATCGCGAGGCGGCCCTGGATGGACTCGAAGAACTTGTTCGGCAGCGCGAACTCGAGGTTCTTCTCCCGAGGCCGATAGAAGATGATCTCCATATCGTATTCGTTGACTCGCTCGGCGATCTCCCGCATCGGGGCCGGCGGCACGATGTGGAGGTGGTCCCTGGCCGGGTGCGCGGCGATCTGATCGCGCAACCAGCCGTGCATGAAGGCGTTGGGCATGATCATGAACGTCATCGAGAAGCGTGGCGGGAGCGTGCGCATCGCGTCGAGGATCTCGGTGAACCCTCGGTGCATGCTGGGCATGCCGTGGAAGAGCATGCGGATCTCGCCCTCGTCCACCGGCGACGGCTCCTGCGCGACGAAAGGCGGCGCGTTCTGCACCACCGCCGGTGCGGGGAAGCCGAACTCCTCGGCGTAGAGCTCTCCGATGGGCGCGCACACGACGGTCCGGCTGGTGAACGCCGCATCTCCGATGTGCCGGCGCACCCAGCGGTAGTGCCCGGCCGTGAGCCGCCCGCCGATCGTGTCGCGGCGACGGTCGGTCCGCCGGTACTCGTGCAGATCCAGATGCAGTCTTCCGGCGAGAGCCTCGGGGGTGAAATCGCGGCGGTCGTCAACCCAAGGGGTGAACTCGTACTCGTTGAAGACGATGAGTCCGTAGCGCCCGCTCCGCACACGCGCGCGGAGCTCCTCGGGGATGCGGCTGGTCACCGTCGCACGGAATCGCGCCGGCGCCGTCAACAGGAACTGCGCGACAAGGGTTCCCCATCGCGTGGTGGTCCAGCGCGGAGCGGGTCCGAGCACGTGGTGTTCGACGACCTGGGGCGACGGATGCCCGCCGAGGCCGAGCGTCTCGACCTCCCATCCGTCCGAGATCAGCCAATCGACCTGACGGCGCACTCGCGGATCGGTCTCGATGTCGGAGTAGGACAACAGCAGCGCGCGGCCCTGACGCGGATCGGCCGTCACCGGGTCGCTCCCGCGGCACCTTCGGCGCGCACGCGGCTCACAGTCGAAACGAAAGGCATACGGCTATTCTGACAGAGGCCTGGAAGAGGCCGTGAACCCCGGAGCAGGAGATGCGCCGGGACGGAGGCGCCGCCATTCGGGTGCGGCGCCGTTCGCCGCCGGCCACACGATCACCCGGCGGGATCAGCATTGGAGGACGCCGGGTGAAGAGCCTGTGGCACACACTGGTCGCGCTTTTCGAAGTGCTGCCGCGAGGGGCGAAGCCCTTCTACACCTGGTACTCGATCTTCACCGCGGCATTGGCGATCCTCGACACCCTCGCGCTCGGGCTGATCGTCCTGTCCGTGACGCCGCTGGCCAGCGGCAAACCCATCGTCCTGCCACTGATCGGCGAGATCCCGGAAGCCGCGACCGTGTGGGTGGTCGTCGTCGTCTGCGCCCTCTTCATCCTCAAGGGCGTGCTCGCCGTGATCCTGCACTGGTTCGCCACCCGGCGCTTCGCACGGTACGAACTGGAGGTCGGTAACCGTCTGTTCCGCGCCTTCACGCGGCGCAGCTGGCAGGACCGGTCCTCCCTCAGCACCGCGGAGATCACGCGGATCGTCGACGGCTCGATGGCCAACACCAACCTCGGATTCATCCTCCCCCTCTCCCAGGTCCCCGGCAACGCGCTGACGTTCGTCTCCGTCCTCGGCGTTCTGGTCCTGTCGCAGCCGCTCACCGCGTTGATCGCTGTGGTTTACCTGTCGCTGATCTCCCTGGTGATGCTCAAGGTCGTCACCGCCCGCACCCGCCTCGCCGGCCAGCACAACCGGAAGTACGGCTATCGGGTGGCAACGGTCATGACCGAGATGATGGAGGCGCTCAAGGAGGTCACCCTCCGCGGAAAGCTCGATGAGGTGGGCGCCGAGGTCACTCGCCTCCGTCGCCGCGCGACGACCGCGCGCGCCAACATCTCCTTCCTCGGGATCGTGCCGAAGTACTCGTTCGAGGCGGCGCTGATCGGCGGCTTCCTGCTGATCGGCGGCACCAGCTTCCTGCTCGGAGGCATCGACGCGGCAGTGGTCTCCATCTCCCTCTTCGCTGCGACGGGATTCCGCATGATCCCCGCCATGAACGGAATCCAGACGAGTTTCAACGCGGCATCCGCCAATGAGGTCTACGCCAAGGACGTGATCCGCGAGCTGTCGCGCGTCGCCGACGAAGAGGCGCAGCCCACGCCGGCGGCGCGGTCCGTCGCGCGCGTCGAGGTCCCGCTGCCGGACGACCCGCGCGAGCTCCGGCTGCGCGACGTGACCTTCCGGTACCCCGGCTCCGAGCGCGCCGTCCTGCAGGACGTCTCGCTGACCGTGCCGTTCGGATCCCGCTTCGCGGTCGTCGGGCCGTCCGGAGCCGGGAAGTCGACACTCATCGACATAACGCTCGGATTGAGTCGGCCCACCGGCGGGCTGATCTCGATCGACGACGTGCCGCTCGATGACGTCCTGACGCAGTGGCGCTCTCGCGTCGGCTACGTCCCTCAGAAGGTCGCCCTCTTCGACGCCTCCATCGCCCAGAACGTCGCCCTCACGTGGACGGACGATTTCGACGAGGATCAGGTGCGGAAGGTGCTCGAACAGGCGCAGCTCGACGAGCTGCTCTCCCGCCCAGGCGGCATCCACGCCCGTATCGGCGAGCGTGGGCTCGCGATCTCGGGCGGACAGCAGCAGCGCCTGGGAA
The DNA here is from genome assembly GCF_900105335.1 of Microbacterium paraoxydans. NCBI lineage: Bacteria > Bacillati > Actinomycetota > Actinomycetes > Micrococcales > Microbacteriaceae > Microbacterium > Microbacterium paraoxydans. The sequence continues at coordinate 3,259,343 of NZ_LT629770.1, read as the reverse complement.
TCGCACGGGCGCTCTACGCCGATCCGCTCGTCCTCGTTCTGGACGAGGCCACGAGCGCGCTCGACACGGCAACGGAGGGGAGGGTCATGGAAGCCATGCGTGCCCTCCAGGGAGAGGTGACCTTCATGACGATCGCCCACCGCCTGGCCACGATCCGTGATTACGACCAGGTGCTGTACCTCGAGAACGGCGTCGTCGGCGGCGTCGGGACCTTCGACGAGGTGGTCGCGTCGGTGGCCGACTTCGAGGTGCAGGCTCGGCTCGCCGGGCTCGCGGGCGGAGGGAACGCATGACCGCCGGCCGCCCCCGCGTCCTCGTCCTGTCGCTGTCGAAGGTGGCGTCGGATGCACGTGTACTGAAGCAGATCGCGCGTCTGTCCGAGACCGCCGACGTCGTGTCCTGCGGCTACGGCCCCGCCCCCGCCTCCAGCGTCGCCCACGTCGAGCTGGCCGAGGCCGAACCGCGGTGGGCGGTGCTGCTGCGTGCTCTGCTCATCCGTGCCCACCTCTACCGCAGCGCCTACTGGACCACGCCGGCGGTCCACCGCGCGCGACGGCTCCTCCGTCGGCAGTCGTTCGACGCCGTGCTCGCCAACGACCTCGACACCGTCGGCCTCGCACTCGCCCTGACCGCCCCGGAGCGGATCCACCTGGATCTCCACGAGTACTGGCTCGGGCTTCACGACAACAGCGCCGCCTGGCGGAAGCTGCGTCAGCCCTACTACCGGTGGCAGCTGCAGCGGTGGGCGGCTCAGATCCCGTCCGCCACCACCGTGAGCCGCACGATCGCCGATCGCTATCGCGACGAGTTCGGCATCGACGGCGGCGTGGTCCTCAACGCCACCAGGCTGCACGACCTCGCGCCGACGCCGGTGTCCCGTCCGCTGCGCCTCGTCCATTCCGGCGGGAGCCAGCCGAGTCGCCGGATCGAGAACATGATGAGGGCGGTGGCCCAGTCGACCTCCGGTGCGACGCTGGATCTCTACCTGGTCGGGCAGGGTACCGATTATTACCGGAGCCTCACGGCCCTCGCCGACGAGCTGGGCGACAGGATCCGGATCCTCCCTCCCGTGCCGTCCGCGGAGCTCATCGAGACGCTCAACGACTACGACGTCGGCATCCATGTGCTGCCACCGACGAACACCAACAACGAGCTCGCACTGCCGAACAAGTTCTTCGACTACGTGCAGGCACGGCTCGCGCTGGTCATCGGCCCGACGCCGTCGATGGTCGAGATCCTCCGACACCACGACCTGGGGATCGTGACCGCAGACTTCGAACCGGCGTCCTTGACCGCCGCGCTCGATGCACTCACCCCCGAGCAGGTCGAGGGTTTCAAGGCTCGGTCGCACGCGTCCGCAGCCGAGCTCTCCGCCGAGCCGCAGAACGACATCTGGCACCGGGCGATCCAGGCGATCGTCCCGCAGGACTGAAGGATCGAGACAGTGACCGCACGCCCCGCGATGATCTTCCATGTGCCGTTCCGGCTGAACCCGGACGCGGTGAGCGCCAGTGGCATCCGTCCGGTGCGCTTGCGCCGCGCGTTCGAGGAGATCGGGTACGACGTCCATGAGGTCTCGGGCACACACGCCGAGCGCCGCGATCGGATGCGGGAACTGCGCACCGCGATCCGCGACGGCCGACGTTTCGATTTCGTCTACTCCGAGGCCGCGACCACGCCCACCGGCCTCGGCGAACCGGTGACCCCCGCGACCAGCCTGACGCGCGACATCGCCTTCCTCCGTGCGTGCCGCCGCGCGGGCATCCCGGTCGGACTGTTCTACCGGGACATCTACTGGCAGTTCGAGGAGTACGCGAAGCGCGTCGGTCAGCCGTATGCGTCCGTCCTGCGCTGGCGGTACCGGGCTGACCTGCGCGGTTACCGCTCGGCGGTCGATCGTATCTACCTGCCCTCGATGCGCATGGCCGAGTACCTGCCGATCGCCAACCGCCCCCAGGCGGCCTCCCTCCCGCCGGCTTCGGAGGCCATCGACAGCGTCGCCCCCGCCGCCGGGCTCGGACTGTTCTACGTCGGCGGGACGAACGACTATTACCGGATGGAGCAGACCGTCCGCGGCGTCGAGGCGAGCGCAGAGGCCACCTTGACGATCTGCACGCGGGAGACGGAGTGGGCGGCCAACAAGCATCGGTACTCGGACGTCCTGGGACCGCGAACCCGCGTGGTGCACCGCTCGGGCGCCGAGCTGGAGCCGCTGTACGCGGACGCGCACATCGGCTCGCTGCTGATGGAGCCGATCGAGTACCGCGAGTTCGCCGCCCCGCTGAAGCTGTACGAGTACCTCGGACACGGGAAGCCCATCGTCGCGACCGCCGGAACCCTGGCAGGTGAGTTCGTCGAGGAGAACGGCATCGGGTGGGCGATCCCGTACACCGCCGACGCGCTCACCGCTCTCCTCGACGAGTTGTCCGCGTCGCCCGACGCACTCCGCGCCGCCACAGCGCGCGCGCAGGAGGTGCGACACCAGCACACCTGGGCGGCGCGTGCACGCACCGTCGCTGCCGACCTCGCCGGCGTCGAGGCCCCCGTCTCGTGAGCGGCACGGACCTCGGTCGCCGCCGGCGCGTCCTCGTCGTCACCCCCTGGTTCCCCACTCCCGGCGCCGAGGGCGTGGGAATCTTCAACCTTCGCGACGTGGAACTGCTGCGCCGGGAGCAGGATGTCACGGTGCTGCACCTGTGCCCGCCGGCCCAGGCCGGATCGCCGGTCGATGAGGCCGAGAGCATGCGGATCGTGCGCGTGCCCTTCTCCTTCGCGCAGCCGGCGACGTTCCCCGGTGCGGTGCGCGCGCTGAAGGCCTTGCTGCACACCCACGACGTGCTGCACACGATGGCGTTGCCCGCCTTGATCCCCGCTCGCTTCGTCCGCGTCAGGCAGCCGTGGGTCCATACCGAGCACTATTCCGCGCTCGTCACACCACCCGCGTCCGTGCGCAGCGCGGTATCTCTCCGCCTGCTGAAGACGCTCTTCGCTCGACCCACCGAGACCGTCGCCGTCAGCGCCGCGCTCGGGCGGGTGATCGACCAGCACCGTCGTCGCCCGTCGACCATCATCGGGAACGAGGTCATGACCCCGGTCGATGCCGTGACCGACCGGGCGATCCCCGCCCGGATGCGACTGGTCGCCGTGGGCGGACTCGTCGCCCGGAAGGGACCGGACATCGCCGTCAGAGCCCTGGCGCTGCTGAGGGCACGCGGGATCGACGCCGAGCTGGTGTGGGTGGGAAGCGGCCCTCTCGAGGCTGACGTGCGCGCGATAGCTGCGGAGGAGGGGGTCGGAGGCCATGTTCGCCTCGCGGGTCAGCTCTCGCCCGCCGAGCTGTCCTCGGAACTGCTCGCCGCAGACATCTTCGTCCTGCCGGTCGAGACCGAGACGTTCGGCGTGGCCATCGCGGAGGGCCTGGCCCACGGGTTGCCGGTCGTGGCCACGGGAACCGGCGGGCACGAGGAGTTCCTCCCGCGCGAAGCCTCTCGCCTGGTGCGCCCCCGCACTCCCCAAGCCGTCGCCGACGCGATCCTCGACCTCCGTGATGATCCCGAGCGGTGGAGCCGGACGCGGATCGCTGCGGACGCGGCGCGGCGATTCTCTCCCGAGGCACGGCGGGACGCCTACCGCGAGGTCTACGCGCGCGCGCTCGCCGAGAGGCCGGCAGCGCAGCGGTGAGAGGTCCGTCCGGGGCCGGCCTGCCACCCGCGCTTGCCGACCCCGCCGGACGTCAGAGGGTGCGGGACTCGGCGGTCCGCGATGACTCGAGGGCCGCCTCGACCACGGCCAGCGTCCGTAGTCCCTGCTCCATGGTGACGACGTCGGTCTGCTGCCCGAGCACGGCATCGCGGAAGGCCTCATGCTCGACGCGCAGCGGCTCGCGCTTGGCGAACGCGTAGCGCGTGACGTCTCCTTCGGAGACCCCGCGGAAGGAGGACACGGACTCCCATTCGAGGGGGATCGTGCCGTTGGCGTAGAAGGTGAGGTCGCCGGTGGAGGTGTCGGCGACGAACGCGCCCTTCTCCCCCGTGACGACCGTGACGCGCTCCTTCATCGGGCTCAGCCAGTTGACGATGTTGTTCACGATCACGCCGTTGGCCGTGCGACCCGTGATGGTGATCATGTCCTCGTGCTCGCGACCGCTCTTGAAGGCGGTCTGGGCGAACACACGCTCGTAGTCGCTCTGCACGACCCAGGCGGTGAGGTCGACGTCGTGGGAGGCGAGGTCCTTCGCCACCCCGACGTCCGCGATCCGGGAGGGGAAGGGGCCCTGTCGGCGCGTGACTACCTGGTACACGGCGCCGAGCTCGCCCGCCTCGATCCGGCGGCGCAGCTCCTGCACCGCCGGGTTGAAGCGCTCGATGTGGCCGACCGCTCCGACCAGGCCGGCGGCGGCGAAGGCATCGACCATGCGCTGGCCGGCGTCCACCGTGTGCGCGATCGGCTTCTCGACGAGGGTGTGCACGCCAGCGGCCGCGAGCTTGAGCGCCGCGTCCTCGTGGAATCGCGTGGGAACGGCGACCACGGCGATGTCGATGCCGGCGTCGATGAGCGCGTCGATGTCCGGCAGGATCTCCAGGTCACCGGCCACACCGTGCGGGTCGCCGCCCGGGTCAGCGATGGCGGCGAGCTCGACACCGTCCAGCTCGCGCAGCACGCGGGCGTGGTGACGGCCCATCATCCCCACGCCGAGGAGACCTGCGCGCAGGTCTGCCATCAGGCACCGGCCTTCGCGACGGCGTTCACGGCGGCGACGATGCGCTCGAGGTCGTCCTGGCTGAGCGACGGGTGCACCGGCAGTGAAGCGACCTCACGCGCGGCGCGCTCCGTCTCGGGCAGGTCGAGGCCGGGCGCGAAGTGCGTCAGGGACGGGAGGCGGTGGTTCGGGATCGGGTAGTACACGCCGGCGCCGACGTTGTGCTCGTTCTTCAGCGCCGCGACGAAGCCGTCACGATCCTCGGGGACGCGGATCGTGTACTGGTGGTACACGTGCACGGCGCCCTCGGCGACCGGCGGGACGACGACGCCCTGCAGGTTCGCGTCGAGGAAGGCAGCATTCTGCTGCCGGGTCTTCGTCCAGCCGTCCACCTTGGTCAGCTGCACACGACCGATCGCGGCGTGGATGTCGGTCATCCGGGCGTTGAAGCCCACGATCTCGTTCTCGTACTGCCGCTCCATGCCCTGGTTGCGCAGCAGCTTGACCTGACGGGCGATCTCGTCGGTCGCCGTGGTCACCATGCCGCCCTCGCCACTGGTCATGTTCTTCGTCGGGTAGAGGCTGAACATGGCGAACTCGCCGAACGAGCCGACCGGACGACCGTCGAGCGACGCGCCGTGCGCCTGCGCCGCGTCCTCGTACAGGGCGACGCCGCGCTCGGCGGCCAGGGCCTCGAGCTCGCGCATGCGAGCCGGGTGCCCGTAGAGGTGCACGGGGAGGATGCCCTTGGTCTTCGGCGTGATCGCGGCGGCGACCGCCTCGGGGTCCAAGGAGAAGGTGTCCGGCTCGATGTCGACGAAGACCGGGGTCCCCCCGGTGAGTGCGACCGAGTTGCCGGTCGCGGCGAACGTGAAGGACGGCACGATGACCTCGTCGCCCGGGCCGACGCCGGCGGCGAGCAGACCGAGGTGCAGGCCCGCAGTGCCCGAGTTGACCGCCACGGACGGGCGGCCGGGCACGAAGTGCGCCGAGAACTCCTGCTCGAAGGCGGCGACCTCCGGGCCCTGCGCGACCATACCGCTGCGGAGGACGCGATCGACGGCCTCGCGCTCTTCGTCGCCGATGAGGGGCTTGGCGGGGGGAATGAACTCGCTCACACGGTCTCCTTGGTCAGTGTTCCGTCGGTCTCGATGAAGCGCGCCCCGGTCGCGGGGCACACCCAGGTGTTCTCGTCCTCGCCGCGGGTGAGCGGGACGCCCGCCTCGCCGACCCAGCCGATGCGCCGGGCAGGGACGCCGGCGACGAGGGCGTGCGCCGGGACGTCCTTGACGACCACGGCGCCGGCCGCGACCGTCGCCCAGGCGCCGATCGTCACCGGAGCGACGCAGGTCGCGCGGGCGCCGATCGACGCGCCGCGCTCGATGGTGACCCCGACCGGCTCCCAGTCGTGAGCGCTCTTCAGGCTGCCGTCGGCGTTGATCGCGCGGGGGTAGGTGTCGTTCGTGAGCACGACGGCGGGGCCGATGAAGACACCGTCGCCGAGCTTGGCGGGTTCGTAGACGAGGGCGTAGTTCTGCACCTTGCAGTTGTCCCCCATCTCCACGCCGGTACCGATGTACGCGCCGCGGCCGACGATGCAGTTCTCGCCGAGGCGGGCCTGTTCGCGGACCTGGGCGAGGTGCCAGATGGAGGATCCGTCGCCGATGACGGCGTCGGCGGACACATCGGCGGAATCGACGATCCGCACGCGGGAGGTTTCAGTCACGGGGCTCCTTGCACGCTGCGCGATGAGGCAGCACTGACGAGATTCTACTTGGCGTTGCTCCGCGAACCTCGACGCGCGCCGCGAACGACCTCCGCGGCGCGGGCGCCGACGGTGGCGAGCGAGGCGTTGTCAGCCGCCCATGCGGCCCGATCCGCCCTGGTGCGCTCGGTCCCGCCCGATGCCCACTCGGAGAGCAGCCGCCGCATGGCCGCGGCCACCTCCTCCGGGTCGAAAGCGACGGCTTCGCCGAGACCCCCCGCACGCACGACCTCGCCGCCGGTCTCCGCGCCCGTGAAGAGCACGGGGGTCCCGACCGCGGCCGCGGCATACGTCTTGGTCGGTCGGGCGAAGTCATAGCCGATGCCGGGGACGATGCTCACCAGCGCCCCGACGGCTCCGCGGATCCACGAGGCCGAGGTCGCGGGGCCGACGAGTCCCCCGAAGTGCACCCGGCCCGGCGCGAGCCGTGCAGCGAGTTCCTTCAGCTCTGCCTCCACGGCGCCCTGTCCGAAGAACCGGAGCTCGACGTCCTCGTCCGGGAGCAGAGCGAGCGCACGGATGAAGACGTCGGGCTGCTGCCACTCCGACATCGTGCCGGTGTAGACGAAGTAGGGCCGCTCCGCTTCGTGCGGGACGACGTCGGGACGGAAGACCGCGGTGTCGATCCCGTTGCCCACCGTCACGACACGCTCCGGTCGCCCACCGATCGCGGCGAGCCGATCGGCGACCTCCGTGGAGACCGCCAGGGATCGTGCCGCGCGGCGCAGGACGAAGCGCTCGACGAACCGCATGACCGCCACCACCGGGCCGGGGGCGTCCATCGAGGCGACCGCATCGGTCCACACGTCGCCCGGGTAGTAGACCAGCGGGCGTCGGGTGAGGAAGGCGGCGATCGCGGCCGCGAACCCGGTGGTCGGCGGTGCCTCCGCGACGATCACGTCGGTGCGTCGGACCAGCAGCCGGAAGAAGAGGGGGACGTCGAAGGACAGGTACGGGACATACCCGCGGATGGCTCCGCTGCGGTCTCTGAGCACCGGCGCGCGACGCACGACCACGCCAGGGGCATCGGCGATCACCGTGTCCCGCGGCGGCTTCGTGCTCAGCACGGTGACATCCGTGTCGGCGGCCAGTGCATGGGCGAGCGCCTCCATCCGGAAGCTGGCGGCGGTCACCTCCGGCGTGTACAGCCGTGTCGCGATGACGGCGCGTCGTCTCCTCGACATCCTGCCCCTGCTGTTCGGTGGACCGGCGCCCGAATCGACACCTGACACAATAGAACCATGTCCTCGAGCGTCCCCGCGCCTTCCCCCGCCGATCCTCGCGCCTGGGTCGTGATCCCCCTCTACAACGAAGCCAGCGTCATCGGCGGCGTGATCGAGGGCCTCAAGCCCCACTTCACCCACATCGTCTGCGTCGACGACGGATCCAGCGACGGCTCGGCGGCGGAAGCCGCCGCCGCGGGGGCGCATCTCGTGCAGCATCCGGTCAATCTCGGTCAGGGGGCAGCCCTGCAGACGGGGATCGACTTCGCTCTGGCACACCCCGAGTGCGATTACATCGTGACCTTCGACGCGGACGGCCAGCACCGAGTGGAGGACGCACTCGGCATGCTCCAGCTCGCCAGGGACGAGGATGTCGCCATCGTGTTCGGCTCCCGCTTCCTCGACGACCGGACCAACCCGGGATGGATGAAGAAGGTCATCCTGAAGACCGCCGTGTGGGTCACGAACCTCACCACGAGCCTGAAGCTCACGGACGCCCACAACGGCCTCCGCGTCATCCGCCGTGACGCTGCGGAGCACATCGATCTGCGGCAGGACCGGATGGCCCACGCGACGGAGATCGTCCTCGAACTCGGCCGTACCGATCTGCCGTGGAAGGAATACCCCGTGGAACTGCTCTACACCGACTACTCGAAGGCGAAGGGCCAGAGCGTGCTCAACTCCGTGAACATCCTCGTCGACCTGGTGGTGCGCTGACCATGTGGATCCAGTTCCTGCTCATCGCGGCGATCATCGTCCTCGCCGTCTTCATGATGCGTCGTACCGGCGCCGACAGCCACCTGGCGATCCGGCGGCTTCTCATGGGCCTGTTCGTCGTCGTCGCCGTCCTGTCCGTGCTCTTCCCCCAGTGGCTGAGCTGGCTGGCCGGCCTCGTGGGCGTGGGCCGAGGCACCGACCTCGTCCTCTACGGCTTGATCGTCATGTTCCTCGCGTTCGTGTACTCGCAGTACCGGCGCAACATCGCCCTGCAGCGTCAGCTCACGCTCCTCGCGCGGAAGATCGCACTCCTGGAAGCCGCCGAGATCGAGAAGGACGCTAGTCGCAACCCGTGATCTCGTAGAGGACTGCGTCCCCCACCCGATCCACCTCGGTGAGGATCGGCGAATCGTCGAGGTCGTGGAGACCGTCGTACGTCGTGTAGTGGTTCTGATACAGGACGGTGTCGCCGAAGTCCATCGCGTGGGTGACGCCCAGCCGCTCGGCGGCATCGCACACCTCAGGACCGCCGTCCACGAAGTACCGCGCCAGCACCGAGGCGTCCCGGCCGTACCGGCCCGTCACGTGCGGGAAGACCACGTCTTCTCCGGTGTATGCGAACAGCAGCCCGGCTCCCGTCAGCGGGTCGCCGATCACCAGGCTGCCCTCCGGGAGTTCTTCCGCGGCGCGCTCGAACAGCTGCGCCTCGTCGGGTGAGAGCCCCTGCGACTGCGCATCGAAACGGAAGCTCACATCGCGCATGTATCCCAGGTCGTTGCGTATCGCCAGCAGGTGCGTGGCGGCGGCCAGGGCGACGACCGCCAGGATCGCGAGCGCCAGAGCCCGTCGGCGCGCACGCCAGAGGCCGGCGAGCCAGTCCCCCACGACGGTCGCGCCGATCGCCGCGAAAGGGATCCCCCACATCGCGAGCAGCGCGGCCACGCGCGTGGTGTCGTCATACCAGAGGCCGACGACGGCGCTGCGCAGCCACAGGACGGGGAGCCAGGATGCGACGAGGTACAGTCCGACGCTGACGGCATAGGACCACAGGACCCACCACATCCGCTCTTTCGCGAGCCGCCAGATGCCGAGCGCGGCGAGAGGCCCGAGCAGCAGTCCGGTGCTGCGGTTCACCGGGTTGAGGAAAGCGACTTCGCCGAGCGCCTGCGAGATCGTGAGCCGGGGCAGCCACTCGTGGGTCGTCACGTTCGCCTCGAGCCAGACCACGGTCAATGCGATCAAGCCGATCACCACAGCGACGCCGAGCAGCACGCGCGTCCGCCGCACACCGGAGACCGCGAGCCGCCATGCTCTCCAGAGCAGGTACGGCACCAGAAGAGCCACGGCCCCCAGCAGAGCGGACGGGTGCGCGAATCCGGTGCTGCCCACGATCGCCAGGACGATGAGGATGCGGAGGGTGCGGCGCGTCCAGCCGGCAGCGGGTGCGAAGGCAAGCAGCACGGCGGCGAGGAGAACCGGGATCAGGGCCGTGCCGAGCAGGTTGGGATACAGCACTCCCCAGTTGAGGAATCCCAGGGGGAAGACGCTGATCCCGAATCCCAGAAGCGGCGCCCACAGCGCTGCGCGGGCGTGCTGGGGAAAGGCGACAGCCGTGAGGGTGGCGAGAGCGACCGGCCACACGAGCGCGACGACGGCGAGCGTCGTGACGTTCGTGGCCGCGACCACGCTGCCGGCGGCCGGGAGGACGAGGCTCACCAGCGCATGCCAGAGGGTCGGGTAGAACGAGGTCTCCAGGTTCGGCGTCGCCATCGTCATGTGCAGCGGGGACGCGTCACCCGTGGCTGCGATGAACTCGACGGCGTTCAGATGGAAGAGGCCGTCGTAGAGCTGGGACGGGTGGTCCGGTCGACCGATCCCGGCCAGCAGGATGACCATCCACCCCAGGAACGCGACGCCGATCGCGATCCACGTTCCCCGGCTGCGGGTCCGGACGTCGCCCGGTTCCGCCCGGTCGAAGAACCGCAGAACCGCCGCGACGATCCACACCGGCGCGGTGACGAGACCGACCGGAAGCAGACCCCACGACACCCCCAGCACCGGAGCGACCAGCGAGGCGGCCGCGACGATGCCGAGCGAGACACCGATGGCGAGGCCGAGCCTCACGACGCTGCTCACCCCGCGGACGCAGAGGGCCACCGGAAGGCCAGGGACGACGAGCAGGGCGAGGGCGACGAGCAGGGCCGGCGCCTGCTCGATCCAGGCGGTCACGCCCCCACCAGCGCGATCGCGCCCTCGATGTCGCCGTCGTACGCGACCTCACCCTTGTTGATGACGATTCCGCGCGTGCACAATTCGCGCACCATCTCCATGTCATGGCTGACGACGACGAGGGTCTTCCCCGCAGCGATGAGTTCTTCGAACTTCAGCCGGCACTTCTCCCGGAACGGGGCGTCCCCCACCGACAGGATCTCGTCCACCAGCAGGACGTCGAGTTCGACGTGGATGGCGACGGAGAAGGCGAGGCGCATGAACATCCCGGAGGAGTAGTGCTTGACCTCTTGGTCGATGAACTGCTCGATCTCACTGAAGGCGACGATCTCGTCGTAGCGTTCCTCGATCTCCCGCCGGCGCATGCCGAGGATCGCGGCGTTGAGGAAGACGTTCTCCCGACCGGAGAGTTCCGGATGGAATCCGGCCCCGACCTCGATGAGACCGGCGACGCGACCGCGGGTGAGCACCTGACCGGAGTCGGGCTCCATGACGCCGGAGATGAGCTTGAGCAGGGTGGACTTGCCGGACCCGTTGAAGCCGAGGATCGCGACCGATTCCCCTTCGCCGATGACGAGATCAAGGCCCTTGAGCGCCTCGAACTCGCTCGAGAGCTTGCGCCGCTTGATCCAGGACACGACGGTGTCCTTGAGGGAGAACGCGTGGTTGAGCGTGAAGCGCTTGCGCACGCCGTCGATGATGATGCTGGGCTTGGTGACCGTCTGTGCGCTCATAGATCCTGCGCGAACCTTCCCTCGAGACGCCGGAAGACGAGTTGTCCGACGAGCAGTGTGCCGATCGCGATGAGGAACGTCCACAGCGTGTTCCAGGCCAGCCCCGGCGGGAGTTCGAAGGCCGTCGACGTGACCGGACGCCAGAAGGCGTAGTGGAAGAGCTCCACGCCCTGGGTGATGGGATTCAGCATGTAGACCTCGACCAGCCACTGCGGCCATCCCAGTTTGTCGACCACGGCATCCTGCACCTGTGTCCAGGCATACAGCACGGGCGAGGCCCACGTCGCCAGGAGCAGCAGGAGCTCGACGATGTTCTCGGCGTCGCGGAAGCGGACGTTGATCGCGCCGAAGAACAGCCCGAGGCCGAGCGCGAACACCATCACGATGACCATGCCGGCGAAGATCGCGAGGACGGAGAGGAGGGAGATGTGCGTGATCCATCCGAGGAGGAGACACACGATCAGCAGAAGGCCGACCTGCGGGAGGAAGTGCACGAAGGCGACGATGACGGCGGATACCGCGAAGAGCTGCCGCGGGAGGAACACCTTGCGGACCAGCGGTGCGTTGCCCACGATCGACGTGGTGGCGTTCTTGAACGCTTCGGAGAAGAGGTTGATGATGACGATCCCCGAGAAGAGGTAGATCGCGTAGTTCGGGATGCCGCGGTCCAGGTTCATGAACAGCCCCAGGACCACCCAGAACACCAGGAACTGGGCGGCGGGACGCACGTAGGACCACGTCCACCCCAGCACCGAGTTGCGGTAGCGCGTGGTGACGCCGGTGCGCACGAGCAGGTTCAGCAGGTAGCGCCAGCGCACGACGTCGATCAGACCCCGGCTGGTGCCGGGGACGTCGAATTCGGAACGCGGGACGGCGGCGAAAAGATCTCGGGTTTCAGTCACGGGCCCACTCATTCGGTCGCGGTGACGGAGCGCACCGCAGGCTTGAGTATCTTATGACACGGACGCTGAGAGGAACGGCGGCGCGCTACTTCACCGTGACCTTGCCGGTCCGGGTGTCGTAGGAGATCTCGCCCTTCTGGAAGAGCTGCGTGGTGATGGTGCCGGACACCGTCGCCGACGCCTTGGGGTATCCCAGAGCGCTCTCTGCGCCGCCCAGCCGGGTCCATTCGGTCAGGATCGGCCCGACCGGGACGAGCACCGAGCCCGTGGCCGAGGACCACCCCACGACGCCCTTCTGGAACGACATCGCGCACCCGCCACCGGCGAGCGTGCAGTCCACGGTCGACGTCGGCCACCCCCACGCCGCCCCCTGCGGACCGCCGGCAGCCTCGTAGTTGCGCAGGAACACGCCGGAACCGATACCGAACGTCCCCGCCGGGGAATCGAACACCTTCCCCTTCGTGAACGCCTGCACCGTGCCGCCACCGTTCGCGCTCACGACCGTCGCCTTGCCGGACGGGTAACCCAGACGCGCCGCGCCCCCGTACCGCGTCCACTCCGCGCCGACCTTCGCACTCACCATGACCGAGCCCGTGGCCGAAGACCACCCCACGACGCCCTTCTGGAACGACATCGCGCACCCGCCACCGGCGAGCGTGCAGTCCACGGTCGACGTCGGCCACCCCCACGCCGCCCCCTGCGGACCGCCGGCAGCCTCGTAGTTGCGCAGGAACACGCCGGAACCGATACCGAACGTCCCCGCCGGGGAATCGAACACCTTCCCCTTCGTGAACGCCTGCACCGTGCCGCCACCGTTCGCGCTCACGACCGTCGCCTTGCCGGACGGGTAACCCAGACGCGCCGCGCCCCCGTACCGCGTCCACTCCGCGCCGACCTTCGCACTCACCATGACCGAGCCCGTGGCCGAAGACCACCCCACGACGCCCTTCTGGAACGACATCGCGCACCCGCCACCGGCGAGCGTGCAGTCCACGGTCGACGTCGGCCACCCCCACGCCGCCCCCTGCGGACCGCCGGCAGCCTCGTAGTTGCGCAGGAACACGCCGGAACCGATACCGAACGTCCCCGCCGGGGAATCGAACACCTTCCCCTTCGTGAACGCCTGCACCGTGCCGCCACCGTTCGCGCTCACGACCGTCGCCTTGCCGGACGGGTAACCCAGACGCGCCGCGCCCCCGTACCGCGTCCACTCCGCGCCGACCTTCGCACTCACCATGACCGAGCCCGTGGCCGAAGACCACCCCACGACGCCCTTCTGGAACGACATCGCGCACCCACCGGCCGTCGTCGAGCAGTTCTGTGCCGAGATCGGCCAGCCCCACTCGCCGGCTTCCCCCTGGGCAGCGAGATAGTCGGTGAGCATCCCACCGGTCTTCATGCCGAAGGTGCCGGCGGACGAGGACCAGATCTTGCCCTTGGTGTACTCCTGCACCTGCCCGCCGCCGTTCGCGGTGACGGCCAGCACGGCGGTCTTCGGATACCCGTAGACGCTCTTAACTCCGCCGGCTGCTCGCCAGAACGTCAGGAAGGAGCCGCTGACCTCGACGAGACGCGTCGCCGGCGAGTAGGCGATCACGCCGTTCTGGAACGTCTGCTCGAATCCGGCATCCGGCCCGGCGACAGCGGCCTTGGTCGGGTAGCCGAAGCGGCTCGACTCGGCACCCAGAGTCTCGTAGAGGGCGGCGAAAGCGGTGGGCACGAGCATGGAAGCGGTCGCCGCCGAGTAGTACACGGTGCCCTTCTGGAACACCATCTTGCAACCGCCGTCCGCCAGCTGGCACACCGCATTCCCGGTAGGCCAACCCCACGAGCCCTTCTCGCCGCCGGCGGCGAGGTAGTTCGTGCGGAAGGGTCCACTGCTCATCGGGTACGCGTGCGAAGAGGAGGCCGGCTTCCAGATCGTGCCCTTGGCGAACTGCTGCACGTAGCCGCCCCCGTTGGCCGACACGTACACGGCGTTGCCGGTGGGCTGCCCGTACCGCCCGGTCGCTCCGCCCTGGGCGTTCCAGGCCGTCAGGATCGCTCCGGAGACGGTGTACTTCGTGGCGCCGAACCAGTCGGTGAAGTAGTTGTAGAAGTTCCGGTTGCCGTAGGCGGAGCAGCTGTCACCCGTGCCGTAGCCGGCGCGGAGTGCTGCCGCGTTCGGCTGGTACGGCGTGTAGTAGTACAGCGCCGCCGTCGCCGCGTTGGCGATGTAGACGGGCGAGGAACCGCACGACTTGTTCGGGTTGTAGAGGATGTTCCAGGTCTTGCCGGGGGCATACCACTGGAACCACTTCCCCTCCATGTAGATCTGCATCTGACGCGCAGCGCCGTAGATCTGGTGGAAGAATCCCACGAAGTTCGGATCGCACGGTGCCGTGTCCGGGCACCCCTGGCCGAGCGCGATGTTGTAACGCCATGCGCTGGGCCAGGTGTGCGTCACGAGGCCCTGTTCCTTCTGGAGCATGACGATGAGGACCCGCGGGTTGATGTCGCAGGCCTTGGCGACGCGGTAGATGATGCGAGCTGCCGACTCGTTCTTCGCACCGGTGTATCCATCGCAGTACGCATCGGCAGGGCGGGTGACCGACGTGATCTTGAAGTCCTTCAGGCAGACGTATCCGCTCTGGCACTTCGAGACCTTGCTGTTGAAGAAGCTCTGGATCTGCGCCTCGGTCATGGTGCCGCTGTCGGTGAAGACGGCGTCACTGATGATGTTGCCGGGTGTGAACCCGACCAGCGATGATTTCACAATCCCGGCGGCCGCGGGGTCGCCGACGACCCTGCTCACGGAACCGCCGACGGCGGACGTCACAGCGGCGGAGGCGGCGGTGGCGGGGACCACCGTGCCGATCACCAGGGCGGAGGCAGCGAGGAAACAGGTGAGAAGGCGGGTGACCTTCGTGGTGTTTCGAGAGCGTGGGGCACGTCGAGACATGTGACCAGTGTGACGGAAGTTGCGGGATGATGCCACTGTTGCCACGGAAACGCGATCAGCTCCCGGCGTGTCGCGTGGATGCGAAGCTGGCGTTCAGGTGATCAGAGGTCTGCGTGCAGACTCCACACCCGCTCCGCGGCACTCGCCCAGGAGAAGGCCCGCGACCGGTCGGCGGCGAGCACGCGCAGGCGCTCCCTTCCGGCGCCCGCCGCGTCCTCAATCGCCTCCGGCAGCGCCTCCTCGGCGACCACCGCTCCCCCGTCGGCGAGGACGTCGTGATGACACCCGGACTCAACGGCCACGACGGGGACGCCCAGCGACATCGCTTCCACAGCGCGCCAGGGCCATCCGGTGACGGCGTCGGTGGAGACGAAGACGCGAGCCCCGGCGACGACGGCGGCGCGGTCCGACACCTCGAGGGTCCCTCGGACGTGCGCACGGCGCTCGGGCAGTCCGGCGGCGGCGGCGATCTCGGCGATACGCGGTTCCGTGCCTTCCGCCGCTCCGATCACCACGGCGTCGAGACCGGCCGCGACCGCCCCGCGGAAACCGGCGGCCAGGGTGTCCTGCGGGCCGGACAGGACGAGGTACTCCGACGGCAGGCCGAGTGCGTCGCGTCGCGACGTGGCGTCCGCCGGGAGGACGAGACCCTGGGGTGGAGCGCCGGCGATGACGCGGATGCGGTCGCCGAGCTTCACGAGGCCGGACAGCCGCTGCGCCATCGAATGCGAGGGGACGACCACGGCATCCGCATGTTTCACGGCACGTCGGAGCATCCCGCGCTGCCAGGCGACGGCGCCCCTGGACAGTTGGGACGGCGCCTCCCAGGCCCGCAGATCCCACAGCGTGACGGTCGTCTGGTCGTTGTCGTGCACGCGGTCATGACGCACCAGCGGAGCGAGCAGCGTGGGTGCGTGGATGAGGCCGCCGCCGACGCCAGGGGCGATACCGAGCTGCCAGGACGCGGCGAGCTCACGGCGGCCGACCGCGAGGGTGCGCACCTCTCCGATGCCGCGCAGGTCGACGTCCGCCCCCGACGGCACGATCGCGTCGACCGTGCAGTTCGGTGGGGCCGTCTGGACGAGACCGGCGGCGAGATCTCGCGACGCCGCCGCCTGATCGGGGTCGACGACGTGCACGAGCTGATCCAGAACAACACGCAGTCGAGCACCCATGCGATCAGGCTAACCGCGGGATGCCGACGACCCCGGGAGCGCATCACCTGTCCACACCGCTACTCAGCGTTCCCACAGCATCGGGAGCGCGGCGGGCAGCCTCGCCGTGCTTGAATGCCAGGGTGAGCGATGGTCGCCTTCCCGTCCGCCGCCGATGGGTCGGGTGGACCGTCGGCCTCGTCCTCGTGTTCCTCGTCCTCGCACTGGGCTGGGTCACGGTGCGCGGCATCGGCGCGGTCGACAACCTCCAGCAGATATCGAAAGCGACCAGTCAGCTCAAGCAGTCCATCGCCGAGGGCGATCTCGATGGGGCAGCCCCGGTCGCCGCCCGCATCTCCCGCAACGCGGAGTCGGCCCGATCGCTGACGGGAGACCCGATCTGGCAGGCGTTCGCTGTGCTGCCCTGGATCGGCCCGAACTTCCGCGCGGTGAGCGAGGTCGCCGAGATCGCCGACGACGTCTCCAGGGACGCCCTCGGTCCGCTGCTCGACGTCGCCGACGACGTCGACCTCACGAGCCTCGGCTTCGCAGGCGGGGCGATCGACCTCGCTCCCTTCGCGGTCGTCGAGAAGCCGCTCGGCACCGCGAGCGCGGCGTTGACCGTGGCGGAGGAGCGGGCCCGCCGCATCGACGCCGACGCCACCCTTCTGCCGCTCGCTGACGCGGTGCGGGAGATGCGCGGCGCCGTCACCCAGGCCGCCACGGCGGTCGGTGCGCTGCACGGCGCCTCCGTCCTGCTGCCGACCATGCTCGGCGGCGATGGCCCCCGCACCTACGTCCTCGCGATGCAGAACAACGCAGAGCTGCGGTCATCGGGCGGCATCATCGGCTCGATCGCGCTCCTGCGCGCGGAGAACGGCAAGGTCACGCTGCAGCGGCAGGCGTCGACGCGCGACTTCCCCCCGCTGGACACGGCGCTGCCGGTCAGCGACAGCACCGTCGCGCTCTTCGAGGACCGCCCCGGCCGCTATCTGCAGAACATCACCAGCATCCCCGACTTCCGTGAAGCGGGACAGACCATCGCCGCCCGGTGGGAGGGGCGCTACGGGGGGAAGGTCGACGGGGTGATCGCGGTGGACGCCGTGGTCGCCGCACACCTCATGCGAGCCACCGGGGATCTCTCCTTCGGACCCTTCACGGCGACTGCGGACACCGTGACCGATCTGCTCCTCTCGGAGATCTACGCGGCGATCCCCGATCCCGCGGCTCAGGACGCGATCTTCGCCCAGGCCGCCGGCGGGCTGTTCTCGGCCGCTCTGTCCCACGCGGAGCCGCAGGCCCTCGTCCGCGCTCTCGCCGACGCCGCCGGCGAAGGCCGCATCCGGATCTGGAGCGCGCACGAGTCGGAGGAGTCGCTCCTCGCCGCCAGCGCGCTCGGCGGCGCCATGCCGCAGGACGACGAGGACGCCGCGGTGGTCGGCGTCCTGATCAACGACGGGACCGGCGGGAAGATGGACTACTACACCCGCGCCTCGATCGCGACGGCGGTGGGGACCTGCGCGGGGGTGCCGACGACCCAGGTGCGCGTCACCTGGTCGAACACGGCCCCCGCCGACGCCGCCACTTCTCTGCCTCCGTACGTCACCGGCGACGGCATCTACGGCGTGCCGGCCGGCAGCGTGCGCACCCTGATCGCCGTCTACGGTCCGGACCGTGCCCTGCCGTCGCATATCGACCGGGACGGCAAGGAGGAGGGCGTGCAGACGACGACCATCGGCGATCGCTCCGTCGTGCAGCACGAGGTGCTCCTCGCCCCCGGCGCCTCCACCACGATCACCGTGGAGTTCCAGGGCGAGGGCGCCGGAGCGCGCCTCACCGAGGTGCAGCACACCCCGTTGATCGTCGCCCCGAAGCTGACCCGCGACACCCTGCAGTGCGGCTCGTGACAATCGCCGACGGATGAGGTACTGTCATCTCACTGGGGAATAACCGGGGTCCGTGAACCTGCCGTGGGGGCAGAGGACTCCGCGCAGTCGGACGCAGGGGTGTGTCCGGAGGCGATTCCGCGTGAAATTCTGGGGAGAAATCATGCTGAAGAAACTGGCTGCCATCAGCCTTACCGCTGGCGCGCTCATCTTGGCCGCGCCGACCGTCGCCTCTGCGGCACCGAGCGACTCCTACCCCTCGCCTCCGGGTGCGAAGGTGGGCGACGCGATCATCGACACCTGTGAGGTCTCGACCGTCGCCTTCGGCGCCGGGTACTTCGAGCCCTCGGAGACCGTCGGAGTGTCCGTCTCGGGGCAGAACGCCGGCGCCGCCGCCATCTCGGGCAACACCGCCGCATCCGACGGCAGCCTGAGGGTCACGTTCCGCCCGCCCTCCGACGGGCAGGGGGCCTACGCCCTCGACTTCGCCGGTTCCCGGGCCTACACCGCGACGGTGACGGTGTCTCACGGGAACGCCGCCGCTTCCAGCTGCGACCACGATCCCGGCACCGCCGCGCCCGCCGGGACCGAGCTCCCGCTCACCGGCGGCACGGAGCTCGCCCTCACCGGTGGATCGGTGTCGCCGTGGATCATCGGCGGCGGAGCAGTCGCTCTGGTCGCCGGTGGTGCTCTCGTCGCCGTCGGAGCCGCGCGTCGCAAGCGCGCCTGAGTCGCGCGCCGCATGCGCGCCTGAGCCAGGTCGCCGCCTTGCGCGGTGGCCGGCTGGACGACGGTGATCCCTCACCCTCCGATCACCGTCGTCTGGCGAATCCGGTCATGCACCGGACGGCCCACGGGCGATGTTCCCGGGAACATCGCCCGTGGGCTGCGTCGTTCCCCGCTGTCTCAGGGAGCCGGAACCGGGGTCTCCGTCGGCGGGTGCAGCTTCTGCTGCATGAGCTCGTGGATGAAGTCGTAGTTCGGGTCGAACTCGTCGACGCCGTTCTCGGGTGTCAGCTCGACGGTCTGGACCGGCTGCTCCTTGGCCTTCAGCATGAGGTCGAAGAACTCCGGCAGCTTGCCCTGCGGAAGATCGGTGCTGATGAGTGCCGTGCCCGCAGCGGCCACCTCGTTGAATCGGGTGAGGACGGTCTGCGGAGTGAACTGGGCGAGGATCGCCTCCTGCAGTTCGCGCTGCCGCTTCATGCGGTCCCAGTCGCTGGTCGTGTACCGCGAGCGGGCGTACCACTGAGCCGTGTCGCCGTCCATGTGCTGCTGCCCGGGCTCGATCCAGCCGATCGCCCATTCGTTCACGTCCGTGCCGGACCAGCCCTCCGGCGGGCCGCCCTTGGGCAGGCGCTCCGTGACGGTGATGTCGACGCCGCCGAGGGCATCCACGAGGTCGGCGAAGCCGTGCATGTCGACGAAGACGTAGTACGGGATCTCGATGCCGAGCACGCCCTCCGCCGCATCCTTGGTCGCCTCGATACCCGGCGCCGAGCCCGTGGCCTCCGCGTCCGGATAAAGCCCGGTCCCCTTGTCCTCCCGGCAAACCTCCGCGGCGTTGCGGACATGGTTCATCCACCCGTTCCAGCCGCAGGTGGACGACCCGTGGCCCTGGAAGCCCTCGGGATAGAGCTCTTGCATCGGGCTGCCGTCGCTGAACGGCGCATGCGGGAGCTCACGCGGGATTCCGGTGATGGTCACTGCTCCGGTCTCGGCGTTGACCGAGACGACGGAGATGCTGTCGAAACGCATCGAGTCACGGCCGTCTCCGCTGTCCGCGCCGAGCAGCAGGATGTTGTAGTAGCCGTCGCTGGGCGGGAGGCTCGGGCCGCTCTGCCCGAAGATCGCCCCGACACTGCCGCGCACAGAGCCCACCGCGGTGGCCGCGTAGCCCATGACGCCTCCGACGAGCCCCAGCAGGACGAGCGCGACGACCGGCACGAGGAACCGCGACGGCGCGGGGACCCTGACCAGGCGGACGAGGCGGAGCGTGTCGAACGTGAGGACGATCCAGAGGACCACGACTCCCACGAGCAGCACCTGCACGAGTGTGAGCAGCGCCGCCGATACGAACCCGCCACCGATCGTGAGCCAGAGGAAGACGGGGCGGGCGAACAGCACGAGCCCGACGGCGACGACGGCCAGGAACCACGTCGTCAGGGTGACGCCGAGCCCGAATCTTCCCAGCCGTCGATTACCCGCCAGGACCTGCGCGGACCCCGGCAGCAGGAAGTTGAGACCGACGAGCCACCAGGCGCGTTTCGACATGAGCCCGGCATCGGCCGTATCCGGGTGTCGCAGCGGCCGCGTCTCGATGAGCGGACGTCGCGTCGCGCGCGGGGGCGCAAGGGTCACAGCGAGCCCTTCAGCCGATCGTTCTTCTCCTCGACCTGGGCCTCGAGGTCGGCGGCGTACGCCTCGACACGGTCGGCCAGCTCGTCGTCCGCGGCACCGAGGATCCGGGCCGCGAGCAGACCCGCGTTGCGTGCGCCGCCGATCGACACCGTCGCGACCGGGATACCCGCGGGCATCTGCACGATCGACAGCAGCGAGTCCATACCGTCCAGGTATGCGAGCGGCACCGGGACCCCGACGACGGGAAGTGCCGTCATCGACGCGAGCATGCCCGGAAGGTGGGCGGCACCACCGGCGCCCGCGATGATGACACGCAGGCCGCGAGCCCGGGCTTCCCGCGCATAGGACATGAGCTTGTCCGGCGTGCGGTGGGCCGAGACGACCTCGACCTCGTGCGGGATCCCGAAATCGGTGAGCGCCTGGGACGCGTCGCTCATGACGCGCCAGTCGGAGTCGGATCCCATGACGACGCCGACCAGAGGGACGGCGGAGGAGTGCAGTGGCTCGGTCACCAGATCAGGCTACGGTCTCGCGCTGGGAGAACACCCGAGCGGCACACGTCTTTTCCCGTGCGCCGCCGCGGGAATACTCAGACGAAAGCGGCCGCGGCGGCCCTGGCCACGTACACCGCGTCGTCGAGATCGTCCCCGGCGACGTTGACGTGGCCCACCTTACGACCGGGGCGCGGTGCCTTGCCGTACGTGTGGATCTTGGCGTCCGGGTGCGCGGCCATCGCCGCCTCGAAACGGTCCCCCAGCGTGCCCTCTGCGGGCCCTCCGAGGATGTTCACCATGACCGCCCAGGACGCACGAGGTCGAGTGTCCCCCAGCGGCAGGTCCGCCACGGCACGCAGGTGCTGCTCGAACTGCCCGGTGACGGCGCCGTCCTGGCTCCAGTGTCCGCTGTTGTGCGGACGCATCGCGAGCTCGTTCACGAGGATGCGCTCGTCGTCCGTCTCGAAGAGCTCGACCGCGAGCATCCCGGTCACGCCGAGACCCTCCGCGATGCGACGACCGATGTCCTCGGCGACCTCGGCGAGACGCTCGGTCGCCGCGGGCGCCGGGGCGATCACCTCGGCGCAGACGCCATCGCGTTGCACGGTCTCGACGACCGGATACGGGATCATCTCTCCTCCGGGTCGGCGCGCGACCTGCTGGGCGAGCTCACGGACGAAGGGGACGAGCTCCTCGGCGAGCAGGGCGTCGGAGCCCTCGAGCGCATCGAGCCAGTCCTGCGCCTCGGCACCGGAGCGCACGACCCGCACGCCCTTGCCGTCGTACCCGCCCCGCGGCGTCTTGACCACCGCGGCACCGTCGTGCTCGTCGAGGAAGCGCTGCAGGTCATCGGCGGAACGGACCGGCGCCCACTCCGGCTGCGGCACGCCGAGCTCCGCCAAGCGGGCGCGCATGACGAGCTTGTCCTGGGCGAACTGGAGGGCATCCGGTCCGGGATGCACCGCGATCCCCTCGGCGACGAGGGCGCGGAGCACTTCCTGCGGCACATGCTCGTGGTCGAAGGTGAGGACGTCGACGTCGGCGGCGAAGGCGCGCACGGTGTCGAGGTCCCGGTAGTCGCCGACCGCTGTGGCGGCCAGGCCCGCGGCCATGCCCTCCTCCTCGGCGAGCACCCGCAGTTCGAGACCGAGCTCGACCGCCGGAGCGATCATCATCCGTGCCAGCTGTCCTCCGCCGATCACGCCCACACGCAGCGCCATGTGCCGCCTCCATTCGTCATGCCCATTCTTCCGCACGCTCACCGGTCCGGGGAACGGCGAAGCGAACGGGCCGCGAGGCGGCCGTGAGTTCGCGCTCAGGCGATCTCGTCGCCGCTCGCCTGCGCGTCGCGATGGGCGAGGATCTGCCCGACCTCGATCTGATCTGCGAGGGTCTCGTGCACGAGGGTGACGTTCGGGACGTTCACGAGACGGAGAGGTGCGTCCACGCCGTTCGAGAGCGTGATGGTCCCGCAGCCCCACATCCGCTGCAGCGGACCCCGGCGGACACCGATCGTATAGCCGCGGGCATGCGACATCTCGCGGCGGTTGCGCGCGCCCAAGCCCTGGACTGCGATGACACGTCGGGTCGTGATCGTCGTCGTCCGCGAGTACCAGACGATGAAGGGGATCACGACGGCGACGAGGACGACGACTCCGGCGGCGGCGAGCAGCATCCAGTCCTCGAACCCGGCCGGAAGGTTGCCGTAGAAGTAGGCGGTGGCCCCGAAGGCGGCGATGAGCACGAGCGCCGACCAGAAGAGCCGGCGAGCGTGGCCGCGGAAGCGCGCGATGAGCAGCTCCTCGGCGGGAGTGCCGGGCGGCGGCATCAGCGGGCGTCCGCCGAGCGTCACGGGCTGGGTCACACCCCCATTGTGCCCGCGATCGCCGACAACACCGTCCGCGGGACGGCGTGTCCCCGCGTCACGCGGGCCGGACGTGCACGACGTCACCCGCGGAGACCGCGTGCACCGTCCCCTCCGCCGCGACGAGCAGACGCCCCTCGTCGTCGATGCCGACGGCCACGCCCTCGAGCAGGGACCCGGCGGGGAGCGAGACGCGCACGGCTTGTCCGACCGTCGCGCACCGCGCGGTCACCGCCGCATGCAGACCGCTCGCGGTCGCGTCGTCCGCCGCGGCGAGCGCGCGGAGGTGGCCGTCGAGCGCCGACACGTAGGAACGGAGCAGCTCGTCCTCGTCGACGACGACCCCCTGTACCGCGAAGGAGGTGGCCGTGGGAACCGGAAGCTGGGTCGCGGTCATGGCGGTGTTGACGCCCGCCCCGACGATCACGGCCGTCGGCGTCGCCTCGGCGAGGATGCCGCAGATCTTCCGGCCGTCGACGAGGACGTCGTTCGGCCACTTGAGGACGACGGTGGCCTCAGGAAGCTGTGCGGCGACGGCCTCGGCCATGGCCGCCCCGGCGGCGAGCGGGATCCAGCCTCGCGCTGCCGGCTCGGCAGGCAGATCGCGGAGGAGGACGCTCACCGCGAGCGCCGAACCCGCCGGGGCGATCCACCGGCGATCCAGCCGCCCCCGTCCGGCCGTCTGGTGCCGGGTCAGGAGGACCGAGAGGTGCGGCCAGGCGTCGGCGTCGTCCGCGTTTCCCCGGAGGTCGGCGTTCGTCGAGCCGGTCGCGTCGACGACCTCGAGACGTGGTAGGAGCGCAGCGGAGCGCGGGAAGTCGCTGCTCATGCGTCCTCGTCGTCGGCCTCGTCGTCGTCATCGTCCGCATCACCGCGGACGGCACCGATCTCCCGGTCGCGCCACCGCTCCCACTCCCCCATGAGCCGGTCGACGGCGGCGTGGAACTTCTGCGTCGCCACGCCGGGGGTCGTGTCACCGAAGTAGTGGCGCACCCACATCTGCAGGCGCGCGACGGCCGCTTCGTCCTCCCGTACGCGCTCGACCTCGGCGACGATGTCGTCCGCCGCCTCCGCGGACAGCCATTCGCAGTCGGAGAGGTAGCCGGTGGTGTCGACGGCGGCCTCTTCGTCGACCGGGCGCGTGATCATGAGCGGCTTTCCCGCCGCGAGGCGGTCGTACACCATGGCCGAGATGTCCACGACGGCGACGTCGGCGGCGGCGAGCTGCCAGCCGAGCTCGGGGCCGTCGTCGTACACGTGCTGCGCGGTCGGGTCGGCGGCGTTCGCGGCGGCGATGGCCGCGACGATGCGGCGATGCGCCGCCCCGTAGGCCTCGTCGACGACACCGCTGCGCGGGTGCGGGCGGTAGATGACCCGGTGCTCGCCCGTCGCGAGCAGTCGCGCCACCAGGCGCTCGCCGTGCGAGGCGATGGAGCCGTAATGCGCGCTGGGACGATCGCCTTCCCACGTCGGGGCGTAGAGGACGACGAGACGGTCGTCCGGCGTATACGGGAGCGAGCCGGAGTAGTGGTCCGCCTGGGGGCGTCCGATCTCGATGGTCCGGCTCTCCACGTCGTAGTCCCACAGCGTCCGCGACAGCCGATCCCTGGCCGCCTGACCGGCGACGAAGGCGTAGTCATAGGCCTTGTACTGATTCGTGGTCATGTACATCTTGTCGGACTCGCCGTGGTTGATGAACACATGCCAGCGACGGCCGTACCGGAACATCTGGAAGTTACGGGTGTTCTGATTCACGTAGAGGACCACCCGGATGTCCTGTGTGGCGAGGAATCGCTCGAGGTCGCGCACCTTCGGCACGAACGCGACGGGCGGGCCGTCCTCCTCCAGCAGCTTCTCCGCGCCGGTCGCCTGGCGCGCGAGGACCACCACGGGCCACCGCTCGGCGAGCGCGGCCAGCGGGCGGTACCACTGCCGCATCTGGTACATGTTGACCGCGCCGTCGGCGAAGTACACGGCGACCCGGAAGTGATCTGCCGGGTATGGCGCCTGATCCGCCAGCCGGCGGCGGACACGCTGCACCGCGGAGCGCGAAGCGAGCGCCCGCCGCAGGAGACGGTAGGCCTTCTTCGCGTCAGACAGTGCACCCATCCCTCCAGGATAGTTCGTCCGCTCGCGGCCCCCGCTGAGCCGCGACGACCGCGCTCTGCCTGGGAGAGCGGGGCAGGAGCGGCGTGACATGATCGACGTGTGCCAGCCAACGGATCCCCCGCCCCCGTCACCGGGGTGTCCTTCGTGATGCCGGTGCTCAACGAACGCGCCTACCTGGAGCACGCGGTCGCGTCGGTGCTCGCTCAGGAGGTCGGGGTTCCGGCCGAGCTCGTCCTCGCGCTGGGACCGTCGTCGGACGGCACCACGGCCCTCGCCCGCCGACTGGCCGCTGCCGACGACCGGATACGCCTCGTGGACAACCCCGCCGCGCACATCCCGGTCGGACTCAACGCCGCGATCCGGGCCAGCCGCTACCCCACCGTCATCCGGGTCGATGCGCACTCCGAGCTCGCCCCCGGCTACGCGGCCCGTGCCCTGCAGACGCTGCAGCGCACGGGGGCGGCCAACGTCGGCGGCGTGATGCACGCCGAGGGTCGGACTCCCTTCCAGAAGGCCGTCGCCCGGTTGTACAACTCCCCCGTCGGCCTGGGCGGCGGCGCGTATCACGGCGGCCGCGTCGAGGGCGAGGCGGAATCCGCCTACCTCGGCGTGATGCGGCGGGAGGTCCTCGATGAGGTCGGCTTGTTCGACGAGACGATCCGCCGCGGCGAGGACTGGGAGCTGAACCTGCGCATCCGTCAGGCCGGCCACCGGGTGTGGTTCGATCCCGAGCTGTCGGTGACCTACTGGCCGCGGGAGAGCTGGCTGCGACTGGCCAGACAGTTCCGCGCGACCGGTGCCTGGCGAGGGGAGCTGGTGCGCCGCTTCGGCCGCCGCAACGGTCTGCGCTACTTCGCCCCGCCGGTGCTCCTGCTGTTCGTCGTGCTCGCCGTCGTCCTCGGCATCCTGCAGCTCACCGGCGCGGTGTCCGGCACCGCCTCGCTCATCGCCTCTGGCCTGGTCTACGTCCCGCTCGCGCTCTACGTCCTGCTCGTGGTCGGCGTGGCTCTCTCGCCGGGCGGGGGTGGCCTGCGGCAACGCCTGTGGACGCTCCTCGTGCTGCCCACGATGCACCTCTCGTGGGGCCTCGGCTTCCTCGGCGGCGTGCTGCGCGGAGCCGGCGACACGGTGGACGCATCGCGGCTCGGCACGCGGAACACTCCCCTGCCCTGAACGCGGACGGCTACGGGGTGACGAATCCGAGGTCGAGGATCCGGTCGACCACCCGCTGCGCGGCCCGGCCGTCGTCGAGCGCGTTGAACTGCCGCTGCCACGCGGCATAGCGTTCCGCGTACCGTTCCCGGTGCCCCTGGTCGTCCAGCGCGGCCACGAGCTCGTCCTGCGTACGGACCAGCGGGCCCGGCGCGCGTTCCGCGAGATCGAAGTAGAACCCGCGGAGCTGACCGCGATAGTGGTCGAGGTCGGGCACGAGGAAGTACATCGGCTTGCCGGTCACCGAGAAGTCGAACATGACGGAGGAGTAGTCCGTGACGAGGGCGTCGGCGGCGAGCAGGAGCTGCGACGTCTCGGGGTATCCCGTCACGTCGATCACCCGCGCGCCGGCACGGTCCCTGCCCTCCCCCAGCGTGCGCGAGTGACCGCGCACGAGCACGACGGCGTTGGTCTGCCGCGCCAGGAGTTCCGGATCGACGAAGTCGACCATCTCCGCACGGTCGTCACGCCACGTCGGGGCGTAGAGCAGCACGCGTTCGTCGGCGCCGATGCCGAGCGCCGCGCGCACGGCGACCGGATCCCCGGTGCGCAGCGCATCGTTGCGGGGGTAGCCGTCGACCCAGATCGGCCGCCCGAAGAACGCGTAGGCCTTGCGGAGGATGCGCGCGGAGTAGGTGTTCTGCGCCAGCAGCACGTCCCACCGCCGGGACTCCTTGACCACCGCCGCCATCCGCCGGGGGTCGAACCCCGGGCGGTGCAGCGCCAGACGCTTGAGGGGCGTGCCGTGCCAGGTCTGCAGCACCTTCTGTCCGGGCTTGCGCGCGAAGCGACGGCGCAGCCAGTCGTTCACGATGAGCAGTCGAGCAGCACCGCGGGCGCGCCACCATTCCGGGCTGCCCTCGATGACCGCTATCGCGCCGTCCGGCACCTCGACCGAGAGATCGGCGACGCTCCAGTACCGGCGCACCTGCGGAGCACGCCGCGCCAGCTCCCGATCGATGGCGCGGGGGTTGCACCCGACGCTTCGGCCGTAGAAGCTCTCGAAGAACACGGCGTTCTCCGTCCCGCCGGTCTGCGCCACATAGCGCTCCTCGAGCGTCGAGCGCCCTTCTGCCGTGTCATACACGGGATCGACGGGTGCCGCGATGCGGACGACCGCACCATCGACGGCGATCCGCACTCCCGGGAGCACGACCGGCGCGAGACGCAGCTCCGACAGATCGGCGCCGCCGATGCGCAGCTCGTACTCGCCTGATGGCAGGGGCAGCTCCGGGCCACCCCACCGGGATGCGCGGAGCGCGAACGTCGCCTTCCAGGTCTTCCCCCCGCCGGTGACGCGGGCCTCCACCCGCGCCCGCGGTCCGGCGAGCTCGGCACTCTCCGGACGCTGCCCGGTCCCTGCGATGACCAGCGCCTGTGCCGTGTCATCGATGCGGGCCGTCGTCATGCTGCTCCCTTCGGCGCGGGGATCCCCCGCGCGCGGATCGTCCGGTATACCCGACGAGTGTTCTGACCATCACGGAACGCGTGCATCTCCGCGCTGAGCGTAGCGGAACGTCGGGCAACCTCGTCGAACGCGGCGGGGTCGCCGAGAAGCGACGCCAGCCGGACGAGCGCCGCCTCCCATCCCGTCGCGACGCCTGAAGCGGCGACCTCCTCGAAGCGCCCGTAGAAGCCGCGGGTGCGGGCGTACTCCCTCACATCGGGTGCGAGGAAGACGACCGGCATGTCGAGGAGTCCCACGTCGTAGGCGAGCGAGGAGTAGTCGGTGATGAGGACGTCGACCGCGGCCAGCACCGGAGTGACGTCGCTGACGACCGTGCTGGGCAGCGCGCGCACTCGCGCCGTCGGCAGCGGCGGCGTGTAGCTGCCGTCACCGAGCGGATGCGAACGCACGAGGAGGACGGCGTCGTGCTCCTCCAGCACCCGGATGATCTGCATCCATTCCTCGGCCGTCGGCACGGAGGGGTCGGGGGCGCCGTCCCGCCACGTCGGCGCGTAGAGGACCAGTCGTCGGGCGTCGCCGATCGCGCCCACGGCCTCCACGAGCAGGGCCCGTGCATGCGCGCGGCGTTCCTGGGGCGTGCCGAGGGAGAGCACATCGACGCGCGGCTCCCCCGTGACCACGACCCGGTCGTCGCTCAGCCCGAACGCGGACTCGAGGCGCGCCCTGGCCCGGTGCGAGGCGGCGGGGAGCACGCGGATCCGCCGCGCGGCGCCGCGGTACAGCAGCCCGACGAGGCGCCGGAGGATCGGGGCGCCGGGGACGGCGGGCACCTGCGTGGTGGCCGGCGAGTCGAGGCCGATGCGCTTGAGCGGGATGCCGTGCCAGAGCTGCACGACGAAGGCGCCACCGCTGCCGTAGCGGTTCACGTCGCCGAGGCCGTGCGTCACGATCAGCACGCCGGCGCGCGCGGTCGCCCACCATCCGCGGAGCCCGCCCCGCGGGACGGTCCGCAGGCCGAGGGCCTCGGCGTCGGCCGCTTCGCGCGCCGATCCGGTCAGCCAGAGGGTGTCATGCCCCTCCCCTGCCGCATACCGCTGCAAAGCCAGAGCACCATCGCCGACGCCGGCGCCGCATCCGAAGACCCAGCGCCGACCGCGCGGCACGACGAGGGTGCCGAGACGACCGAGGGCGTACAGCGGGATCCGGAGCAGCTTGGCCGCGTTGCCGGTGCCGAAAGAGAAGGACGCCACCCGGCGAGCCTATCGCGCGGGTGGCGTCCTTCTCTGACCGTCGGGATCAGCCGGCGAGCGTGCCGAGCGTCACCTCGATCTCACTCTGCTTGCCGTTGCGGACGTAGGTCACGTCGGCCTTGCTGTCGGCCGCCGCCGCGCGCACCTGCGCGGTCAGGTCGGTCGCGCTCGTGATGGGCACCCCGTTGAAGCTCGTCACGACGTCGCCGGCCTGGAGGCCGGCAGCCGCGGCCGCACCCCCGTCGGTGACCTCGGCGATGTACGCACCGGCCTCGGTCGCGCCCTCGACACCGGAGGCGTCGCGGACCGACGCGCCCAGCAGGCCGTGGGTGGCCGCGCCGTCGGCGATGATCTCGTCCGCGACGCGCTCGGCGATGTTGGACGGGATGGCGAAGCCGATGCCGATCGAGCCCGACTCCTCGGAGCTGCCCGAGCTCGCGATCGCGACGTTGATGCCGATCAGCTCGCCCTTGCTGTTGACGAGGGCCCCACCCGAGTTGCCGTGGTTGATCGCCGCGTCCGTCTGGATCACCGCGATCGAGATCGACTCGGTGGCCTGCTGCCCGCTGTTGCCGGGGAGATCGAACTGGAACGGCCCCTCGCCCTGGCCGTCCTCCGGCGCCTGCTCCTGCGGGGCATCCTCGGACGAGGAGTCCGGCAGAGCGGAGGAGGCGATCTGGATGCTGCGGTTCAGTGCGCTCACGATGCCGGTGGTGACCGAGTTCGCCAGTCCCAGCGGGGCGCCGAGAGCTACGGCGGTGTCGCCGACGTTCAGCTTCGACGAGTCTGCGAACTTGATCGGGGTCAGGCCCTCGGCGTCGGTGAGCTTGATCACCGCGAGATCGTAGATGGGGTCGGTGCCGACCACGGTCGCCTCGTAGATGCGGCCATCGGAGGTCGTGACCCGGATCGTCGGGTCCGCCGCCGCCCCGCCGAGCGTGACGACGTGCGTGTTGGTGAGGACGTAGCCGTCCTTGCTGATGATGACGCCCGAGCCGCTGCCGGCCTCCTGGGAGCCGGCGACTTCGATGGTCACGACAGAGGGAAGAGCCTCGGTCGCGACCGCGGTGGTCTCGTTGACCGAGCCGGGGTTGTTCACCGTGACGGTCTG